>NZ_JAYEZN010000001.1:2756233-3112466 GCF_037031225.1 Halorientalis sp. LT38 | reverse complement strand
TCGACGACCTCTAAACTGTTCATCTCGCTCTGCTGTCCCAGGCCGAACCCGGTGACGCCGACCGCCGTCGCCGCGCCGATCCCTTTCAGGAAGTCCCGGCGCGCGGCGTCGACGTCCGCCGCGTCCTCCCCTGTGTCCCGGCCGCCGCTCATCGGTCGATCACCACGGTTGCCAGTCCACAGGTCACGCCCAGCGCCGCCAGCACGAGGCCCGTCGCCGTGCCGCCGCCGACCTCGAGGCCCGCTGCGATCAGCGCGACCCCGACGAGTTTGCTCGCCCGATCCAGCCAGCGATACCGCCGTGCGTCCAGTGCCATGTCAGTCATCCGTACCTCCGTCGTCGCTCGCGTCGCCGTCAGTTCGACCGCCCGATTCGCCTCGCCCGTCCGCCGCCGTCTCCTCGCCCTCCGTGGGCGGGTCCGCGTCCGGTTCACGGAGCGTCACGTACGTGATCAACCCCGCGACCACGGGGACGGTCAGCAGCGCCCCGAGCAGGTACGGCCTGATGGCCGCCGTCGAGGCGCCGACGAGGTCCGCCACGATCACGTCCATGCCGGCGATCGAGGCCACCATGATGAAGGTCACGCCGGCGATCCCGACCGCCGTCTGCCAGGGCCGTTTCAGCGGGCTCTCGGCGAAGTGGACCTGCTCCTCGCTGTAGTCGATGAACGGCCAGGCGGCCACCACCGCGAACACCAGGCCGGGCAGCAGCAGGCCGCCGACGAACTCGGAACTGACGTGAATCCCGAGCAGGTCGAAGCTCAGCCACGACGGCACGAGCTTCAGGAACCCGTAGCCCCACATCAGGAACCAGTCTGGCATCACCAGCGACGGGGTCGACGCCGGGTTGTTGGGGCCGTACTCGGCGATGTTGTGGACCGGCAGGAACCCGGCCAGCAGGGAGAGCACCGCCAGCGTCAGGAAGAACACGACGGCGCTCACCGCGACCTGGTTGGGCACGGCTGGCAGACCGACCACGACGCTGCCGTCGTCCCGGTCGACGGGCTCACGACCCGGGACGTCGCCGTCCCGCTCGGCCTCGGTGTGCTTCTGGCGTATCAGGATCCCCATGTGCAGCGCTAACAGTCCCGCGATGACCAGCGGCAAGACGAGTACGTGCAGGAAGAAGAGTCTGGGTATCGTGGCGCTGGACGGGAAGCTCCCACCGAAGACCAGTTGCCCGAGAGTCTCGCCTATGATGGGGACCGACAGGGCCACGTTGTAACCGATGCCGACGGCCGTGCTGGCGAACTCGTCGAACGGTAACGCGTAGCCCGTGTAGGCCGCGAACATCGACGTGCCGGCCAGCCCGGTGCCCACGAGCCAGTTGAGCTCCCGCGGGTTGCGGTAGGCCCCGTTGAAGAAGACCCTGAGCATGTGCAACGCCATCGAGGCGACGAACAGGTGCGCGGCCCAGTGGTGCATCCGGCGCAGGAGCATCCCGAAGGGCACGTCGTAGGTGATGTTGAGGACGCTCACGAACGCCTCCGGGAGGTCCTCGCCCTGGTACTCGGCGACGCTGCCCTCGTACTCGACCTCCGTGGTGCTCGGCTCGAAGAAGAAGCCGAGGAACATCCCCGTCAGCACGAGGATCAGGAAGCAAAAGAGGGCGACCTCCCCGAGGAGGAACGAATCCTCTGCGGGGAAGGCCTTCCCGAGGAACGACTGGCTCTCGGTCAGATCCAGCCGGTCGTCGAAGAAGCCGTAGATGCGGTCGAGTCGCCCCATCACTCACCCCCCGGGCCGATGGTGCCCTCGAAGTCGGCGGTAGCGACGAGGTGCCCCTCGCTCGACAGCGTGATCGGGAGTTGCGGGAGTTTGCGTGGTGGCGGCCCACCGGTGACCGCCGCGCCCGAGAGCGGGTCGAACCGGCCGGAGTGGCAGGGACAGACCATCGTCGTGCCGTCCCGGTCGGCGACCATGCAGCCGGCGTGGGTACACACCTTCGAGTAGGCGGCGTACCCGCCGACGGTGTACTCGAGGTTCGTGTCGCCGCCGTACTCGCCCTCCTCGAACCGGACGAGCAGCGTCGGCGAGTCGGCCAGTCCGGGCCGGGGCTCGGGGAAGACGGTCAGCTGTTCGCCCGCCGAGAGCCGCCCCTCCTGGATCCGCTCGCCGGCGTCGTCGACCAGCGCGACGCCGTCGGAGTAGATCGGCCCCGTGTACTCGCGCTCGAAGACCTGCGTCAGGCTCAAAAGCGGCGCGGTCAGGCTGCCGACGGCGGTGAGTCCGCCGATGGTCGCGAGCGCCTTGGCGTAGTCGCGGCGCTCCATCTCGGCGCGGCAGTCGCCGTAGAAGTCCTGGTAGATGCTCGGGCGGCCGCCGGCCATCGCGTCGCCGGTGGCCGAACAGGGACAGCCGCCGTCGCTCGCGTCACCCTCGTCGCCCGTCGGGTACGTCCGGCCCAGATCGGCGTCGGTCGTCTCGCGGTCCATCAGTGTCCCCTCCGTTCGGCCACTTCCATGTGGGGCATGAACCAGGCGTAGTACGACACCGTGAGCCCGGTCAGCGACATGAACATCCCGAAGGCGTAGACGCCGAAGTACTGGGTCCGGGCCAGCGTGAGGTACTCGCCGGTGAACAGGGCCGCGAAGGCGATCGTCAGGACGGTCAGCCCGCCCATCGCGATCAGCCCCTCCTTCGCGTCGCTGGCTGCGTGGTACTCCACGAGCCAGCGATCCTCGGTCTCGATCCAGGGGAGCGAGACGACGCCCCCGTCGGAGCGCGAATCGGACGAGGGCCCGCTGGCGCCCTCGGCGGCCCCGCCATCGGTCGCCTCCGAGGTCCCCCGAACCGTGGCGTCGACCCCGGCGTCGGGCCGAGCCGCGCGGTTCATGAAGCGATGGAAGAAGGCGAGGGTGCCCACGAGGGCAAACAGGGCGATCCAGACGATCACCCCGACCTGGCTGGGCGACAGTTTGTTCGGCGTGTCGAGAAACCCTTCGAGCGGGCTGATCTCGTTGACGCTCTGGTCGATCTGTATCTCCTCGGACGGTGGCTCGCCCTGTGATGCCACGTACCACGTCGGGAGCAACACCGCGAGCAGTACGAGCAGAATGACGATCGTTTTGCCTTGCATGCGTGGTCGGAAAGCCGTCGATTCGCGACCTGCGGGACGACCGCTCGCTCGGGTCGGACCCCTTGCCGGCGCCGTCGCCGGCGGTCCGCCGTCCCAACGTCCGTCGGGTCGGTGTCGAAGCGCGAATAGGTGTGGCTGGGCCGTGACCGCTGTTAGAGTGCGACCCACTGAATAGGGGGCCTTTAAATCGAGGGCAACGGTTTTGTCCGGGGCGGGCGACCGGGGAACATGGCCGAAGGCATCCTCGCAACCGTCGCTGTCAGGGAACCGGACTGCTGTCCGGTCGCCCCGATGAGCACCGGCGGGCGGGTCCGGTCGGTCTCCCAGAGTCGCCCCGTCGACGGAACGGTGACCGTCGAGGTGACCACCGACGCCACCGTCGAAGGGTCCGACGTGCCCGGCGAGACGCTGTTCAGCTACGACTCCGAGACGGTCCACCGGCTCGAACGCCAGGCAGGGCAGAACTGCGCCTGCGAACTCGTCGAGCGACACGGCTGTCCGGTGCGCGACGTGAGCGCCGAGGGCGGCTCGGTCGTGCTCTCCTTCATCGCCGAGGACCTCGCCGTCCTCCGCGACGTGGTCGCCGACCTGCGGGAGCGCGAGGAGGGGGTCACCGTCCGGTCGCTCCGGCGGTCCGGCGAGGACGGGAGCCGGTCCGAACCGGTCTTCGTCGACAAGGGGGAGTTCACGCCCCGGCAGCGCGAAGTGTTGCGGACCGCGCACGAAGCGGGCTACTTCGAGCGACCGAAGGGCGCCAACGCCGAGGAGGTGGCGGCCGCGCTCGAGGTCGCGCCGTCGACGTTCGCCGAACACCTCGCCGCCGCGCAGACGAAGCTCATGGCCGCGCTGTTCGGCGGGGCGGCCGACGAGAGCTGACGCCGCCGACCCTCGAACGTGTTCGGGGCCGAACACAGGGATCGGCGGGTCCTACCGGGAGTATGGACATCCCCTCGCCCTTCTCCGCCGACGACGCGACGTTCGACGACTACGACGCGTTCGTCCCGGGGAGCATCCCCGAGCCCGGCGCGTTTCTGACCGATCACGACGTGCTCACGGGCCGGGACCACGTCGCCTTCCACCGGCTGACCCGCTGGCTGTTCGACGAACGCGGGGTCTACGACATGACCTTCGGCTACAACCTGGCCCGGCTCAACCTCGACGTGCGCCACCCCGACGCGGGCTACCGGTACGCCCGCGAGCGTCCGGACGCCGACGTCGACGGGCCGGACGCCGGCGACCGCCGCGTCCTCCGGGCCGAATTCACGCCCACCACCGAGTTTTGCCCCCAGAGCACGACGCTCGCGAAGGGCTCGTTCCGCGCCTGGAACGGCCTCGCCGACCGCCACGAGTACGACCTCGTTCGGGTGCGTGTCGACGGGATGCATCACAAGAGTTCGGTGATCAACGAGGAGCTCCGCGATCACGAGGCTCGCTACCTCGAGTCCGGCGCGCTCCCGGATCCCCGCGGCGGCGCGGGCGGTGGTCAGCCGGGCGTCCCCAACGAGGAGGGGTACGCGGACGGGCCGGAGACGCCGTTCTAGCGCCGCGCCCGCTGGCGGAAGATCCCGAACAGGAGGCCGGCGTAGGAGAGCGCGCCCAGCAGTGCGATCCCGAGGCCCGCGGTCGCGACTGCCGGGAGACCGGCGAGTCGGCCGAACAGGTCGAGGACGAGGCCGCCGCCCAGCCCCGCCATCGCGCCGAGGGCGATCCAGTCGCCGTCGACGGGGAACTCCCCGACGGCCGGCGGGTAGAACTGGACGGCGACGCCCACGATCGTCAGCCCGAGGAAGCCGATCAGCGCGAACCGGTAGTGGGACGCGATGAGCGTGGGGTCGAGGCCGGCTACGGCGAACTGGACCCCCAGTCCGACGACGGCGACGCCGAACAGCGCACCCGCGACGACGCCGTAACGGCCGACCCGTTCACGGTCGCTCTCGACGACGAGCGCCAGGACTGCCAGCGCGTACGCGACCACCGCCAGGGTCTCGACGGCGGCCCCGAACCGGAAGAACGGGCCGGCGGGCAGCGTATTGGCCAGAAGCAGCGGTGCGAGCGCGCCGAAAGGAAGCGCGAGCGCGACCAGGGACTCCGGTGGCGACGCGACGAGCAGACGGGGGAGGAGTCGGAACCCGATGGCGAAGACGAGCAGGGCGGCGGTCCCGGCGGCGAACAGGTGCGTGCGTCGGGGGGCGTAACCGTCGAACGGGCTGGGGAGCGGGAGATGCGCAGCGAGCAGCGCGTAGCTGCCGAGCGCGAGGTAGGCGAAGGCGATGGGCATCGCGGCGTTGGCGAAGCGATCCACCGACCGCCGGTCGGCGTCGTGGTCCCCGGTCCCGGTTTCGGCTCCCGTGGGGTTGTCCCGGACCGTCCAGGCGAGCGTCCCGAGGAAGACGGCGACGCCGGTCGCCCAGAACAGGGCGCCCGCGGCGGCGACTGCGGTCGGAACCCGGGGCAGACCAGCCGCCGCGAGGGCCGCGACGCCGCCGACGGAGAGCGGCAGGTGGACCGCCGGCGCGTGCGGAAACGCGAGCCCCCGGTCGAAGTACGAGGGGACGAGCGCGTAGGCCTTCCCGAAGAGGGTGTGGAACACGAAGCCGAACAGCGCGAGGGTCACCTCCGTCCGGCGCGGGAGCCCGGCGACGGCGGCGAGGCCCCAGAGGACCAGAAAGCAGGCTCCGGCCGCGACGAACCGCCGGGTCCACTTCGAGACGGTCGCGCTCGCCGTCGACATATCAGACCCCTCGCACGGCCGCCAGAAAAGTCCCGCCCCCGAACCGGTTCGGGACAACCGGCAGGACGCGCCGGGCGGTAGGATCGGACATGCCAGCCACCCACGTCGACGACGAGCGGGCCTACGACGACGAGCAGTTCAGCGCGCAGGGGGTCTTCCGAACCGAGCACTCGAAGGTCGTCTGCGGGTACTTCGAGCCCGGGCAGTTCATCCCCGTCCACGCGCCAGACAGCGACGTGACCGTCGTCGTCCAGTCTGGCACCGGGATCGTCCGGGACGGCGACACCGACCACGCCGTCGAACCCGGCTCCGTCGTCAGCGTGCCGGCCGGCCGCGATCGCGGCGTCAGAGCCGACGACGACGAGCGCCTGGAGGCGGTCCTCGTGACCGCGCCGCCGCCGACCGACGCCGAGCACGAACCCGTCCGCCGCGGCCTCCAGCAGGGAACGTTCGAACCGTGAGCCGAACATATTCGGAACAAGGGGAAGAGGACGGACGGCGTACACTCGGTGTATGCCAGAGATCGACGTCCGCGAGATCGAGCCCAAGGACCGGCACCCGAAGATCATGGACACCTTCGCCGAGATGGACGACGGCGACACCCTGCGCCTGATCAACGACCACGACCCGAAGCCACTGTACTACGAGATGGAGGCCGAGGTAGAGGACTTCGACGCCGAGAACTACGAGGTCCGCCGCGAGGGCCCCGAGAAGTTCGTCGCCGAGTTCCCCAAGCAGTGATGGCAGAGACCATCTCGCTGTCCGACCTGACCGCGGCACCGCACGCGAAACTGTTCGACGAGCCGCTGGTGATCCGGCTGTCGCTCGACGCCGGCGAGCGCGTCGACCCGCACCGCCACCCCGAGCGGACGGTCGTCCTGCACCTGCTCTCGGGAACTGTAGATCTCGACCTGGACGATGAGACTCACCGGCTGGAACCGGACGACGTGATCCGGTTCGACGGGCGTCGCGAGGTGTCGCCGGAGGCGGTCGAGGACAGTGAAGCGCTCCTCGTCCTCTCCCAGCGGGTCGAGGACTAGTCGCCGAACAGCTCGATCGCGACCGCCGCGGCGTCCCGGTCCGAGGCCGCGGCCCGCAGCCCTTCTTTCGGCGTCGCGAGTAATCGCTCGGTGAGCCGGTCGGCCACCCTCTCGACAGCCGCCCGCGTTTCCTGATCGAGGTCGCCGCGCGCGTCCAGGGTCGCCAGCGCGCTGCGGACCTGACGGTCCCGGACTGTGGCGGCGCGGTCCTCGATCCGCGAGATCGCCGTCTCGACGTCCGGCGCGCCCGGTTCGTCGGCTTCGGTCGACTCTGACGTGCTCGCGGGCATCTACGGGGTCCAGATCGTCGTCACCACGGCCGCGTCGTACTCGGCCGTGCCGTACTCGTACCCTCGATCGTCGAGTTTCGGGTAGAGGTGCTGGGGCGCGCGATCGTTCAGCTGGACGAGCACGGTATCGTCGTCGAGTTCCGTCAGTCTCTCCAGCGTGTTCTTCAGGGGCTTTGGCGGCCCGAGGTCCCGCGCGTCGAGCCGATCCCGCGGCGCGTCCGCCGGCGCACCGGTCGCCTCGACCGCTCTGTCGGCCAGCTCAGTGGTCTCGACTCCCATAGGGGACGATACGATCCGACCGGTCCCAACCCTTATCCCGAACCGGTTCGGACTGTTGGCCGAACATGTTCGGAGACACGTACTGGACCGACGGCCCCGAACCACCTGGTACAGAGAGATGCCACGAGCCAAACTGAGTGTACGGTTGCCGCAGGCGGCCTGGATCGGGGAGATCTCGACTGAGTTCCCCGACGTCGAGTTCCGAGTGCTGGCGGCCCTGCCCACCGATGACACGGGCGTCGGTCTGGTCGAACTCAGCGGGCCCGACATCCCGGCCGTGGTCAAGCGCATCGAGGAGCGGGAGTCGATCCTTTCGCTCGAGTTACTCGGCGAGTCCGACGACCGGACGCTGATCCAGTTCGAGACCACCGAGCCACTGCTGTTGTTCTCGGTCAGGGAGTCGGGAGTCCCGCTGGAACCGCCTGTCGAGATCCAGGACGGCCGCGCGACCGTCGAGGTGACCGCCTCGCAGGACCGGCTGTCGAAGTTCGGGACCCAGCTCGAGCAGTTCGGGATGTCCTTCGACGTGGAGTACGTCCGCCGGACTGTGGACGCGACCGAACAACTGCTGACCGACCGCCAGCGCGACCTGATCGTCGCCGCGGTCCAGCAGGGCTACTACGACACCCCGCGTGAGTCCTCGCTGACGGAGCTGGCCGACCACCTCGGGATGGCGAAATCGACCGTCAGCGAGACGCTCCACCGCGCCGAGGAGACCGTCGTCAAGGAGTTCGTGGCGGAACTGGACGGAGCGTTGCTCCCAGAGGCGAACTGACCGTTCTTACGCCCTGGGAATCGCGCCAGGGCGTTTTGGGAGTTCCCGGCGAACTCACAGGTATGAACACGGTCGACTCCGACCCGATCCCGGCGGGCGTGCGGGTGACGCTCGCGATCACCCGGCCGGACGAGTGTCCGCTCGCGACCGCCTCCGCAGACAGCGGCGCGCGAGTCGCCTCGGTCGCCCGAACCAGTTGCGGGTCACAGGACGACACGAACACTGAGTTCACGGTCCAGGCCGACGCCCCGGATACGGGCGTCGAGGGCGATCCGGTGTTCCGGACCGAGGAAGGCGTGCGGTACCGCTGCCAGTGCGACGCCGAGGCCTGCCTCGCCGACCTCGTGGAGGGGTTCGGCTGCCCGGTCAGCGACGTCCACGCGGTCGACGGAACGCTCTACATGGTGTTCTACGCCCCCGACACCGACCGGGTTCGCGACATCGTCGCGGCCGCGCGCGAGCGGTTCGAAGACGTGACGGTCCGGAACCTGCGGCAGTCGGGCGAACTCGTCGGCGACGGGTTCGTCTCCGTCGACACCGGCCGGCTCACCGGTCGCCAGCGCGAGGTGCTGGCACTGGCCTACGAGATGGGCTACTTCGACTACCCGAAGGGCGCCAACGCCGAGGAAGTCGCGGCCGAACTCGACATCTCGGCGTCGACGCTCTCGGAACACCTGGCGGCGGCCCAGGAGAAAGTCATCGGCCCGGTCGCGGAGCGGTCGGTCTAATCGCCCGCGGCGTCGAATCCCTCGGGGACGTGCGGACAGAGCGGGTCGCTCGCCAGCGGATCGCCCGTCGTCGCGTACGCCCGGGACCGGCTGCCGCCGCAGACGTGCCGGAACTCACAGGCCCCGCACTTCCCGGAGAGCGCGTCGCGGTCCCGGAGCGCGGTGAACAGGTCCGAGTTCCGGTAGACGTCGACCAGGTCGTCCGCCGGGACGGTGCCGGCGGCCTCGGGCAGGAAGCCCGACGGGTAGATCTCGCCGGTGTGGCTCACGAACGCGAAGCCGTCGCCTGCGACGATCCCGCCGCGGCGGCGGAGCCCCCGGTCCTCGGCGTCGCCCTCACGGCGCTGTAACTTCACGCGCCGGTAGTGGGGTGCCTCGGTCGTCTTGACGCCGAATGGTTCCTCGTCGGCCGTCTCGGCCAGCCACTCCATGACCGCGTCGGCCCGCTCGGGGGCAATCGGGTCGAGCAACCGACCGCGACCGACCGGGACGAGGAAGAAGACGCTCCAGAGGACGGCGCCGAACTCCCGGACCCGATCCCTGATCGCCGGGAGCTGATCGACCGTCTGTGCACAGACCGTCGTGTTGATCTGCAGCGGGAGGCCGGCCGCTTTCGCGTGTTCGGCCGCCCGAACCGTCTCGTCGAAACTGCCTGCCTCACCGCGGAAGGCGTCGTGCGCCGCGGCATCGCCGCCGTCGAGGCTGAGGGCCATCCGCCGGAGGCCGGCGTCTGAGAGATCTTCGAGGACGTCGCCGGTCAACTCGTCGGTGCCGCTGGGGGTCAGCGACATGCTCAACCCGATCTCGTCCCCGTAGCGCACGAGTTCGGTGAGGTCCGGGCGCTTGCAGGGGTCGCCGCCCGAGAGGACGACGAGCTGATTGTCGGCGAACTCGCGGGCCGAGTCGAGGACGGCTTTCCCCTCCTCGGTCGTGAGTTCGTCGGGGTGACGCGCCGACTGGGCGTCGGCGCGGCAGTGCTCGCAGGCCAGTTCGCAGGCCTGCGTCACCTCCCAGATCAACACCATCGGCCGTCGGCTCGTGTCGAGGTCGCGGTTCATGTGACTCGATGTGGGTGGCGGGGTCGTAACGACGGGCAGGATTCCCAGCGGGCGAGAATCCGTGGGTCTGCGCTCGGCCGCTCAGTCCTGGACGTGGACGCGGGTGACGTGACCGCCACAGCCGCACTGTTCGACGTACTCGTATTCGACTTCGTCCCCGTACGCGGCGTCGAGTTCGCCGAAGAGGTACGTCTCAGGGTGGCCGTGGTCCCCGTGGGTGACGAGGTTGACGTGGTTGCCGGGGACGGTGTGGTCGACGGCGTCGCGGGCGTGGGCGAGCACGAGCTCCCGGTCCTCGGCGTGGTGGGGCTTCTCCAGGTTCGCCGACCAGGAGTTGTCGTGGGCCGTCTCCGTCACGGGCTCGACGTCGTCGTGTGAGACGCTCATGGTATCTCTGGCTACTCGCCCGCCCGCCAAACCCGATGTCCCGAACATGTTCTCGAACGATGGGGGCAGTCGTACCGACCGAACAAGTTCGGGATGGGGCTTTGGTTGGGGGAGCCGTTATCCCGTTCCATGCCAGGAACAGCGACCGAGCAGGGCCCGGACGCCGACGCCGCGGAGACGACGGTGACCGTCAAGTGTACCGGCCACGTCCGGACGGCGGTGGGCGAGCCGCGGTTCGAGTTCGCCTTCGCCGGGAACACCCTCCGGGAGTTCCTCGCGGCCTTCTTCGACGAGTACGACGTCGCGGACATGCTCATCGCCGAGACGGAGGCCGAGGCGACGACTCGTGGCTGGGCCCCGGTCGAGGAGGACCTCCCCGGGAAGTGGAACGCGAACCCGGAAGGTGAGCAGACTCGCGCGTACGCTCGCGTGATGGTCAACGGTCGCTTCAACGAGTCGCTGGACGGGCTCGACACCCGGCTGGCCGACGGTGATCGGGTCGCGCTGGTCTACCCGTTCATGTTTTGCTTATAAGGTATCCGAACCGGTTCGGCGATCCTCGACGATGTTCTAACGCCCCGAGAAAGCTTCTCACGGGCCAAGAACGCGGTTCCCTGTTTATCCCCTGTCACCCGCTACTCACATCTGTAAGGTGACTCCCAATGTTCGATTCAACGCGGCGAAAGTGGCTGCAGGCGCTCGGGATCAGCGGCGCGGCGGCGACCGTCGCCGGCTGTGCCGGGAACGAGGCGCCGGCGGTGACCGAGACGGAGAATAACACGCTGACCCAGCAGTCCGACGGCCCCGCCGAGACGGACGCCGACCGGGTGGCCGCGGATCCGACGGACCTGCCGGACCCCGTCGACTGGTCGTCCCCCCGGACCCACGAGGTGACGCTGACAGTCGAGGAGGTCACGGCGGAGATCGAGCCGGGGGTCACGTTCGACTACATGACCTTCGACGGGCAGATCCCCGGACCGATGATCCGGGTCCGGCAGGGTGACACGGTCGAGTTCACCATGGAGAACGCGCCCGAGAACGCCATGCCCCACAACGTCGACTTCCACGCGGTCTACGGGACCGGCGGCGGGGCGGTGGCGACGACGGCCTCCCCGGGTAGCGAGAACTCGATGCGGTTCCAGGCCAATTACCCCGGCGCGTTCATCTACCACTGCGCCGTCCCGAACCTCGACTACCACATCAGCGCCGGGATGTTCGGGATGATCGTGGTCGAGCCGAAACAGGGGCTCCCCGAGGTCGACCGGGAGCTGTACCTCGGCCAGCACGAGCTGTACACCGACAAGGACACCGGCCAGGAGGGCCACCACGGCTTCGACTTCGAGGCCATGGCCGCCGAGCAGCCCACGTACGTCCTCCTGAACGGGGAGAAGTACGCCTGGGCGGCCGCCCGCTACGGCCCCGTCGAGGTCCAGCAGGGCGAACGCGTCCGGGTGTTCCTCGTCGACGGGGGCCCGAACCTCTCCAGCAACTTCCACCCCATCGGGAACGTCTGGAGCGAGGCCTACCGTGACGGTGGCCTCCCCGAGGACGAGGACCTGAGCGCGTACGCCGACAAGAACATCCAGACGATGAAGGTCCCGCCGGGAAGCTGTATGATCGGCGAGATGGACACGCCGGTTCCCGAGCGGATCAAGCTCGTCGACCACGCGCTCTCCCGGGTCGCCCGGAAGGGGCTGCTCGCCGAGGTGGACGTCCTCGGCACCGAGGACGAGGCCGTCTACGACCCCGACTTCGGCGGCACCGACCACGACGGACCCCACTACGGCTGACTCGCCCCCCGTTTCGAAACGAGGGTATATCCGTGTCGAACCACTGTGCCACGGTATGGCACATCACGAGACCGACGCGATGGATCGGGTCTTCGGTCTCCAGCGGGACGCCGTCCGCGAGGGACGGATGGCGGTCTGGAACGGACTCGTTTGCCAGCGGCGGGTCGACGACGCGGTGACGGCAGGGCTCGAGGCCGCGGTGGCGACGGAGGGCGCGGCCGTCGAACTGTTCGCGGACGCCGTCCGGAGCGGTGCGGCGTGGCTCGACGACGCTATCGGGACGTCACCGTCGGACGACGACGACTCGGGGCCGGCCGGTCGGATCGTCGACCACCCGCTCGATTCGGTCGCGGCGGCGAACGCGACGGTCGGCGACGAACTCGTCGACGTCGCCAGGGCCGGGTTCGATCGGTACGAGAGTGGCCTGCGTGCGGTGTTGCTCGCGCTCAACAGGCGCATCAGCGCGTTGCTCGACAAACACGAAGCCCTCGAGGCCCGCCTGCGCGAGTACGTCGAGCGGTCGGACGAAGCAGTGGGGCACGGAGAACGGGTCGAGGAGTTCCGATCACAGCTCGCGGCGCTCCAGTCTGAGTTGCGCTCGATGCAGGCCACGCTGCTCGCGTCCCACGGCGGGCCGCTTTCCTGAGCCAGCCCGGCCCGTTCTTTCGAGTCGATCTGCGCGACGCCGAACCTGTCGCCCCACTACCTTGAAACGGCTGGGCGCAGAACCTTCAGCCATGGCAAACGAGGACAATCCGATCAGTCAGGCCTTCGAACTGCAGCGACAGGCACTCGAACGGAGTCAGCAGGCCATGGAGCAGGCCGTCGAGTTCCAGGGCCGGCTCAACGAGGCGATGCTGAGCGGCGTCGAGGGGACCGCCGAGGCCTCGGAGCGCAGCTCCGAGATGACCCGGCAGGCCATCCACAACAGCCTGGACGCCATCGAGGGCATGGTGCCCGAGGGCGAGGCGAACTTCGATCAGGTCCGCGAGGCCGTCGACGAGCAGTTCGACGCCGCCGAGGAGGCGACAGATCAGGCCAGCGAACAGGCCATCGAGGTGACCGAATCCGGCCTCGAGAACGCCGAGGCGGCCACCGAGTCCTACGTCGAGTCGGTCGACCAGCAGATCGACCAGCTCCGGTCGGCCCACGAGGACCTCGAAGAGCAGACGCTCTCCTACCTCGAACAGACCGAAGCCCAGCTGAAGAAACTGCAGGAGCAAACCGACGGCACGCCCTTCGAGGGCTTCGAGCAGCTCCGGGAGCGGATGGAGGAGATGCGCGAGCGCCTGAACCGGTGAGAGCCGTGGTGCCGGCGAGCGGTCGCCAGCTGTGCCGGCTCTAACCGGGTCGGCGCCGTCTCTCAACCCGGCACCGAGGGCTACGTTTAAGCGTTCGGCGTGTCTCCGTTCACGTACAGTATGGCAGACGAAACGCCAGTCAGCGAGATCATGAGCGCGCCGGTCGAGACGGTCACGGAAGACGAGACCGTCGAGGAGGTAGCGCGCGTCTTCGCGGAGGAGGGGGTCGGGTCGCTCGTCATCGGTGAGGATCCCATCCAGGGGATCATCACGGAGTACGACGTCGTCAAGTCGATCGGGCAGGGGAAAGATCCCGCTGCGACCACCGTCGGCCAGTTGATGTCCGAGCCCGTGGTCACCATCCGCCCCGACGACACCGTGGAGAACGCGGGCGACCGGATGGGCAACAACGGCGTGAAGAAGTTGCCCGTCACGGAGGACGGCAAACCGGTCGGCATCGTCACCACGACCGACCTCGCCCACTTCCTCCCCCACCACCGACTGGAGATGGCCAGTCAGCCCGAAACGGACGTTCCGGACGGCGAATTCGAGTAATCCGCGTTCGCGTCGTCGAGCACTGTTTTTGCGAGCGTCCCGCCGGCGAAAAGCGTCGGGCCGAGCCACCCCCAGAGAGAGAGAAGTCCGTTACTCGCCGTCCCAGTCCTGTCGACACCGATCGTCGCAGAAGTGCGCCGACTGCACCCCATCGTCCTCGATCCAGGTGATCACCCGGTGGTTCGGTTCGTCCACGACGGCCTCCCCACACGTCTCACAGACGGGCGCGTCGTCCGCCGATACGTCGTCGCCGATGTCCGATGTCGGATCGACCATTGCGTGTACCTGTGCAACCGACGTACTTAATCCCACATATCGCGGCCGGTGAGCGTCCCCGTCCGCCCCCGTCAGCGTCGGCCGACTGCCACCGTCGCGACGTCTCAGGCCGACCGTTCGTAGTCGGGATCGAACATCTGCGCCGACAGCGGTGCCGGGTCACCCTCGGTCAGGTTGTACCCGGAGAAGTCGGTGACGCCGGCCTCACGGAGCAGGTCCTCGTCGTAGACCGCCTCGCCGGTGAATTCGGCGGGGTCGCGCGAGAGGATCTCGAGGACGGTGTCGGCGACGATCTGCGGGGTGCGCCAGTCGTCCTCGGTGCCCATCCCGAAGTAGCGGGTCGCCCGGGTGTCGATGGCCGTGACGGGCCAGAAGGAGTTACAGCCGATGTCCTCGCTGCCGAGTTCCCGGGCCAGCGAGAGCGTGATGAAGGACATCCCCATCTTCGACCACGAGTAGGCGGCCTTGCCCGGCGACCGGTCCACCTTCACCGGCGGCGCGTTCGTCAGGATCCAGGCGTCCTCCTCGACGCCCTTCAGGTGGTCGATGAACGCTCGCGAGACGAGGTACGTGCCACGCACGTTGACCTCGTTCATCAGGTCGTAGCGGTTCGCCGGCATCGACTCCACGTTGGCCATCTGGATCGCGCTGGCGTTGTTGATGACGATGTTGATCTCGCCCATCTCGTCGATGGCCTCCTCGACGGCCGCCTCGACGGCGTCCTCGTCGCGGACGTCCAGCTGGACGGCGTGGGTGTCGACGCCCTTCTCGGCGCACTCCTCGGCGGTCTTGTGGATCGTCCCCTCGAGATCCGAATCGGAGTCGTCCACGGTCTTGCCCGTCGAGACGATGTTACAGCCTGCCGCTGCGAGTTCCAGGGCCAGGGCCTTACCGATGCCCCGTGTCGTGCCGGTGATAAATGCGGTCTGTCCGCTCAGATCGGGTGTGTCGAGCATCCGTGAGTGTCCCACATTGGCATACCCCAAATAGTTCCTGCAACGGCGGGCGCTACCGTGAACGGTGGTCCGCCGCCGAACGCCGTGAAATTAAGGGCCGCGGCCCCGAACCGTCGCGCATGTCCTCGTCCGTCGTCGCCAACGCGAAACGCCTGGTCGTCTGGATCGTCGGCCTCGCCCTCGCGGGGTTCGCCGGGGCACTGATGTTCGGCGTCCTGCCCTGAGACTCGAGTTCAGCGATCGCGGTCGACCGCTTCGCCGGGCTTCGTCGTCGCGCCGGCCGAGAGCTTTACGCCGGGGTACACACTGGAATTGATCCCGGTCTTCGCGCCGTCGCCGGCCACGACGCCGAACTTCCGGCGCCCGGTCGAGACGCGCTCGCCCTTGACCGTGAACTCCACGGGTCGATCGTCGTGCCGGAGGTTCGCGACCTGCGTCCCCGCGCCGAAGTTCACGTCCCGGCCGAGCACGCTGTCGCCGACGTAGGAGAGGTGGGGGACGTTCGTGCCGCGCATCAGGACGCTGTTTTTGATCTCGACGCCGTTGCCCACGTGGACGTCCTCGCCGAGCAAGGTCGCACCCCGGACGTACGCGTTGGGGCCAACGTCCGCGCCGCTGCGGATCAGCGCGGGACCTTCGATCACGACGCCGGGTTCGACCGTTGCCCCTGCCTCGACGACGACGGGACCGCGGAGTTCGGCGTCGTCGCTCACGTCGCCGCGGACGGCGGGGTCGAGTTCGTCGAGCTTCCACTCGTTGGCCTCGAGCAGTTCCCACGGCCGGCCGACGCCCAGCCAGCGGTCGACGCCGACCGTCCGGACCGCGAACTCGTCGACAACCCGCTCCAGCACGTCGGTGATCTCGTGTTCGCCCCGCTCGCTCATCGGCACGTCCAGCCACGCCCGCGCCTCGGCGGGGAAGACGTACGCGCCGACGTTGATCAGGTTCGAGGGCGGGTCGGCCGGCTTCTCGACGATGCCGGTGACGGTGCCGTCCTCGACGGCGAACACGCCGTAGGGCGTCGGATCCGAGACCTCGTAGGTGCCGACGGCCGGGCCGCCGGAGAACAGGTCCGAGAGCGCCGCCGGGTCGTAGAGGTCGTCGCCGTTCAGGACCGCGAACTCCCCGTCGAGGTGGTCCTCGGCGGCCTGCACGGCGTGGGCCGTTCCCAGTTGTTCCTCCTGGACGGCGTAGGAGACGGGGACCCCGCGGTAGCTGTCGCCGAAGTGGTCCCGGACGACCGCTTGCTCGTAGCCCACCACGAAGATCAGTTCGTCGACGCCGGCGGCGACCGCGGCGTCGACGGTGTGGGCCGCGAGCGGCCGGTCCGCGACCGGCAGCATCGGTTTCGGCAACGACTCCGTCAGCGGACGCATCCGCGTCCCCTCTCCGGCAGCGAGAATCACAGCCTGCATGTGCGACCCTGCCGCTGGCTCCCACTAAGCCCTACCGGCCGTTCGCTCCCGTAGGCGACACCTTCCGTCCCCTCCGCCGGTTACCCGCGGTCAGCAGCCATCCCCTTCTCCGAGTCCGGTGTGCGGAACCGGACGGGCGAGGTCCCGCTCAGTCCTCGTCCCGGGGTGCGGGGTCGTTGAACACCTCGGCGCTCGGTTTGCCGACGCTCATCGGCGGTGCATCGATGTCGCGCTCGTTGAGGTAGGAGTACTCGCCCTCCCCGTCGATCGACTCGCCGCTCGTCCACGCCTGGTCGGGGTTCTCCTGTGGCTCCACGTTCGTCGACATGAACGCGTAGTTGAACTCCTGGTTCTCAATCTCGTCGGGGAAGCTGTCCGGAATCGGGTGGACGTCGAACACCTCCTCGGGGTCACCCAGGGTCTTCAGCAGCGAGATCCACTGGTTCTGGTGCATGGTGTCACGGGCCACGAGATACGCCAGCATGTCTTTCATGCCGGGGTCGTCGGTGGCGTGATAGAGCCGCGTCGCCAGCAGCCGCCCCGTCGACTCGGCCATGATGTTCGCGTACATGTCCGACGCGAGGTTCCCGCTGGCGACGACCCAGGAGCCGCTGAACGGCACGCCGTTGGCGTCGCCGGCGATCGGATTCATCCCCCCGCTCAGGAGCTGTCGCGGTTGCATGTGCGCCAGCGTCTCCACGTCCTCGTCGAGCGACGCCGGCGCGTCCCGGAGGTTCTTCTTGACCGCCGTCGCCAGGATCTCGATGTGGCCCAGTTCCTCCGCTGCGGTGTCGAGCAACACCTCGCGATACTGCTCGTACTCGTCCGGCACCGACCACGCCTGGAACAGGTACTGTAGCGCGACGCGCATCTCCCCCTCGACGCCGCCGATGGCTTCCTGCAGCAGTTTTCCGAACACCGGATCCGGTTCCTCGACCTCGACCTCGTACTGGAGTCGGTCGTCGTGATAGAACACTGTTCGATCCCATCCGTTCGTCCACGAGCACCCGAAAAGCGGTTCTTGCCCGTCCGCCGTCCGCTGGTGCAGGTGTGCCTTCGACTCTCTTCGCCTTGGCAATCGCGGCCGATCTGTTCGGCGCCACGACGCCTCGCGAAGAAAGTCCGGTCGGCAGAAGGGGCGGGATTCGAACACGCCGAGACGTTCGTGCTCGCTCACTCCGTTCGCTCCGCGCGCTGCGACTCGTCTGCTCGAATCCCGGCATCCTCGAGCGGTTCGGTAGTGACTCGGCGACACGTCGCCTCGTCGGACGAACCGCTCTACGGAAGGGGCGGGATTCGAACCACGCGAAGCCCTTAGCGGGTACCCGAGGCCAGCGTTCTGGCATTGCCAGCCGTCGGTGCTCTACCACTGAGCCACCCTTCCAGACGCGTGGTAATTGGTCGCAGAGCGGTATGAACCCTGCGGTAACCCTCGATCGGAGCCGGCTTCTCAGTCCCGCCAGTCGTACTCGCGGGCCCGCCGCCTGACCGCCGCCGCGTCGACGCCGACGTGCTCGCCGTCCTCGTACAGCACCTCCCCGTCGACCATCGCGAACGCCACGTCGTCGCCGTGCGCGGCGTAGACCAGGTGCGAGTGGACGTCGTGGATCGGCGTCGCGCGCATCCGATCGGTCCGCAACCCGATCACGTCGGCCCGCCACCCCTCCCGCAACTCGCCGAGGCGGTCGAACCCGGCGGCGGCCGCACCGTTCGCGGTCGCCATCTCGAACACGGTCGAAGCGGGCAGCGTCGTCGGGTCGAGGGCGTCGACCTTCCCCAGGAGGCTGGCCTGACGCATCTCCGTGAACGGGTCGAGCGTGTTGTTGCAGGGCGGCCCGTCGTTGCCCAGCGCGACGGTGATCCCGCGGTCGAGGTAGTCCGCGACCGGGGCGACCCCGGAGGCGAGTTTCATGTTCGCGGACGGGCAGTGCGTCACACAGGTCCCGGTCTCGGCGAGTATCTCGCGCTCGCGCTCGTCGGTCCAGACGCAGTGGGCGAGCACCACGTCCTCACCCGTCAGCCCCACCTCGTGGAGCCACTCGACGTTTCGCATGCCGGTCTCGGCCTCGATCCGCTCGATCTCCTCGCGGTTCTCGCTGGCGTGCGTGTGTAGCCGGACGCCCTCGTGGGAATCGACGAGAGCTCGCGCGCCCCGGAGGCACTCCTCGGTGCAACTGATCGCGAACCGGGGTGTGACGGCGTAGCGGATCCGGCCGTCGCAGGCGTCGTGGTACCGCTCGATCAGTCGCTCGCTCTCGGCGAGCGCTTCGTCGGCCGATTCGGCCAGTCCCGGCGGGGCATCCCGGTCCATCAGCACCTTCCCCATCCGGGCGCGGATACCGAGGTCGGCGGCCGCCCCGAACGCCGCGTCGGCGTGGTGGACCGACAGGTGATCGATCACCGTCGTCGTCCCCGACTCGATGCACTCGAGGTAGCCCAGTTCGGCGGCGAGGGCCATCCCCTCGGCGTCGAGCGCGGCCTCCATGGGCAGGACGTGGTCGGTGAGCCACTCGAGCAGGGACGTGTCGTCGGCGATGCCCCGGCCGAGCGACTGGACGGAGTGGACGTGGCCGCCGACGAGTCCGGGCGCGAGCAGGTCGTACTCGCGTCGCTCGTGGTCGGGGTAGCGCTCGCGGAGTTCGGTCTCGGGACCGACGGCCGCGATGCGGTCGTCCGCGATCACGACAGCCCCGTCCTCGACGACGGTCTCCGCGTCGGCGACGACCGTTCCCGCCAGTAACATTCCGGCCCGACGTTGGAGAGTGGCCGGCAAAAAGCTCCCGCCGCCCCCGGTAACACCGACGTCACCTGATATCACCACGGCCAGAGAGCGCCTATACGTCCGGGTGCCCTAGTGATTCTCAACACCCGCATGCAGATTCAGACACCCGGAATCCACCACGTCACGGCCATCTCGAGCGATCCCCAGGCGACCGTCGACTGCTACACCGACGTGCTCGGCCTGCGTCTCGTGAAGCGCACCGTCAACTTCGACGACCCGGGGACCTACCATCTCTACTTCGGCGACGAGGTCGGTACCCCCGGAACGATCCTCACCTTCTTCCCCTTCGGCGAAGGCCGACCCGGCCGCGTCGGTCGCGGCCAGGCCAGCGCCACTGCTTTCGTCGTCCCCGAGGGCTCGATCGAGTTCTGGCGCGACCGCCTCGACGACGAGGGACTGGCGGTCGACGACCCGCGAGAGCGGTTCGGCGAGACCGTCCTGCCCGTCCGAGATCCCGACGGCCAGCCGCTCGAACTCGTCACCGCCGAGAGCGACGTCGAACCCTGGACCGACGGGCCGATCCCCGAGGCATACGCGATCCGCGGGTTCCACGGCGTGTCGCTCGACTCGATGGAGCCCGAGGCCACCGGCGATCTCCTGGAGACGCTGGGATACGAACGCACCGCGACGGCGGGCGAACGGACCCGCTACGAGTCCGGCGGGGACCGCGCGACGGTCGTCGACGTACTCGACCGTCCTGACGCCAAACGCGGTCAGCAGGGCGCCGGGACCGTCCACCACGTCGCCGTCCGCGCCCCCGACGCGGAGACGCAGGGCGAGTGGCGCGACTCGCTCCTCGACGCCGGCCAGCGCGTCACCGCGCGGAAGGACCGGCAGTACTTCGAGTCGGTCTACTTCCGCGAGGCCGGTGGCGTCCTGTTCGAGATCGCGACGGACGAACCGGGCTTCACCCGCGACGAGTCGGTCGCCGAACTGGGCAGCGACCTGCAACTCCCGCCGTGGCTCGAATCGGACCGCGACGTGATCGAATCGCAGTTGCCCGGGATCGACGCGAGTCCCGTCTCGGAGGCCGAACGATGACGGGCCCGCACCAGGACCAGCCGCTGGTCACGGACGGCACCGACCTCGACGCGGCCGATGCGGCCGTCGTCCTCGTCCACGGCCGCGGGGCGAGCGCGCGCAGCATCCTCGGCATGGGCCGGGAGGTCCACCGCGACGGCGTCGCACTGCTGGCTCCCCAGGCCGCCCGCAGCACCTGGTACCCGAACTCCTTCTTAGAGCCAGTCGAGCGCAACGAACCGGGTCGCAGTTCCGGGCTCCGGGCGGTGGGCGACGCGGTGGAGACGGCGATCGACGCCGGGATCCCGGCCGAGAAGATCCTCCTGGTCGGGTTCTCCCAGGGCGGCTGTCTCGCCAGCGAGTACGTCGCGCGCAACCCCCGCCGCTACGGCGGGCTGGCCGTCCTCTCGGGCGGCCTCATCGGCGACACAGTCGACGAGGCGGCGTACCTCGACGTCGAGGGCGACCTCGCAGGCATGCCAGTCTTCCTCGGCTGTAGCGACGTCGACCCGCACATCCCCGAGGAGCGCGTCCACGAGACGGCCGAAGTCCTCGACGCGCTCGACGGCGACGTCACCACACGCATCTACGAAGGGATGGGGCACGGCGTCAACGAGGACGAACTCGAAGCGCTCTCCGGAATGGTCGCAGCCCTCGTCTGAGCGGATGGGACGGCCGCGATAAGCCCGGATTACCCTCGGCCCGCCGAGCAGGCGTCGGCGGTCGCCCCCCGAACGACGCCCGAAGCAGTAACAACCCCTCTCTAACTAAGCTTCTCGGGCCTCTAGCTCGGGGTTCCCGCACCGGCGTCGGCGACCGAGACGGCCGGCCGAGAGGACCGCCCAATGGGTGACAACGGAGACGATGATCGACCTGGGCGAATCGACCGGCGAGTGATCGCCAGCCACCAGACCGACGAGGGGCAGCTCACCCGCTGGTTCCTGCTGACGGGCAGGCGGATGGTCGTCACGGCGGCGCTCCTCCTGCTGGTGTTGGGCACCCTGCTCGGCCTCTCGCTGTTGCGCCCCTTCGACGTCCACAGTCTGCTCACGGAGACGAACACGACCCAGGACCTGTTCAACACGCTTCTCAGCGGCACCATCCTGCTCGTCTCGGTCGTCGTCTCGATCAACTCCGTCGTGCTCTCCGAGGAGATCACCGACATCGAGACCCAGCAACGGCGCCTGGACGCCTCCATCGACTACCGCCAGCGGCTCGGGGACCTGGTCGCCGAGGACGTCACGCCGGCGCGTCCCGCCGAGTTCCTGCGCGTCATCCTGCACGTCATCTACACGCGAACCCAGCGACTGCAGGAACTCGCCACCGAGGAGGGCGACGCCGACTTCCAGGCCGACATCGAGCCGTTCGTCACCGACGTCCTCGTGCAGGTCGGGCAGGCCCGAGCCACGCTCGCCGATACCCGGAGCGGCACCTTCGGCGTCCTCCTGGTCGGTCTGCGATACGACCACTCCGAACAGTTGCGGGCCCTGCGTATCGTCGACCAGACCTACGGCGACGAACTGACCGACGAACAGCGGGCGGTGATCGACGACCTCGTCCAGACGCTGAAGTTCCTCGCGACCGGCCGCGAGTACTTCAAGTCGATCTACTACAAACAGGAGCTCGCGCGGCTGTCGAGCCGCCTCCTCTACGTCTCGCTGCCCTCGATCGTCGTCATCTCGTACGTCATCCTGTCGCTCGACACCGAACTGGTTCCCGACGTGACCCTGTTGACGCTCTCGCCGTTGCTCGTGTTCGTCGCCGTCGCCTACACCGTCGCCCTCGCGCCGTACATCGTCCTGACGGCGTACGTCCTCCGCGCGACGACCGTCACCCTGCGGACCGTCGCCGCGGGCCCGTTCATCCTCAGCGCCGGCCTCGAGGAGCAAGATCGCGAGGCGGTCGCGACCTCCCTCGAGTGGGGCGCGATCGGCGACGACGAAGAGGAGTGAGCGTCGCGACACGGCCGGCGGGACCACACCTATTGCAGCGGCGCCGCTACGCCGGGTATGGACGAGACTGTCGACGCGGGATTCCGGTTCGCGTACGAGCACGGCCCGATCCGATACGGGCAGGGCTGCGTGGACGCACTGAGCGAGGAACTGTCGGGGATCGGCGCCGACCGGGCGCTCGTCGTCTGCGGGAAGACCGTCGGCGACACGCCCGCGGTCGTCGACCCCGTCGAGGACGGCCTCGGGAAGTACCACGCCGGCACGTTCGCCGGCACGACGCCCGACAAGCGCCTCGGCGCGGCCGTCGCCGGACTGGAGGCGATGCGCGACGTCGGCGCGGACGTCCTCGTGAGCCTCGGCGGCGGGAGCAGCCTCGACGTGGCCAAAGCCATCGCGGTGCTCGCCGGACGCGAGGAGTCCGCCGAAGCACTCGCCGCGGAACTCGCCGAGACGGGCTCGATCGCCGTCCCCGAGGACGTGCCACCGATCGTGGCGGTCCCGACGACGCTGGCCGGCGCGGACCTCTCCATCGCCGCCGGCATCACCGCCACGCCCGCCTCCGGGCTGGTCGACGAACCGGTCGGCGGCGGCCTGTTCGGCCAGCCGCTGATGCCGGCCGCACTGCTGTACGACCCCGCACTGTTCGCGACGACGCCCACGAACGTGCTCGCCGGGTCGGCCATGAACGGGTTCGACAAGGCCGTCGAGGCCATGTACGCGAACACGCGGACGGCCGTCACGGACGCGACGGGCAAGCGCGCGCTCGAACTGCTCGCCGACGGCCTCCCCGACCTCCGCGCCGACACCGAGGCGGCGCTGGAGACGGTCGTGCCGGGGATCGTCCTCGCCCAGTACGGCGCCTCCCGCCCCGACGGGATGACGCTCTCGCTGATCCACGCCTTCGGCCACGGCCTGACCGCCGGCTACCCGATCCAGCAGGGGGTCGCCCACGCCGTCGTCGCGCCGCACGCGCTCTCCTACCTCTTCGAGCGGGTCGACGGCCGGCGTCGTCTGCTGGCCGACGGCCTCGGCGTCGACACCGAGGGGAAGAGCGACGCGGAACTGGCCGAGGCCGTCGTCGATCGGGTGGCCGAGATCCGCGACGACCTCGGACTGCCGTCGACGCTCCGCGAACTGGACGGCATCGCCCAGTCGGACCTCCCCAACGTGGCGGCGTACGTGATGGACGACGGCCTCATGGCCTACGTGCCGAACGAACTGGACCCGACGGTCGAGGAGATCGAGGGCGTCCTCCGCGAGGCCTGGTGAGCGTGGGCGAAACGACGCCTCACTGTCGGCGCTGCGGGGCCGAGGTGACGACCGGCCTGATCGCCACCGGTCGACGGGCCTGCTGTCTGAACGCGACGCCGATCGTCGGCGCCTGTCCCGAACACGGCCCGCTCGGCCCGCACCACGTCGTGGACGACGAAGAAGAAGCGTGACTCACCGCCCCATCGCACGGTAGCGTCCGAGATCCGGGTCCCACGCGACTGCACCGATGGTGACCCCGGCCGTCAGCACCGAGAGCAGATACGCGTACAGCAGGAGGTGGACCGGGCTGTCGGGAGCCACCGCGAGCGCGAGCACGGCGTTGCCCAAAAGGTAGGCGGTCAGGCCACCGACGAAGAAGTAGCGGGGTTCGACCCCTGTCACCGCACCGAAGCCGATCCCCAGGCAGAGCGCCAGGATGGAGACGGGGGCGACGACCAGATCCCCGAGCGCGGCCGCCCCGGGCAGCCACTGCCAGTACAGCAGCGAGTCGACGGGCGGCCAGACGGCGACGCCCGCACAGAGCGCGAAGGCCGCGCTCGCGGCGACGGCTCTCGGTGGTTTCACGCCGTCGACTCCTCTCCAAACTAACATAAGTGTTCCCCGGAGTTCGCCACACCGTGTCGCGGCAGGCCGAAGGACCGACCGATGCGACGCCGAGAATTTATACGCGGGACCGAAACGGGTCACATGGTCAACTCGGCGGGTGATGGAGCGGCGGGGCGGGGGAGCGACTCCGAACGGGAGCTCGCCATCGACGCCGATGGACTCAGGCTGGTCTACGGGGACGGGACCGTCGCGGTCGCGGACGTGTCGCTGTCGGTCCCCTCCGGGGAGTTCTTCGGCTTCCTCGGCCCGAACGGCGCCGGCAAGACCACCGCGATCAAGGTGTTCGCCACGCTGCTGTCCCCGACCGGTGGCGACGTGCGGGTCAACGGCTTCGACGTGCGGTCCGAGTCCCGAAAGATCCGGGAGTCGATCGGGTACATGGCACAGGAGACGAGCATCGACCCGGAGCTCACCGCCCGGGAGAACGTCGCCTTCGCCTGCGAGGCCTACGGCGTCCCCCGCGGCGAGCGAGGCGAACGAATCGACGAGCTGCTCGACCTGGTCGACCTGGTCCCGGAAGCCGACAAGCGCGCCGACGAGTTCTCCGGCGGGATGAAAAAGCGCCTCGACGCGGCGACGGCCCTGGTCCACGAACCGCCGCTGGTCTTCCTGGACGAGCCGACGACCGGCCTCGACCCCAGCGCCCGCAACCGGCTCTGGGAGTACTTCCGGGCCATCAACGATCGGGGGACGACCATCTTCCTCACGACCCAGTACCTCGAGGAGGCCGACCAGCTCTGCGACCGGCTGGCGGTCATCAACGACGGCGAGATCGTCGCCGACGGGTCGCCGGCGGACCTCAAGCGCCGCGTCGGCGGCGACGTGCTCGACGTCGACGTCGACGGCGGACCGTCCGCCCGTGAACGCGCCGCCGCCGTCGCCCGGTCGTTCGAGGGCTTCGACGCCGCCACGGTCGAGACGACCGACGAGGGCATCTCCGTCACGGCCGGGACTGCGCGCCAGCACGGGACCGACCTCCTCGTGAGGCTGCGCGACGAGGGGCTGACGGTGACCGGGTTCAACGTGCGCGCGCCCACGCTCGACGACGTCTTCCTCGCGATCACCGGCGATCGGGTCGATAGCGGCGGGGACGGCGGGTCCGACGGGCAGGCGAGCGCCACGCCGACGGGCGCCGACGCGTCGACGGAGGCGGGTGACCGATGAGTTCGCCCGACGCCGACGTGACCACATCGCGGCCCGTGGACCGGTCGGCCAACTCCTTCGCGGGGGACGTCTGGGTCAACTTCAAGCGCTGGAACCTGAAGGCCGTCCGGAACCCGTTCGTGCTCGTCGTCTCGCTCGTCCAGCCGATCATCTTCCTCGTCCTGTTCACGGAGGTGTTCGGCACCGTCGCCGGCGAAGCCGTCTCCCGTGGCGCGCCGGGCGTGGGCTACGAGACCTTCCTCGTGCCGGCCATCGCCATCCAGGTGGCGCTGGCCGCCGCGGTCACCTCCGGCATCGGCCTCGTCAACGACATCGAGAACGGCATGTTCGAGAAGGTGCTCGTCTCGCCGATGAACCGGACGGCGGTGTTCCTCGGGAAGACCGCCGCCGAACTGTTCCGCATCGCCGTCCAGATCTCGATCATCCTCGTCCTCGGCGTCGCCCTCGGCGCGGAGATCGCGACCGGCGTCGTCGGCGGGCTCGGCGTCGTCGCCGTCGGGATGCTCTTCTCGCTGTGGTTCGTCTCCTTCTCGAACGCGCTGGCGGTGCTCACCCGTGATCAGGAGTCGACGATCATCGGCGCGAACCTGTTGCAGTTCCCGCTGCTCTTCCTGTCGAGTGCCTTCCTCCCCCTGGCGGTCCTCCCGGGCTGGATCCAGACCTTCGCGCGGCTCAACCCCGTCACCTACGGCGTCGACGCCGCGCGGGCGATCGTGCTCGACGCCGACGTGATGGTCGTGATCGAGACGACGGCCTTCGGCGGCGCGCTGGACACGGTCGTCCCCGCGGTGGCCGTGCTCGCGGCCCTGGATCTCTGTTTCGGCGCGGTGGCCGTCTACCTGCTCTCCCGCGCGTCGAGTTCTGACGTGCGGTGAGGGAGGCGGCGCCGTCGGCAGATCGCGACGGAGTGGGTCAGGAGGAGCCGGTGCGCGACTCGCCGACGCGCTGGCCCGCCCCGGTCTCCCGGCCGGCCCTGGCGGCGGTCCCGAGCATCGCCAGCGCGACGCCGGAGGTGAGCAGATTGACGCCGAACAGCAGGCCCACCGCCCAGGCGGCCGAGGAGGGGAAGCCGAGCAGGATCAGCGAGGAGAGAAAGACGGAGACGACCCCCGAGATCAGGAGCCAGCCCCAGTTGTCGTTGGTCCTGACCCGCAGGCCCATCACCAGCTGGACGAGGCCGTCGGCGAGGAAGTAGACGCCCAGTAGCAGGGTCAGCGCGGCCAGGCCGAGGACCGGGTTGGCGAGCAACGCGATCCCGGCGACGCCGTAGAGGGCGGCCAGGACGACGCCGAAGACGGACCCGTGCCACCCCTTGGCCGAGAACGCCGCGGCGACGTGGGCGAGCGAGCTGATCACGAGTAGCGCCCCGAGCACGAGCGACAGGGTGATCCCCGTCAACTGGGGTGCGAGGATGGCCAGGATCCCGAGCGCGGCGAGGAGCGCCCCGGCGACGATGACGGTGGTCCGGTTGCTGGCGAGCGAGCGCTCGGAGCGCTCGGCCGACGACTCGTCGGTCCGAACCCGGTCGGTCCCGTTGTTCCGTTCCGAGGCGTCCACGGTACTGTCGCGGTCGTCTGTGTCGTCCGAGTTCATGAGATCTCCCCACGGTCCGCGAGCGGTCCTCCCCCCGAGCGGACCACCGCTGTAGGGACCAATAGTACACCGTCGGACCGGAAATGGATATTTCCGGGCTGGTTTCCCGTCGCAGCGCCCTGGTACCGACGTGGTTGCGAAGCGGTCGCGGACTGCCTCGGGGGCGCTCAGTCCACGTAGCGTGCCCACAGGACCACGGCCGATGGCGTGACCGCCAGGGCGGCGACGTAGGAGTAGAGGATGCTGAGTGCGGTCAGCAACCCGAACTGGCCGAGGACGGGCGTGAGCGCGAACACGAGGACGCCGACGCCGGTGGTGGTGGTGAGCATGCTGCCGGTGAGCGCGCCGCCGGTGCCGGCCACCGTGCGGTCGAGCGCGGCGAAGGGGTCGCCGTCCTCGTACTCGTCGGCGAACCGGTGGACGACGTGCGCGGAGTAGTCGATGCCGAGGCCGATGGTGATCGAGAGGATCGTGGCGGTGAAGGCGTTGAACGAGAGGCCCAGTAGCCGGAGGGTACCGGCCAGCAGCGCGACCGAGACGGCGATCGGGACGAGGTTGACCAGGCCGAGCACGGGCGCGTCCTCGAGGACCGCGTAGGCGATCACGAGGAAGACCGCGACCAGCGCGAGCGCGGCGACGAGGCTCGTGACCGCCGACTCCAGGATCAGCGCGGAGATGGACTGGAAGACGACCACCTGCCCGGTGGCGGTGGCGTCGGCCCGGTAGCGGTCGGCCACCTCGCGTGCGTCGGTCGTGACCGCCTCCTGGGACGCCGTGGCCTCCGTCTCGTACTCGACGCGGGCGGCCCGACGGTTCTCCGTCAGGTACTGCAACGCGCGGTCGCGCTGGGGCGAGGCGAGGAGTGCGTCGTACACCTGTTCCAGGTCGTCCTCCGGGACGCCGTCGGCGTCGACGTCGTTGCGGTCGACGAGCGCCCGGAACTCGGCGGACTCGTTGGCGTAGTCGCGGATCACGGTCACGATGCTGGTCGTCTCGGCGCGCCGGTTCGTCGAGACGAACGACCCGGGCGGGCGTTCACGGGCCCGCTGGAACGACTGCAGGGTCGAATCCCGCGTCAGTTCCCCCTCGATGTAGATCGTCACCGTGTCACCCTGGCTGGCCTCGAAGTTGTCCTCGAGGAATTCGATATCGCGAGTGACGGTATATTCCCCCGGTGCGAACGGTTCGGGCAGGCGCTCGAGGGTGGCCGGCGTCTCCGCCGGGGGCAGGAAGTCCTCTTCGGAGAAGGACGTGTCGACGCCGGTCGCGTAAACCGCCGAGCCGCCCGAAATCGCCAGGACGAGCAAGAGGAAGAGGACGGGGGTGCGCCGGGCGACCGCGACCCCGCTCGTGAGGGCCCTGGCGAGTCGCGACCCCTCGCGGCCGAGGGGTTGCTGGCCGAACGCGGGGAGGTCGCGGGCGTCGCGGAACCGGTCGCCGGCGACTTTCGCGGCCGGGAGGAAGAAGCCGAACACGAGGAAGGTGACGGCGATGCCGACGGCGGCGACGATCCCGAACTGCCGGATCGGGGCGAGCGTGCTGGTCAGGTTGGCGGCGAAGCCGATGACCGTCGTCCCCGTGACGATGAAGAAGGCGACGAGCAACTGGCCGAGCGCCCGGCGGATCGCCGCGTCGATGGTGGCGCCGGTGACGCGCTCCTCGCGGTAGCGGTTGATGGTGTGGATGCCGAAGTCGATACCCACGGCCAGAAGCAGGGGCGGCACGGCGATCAGGAACTGCGTGAAGGGGATTCCGACGAGGCCGACGAACCCGAAGGTCCAGATCAACACGAGGACCAGCGAGAGGACGCCGAGCAGCAGATCGACCGGGTCCCGGTAGGAGAAAAGCAGGAAGACGAAGATCAGCAGGGCCGCGGCGGGGACGACGATGAGCAGCGAGTCGGCGATGACGGTGGAGAACTCCGCGGCGACGATCCCCTGGCCGAAGACGCTGATCCCGTCGTCGACGCCGGCGACGATCGCGCTCGCCCGCAACTGAATCGCCGTGAACGGCCCCTCTTGCTCGCCGCCACCGCCCGTCTCCGCCGCCCCGGCGGGGATGCTGTGGGTGACGACGCCGACGGTCGCCGAGGACCGCGCAGCCGTCGGGTTGAAGTCGTCGCTCAACTGATCGCGAAAGCCCGGTTCGTCGGCCAGTTTGGCGACGGCGGTGTCGATCTCTTCCCCGGTCGCTCGTTCGACCGCGCGGCGTTGCGCCGCGGGCGTCGTCGCGTCCGGGTCGAGTTCGGTCGCGATCCTCCCGGCGGCGCTCTCCGTGGACTCGACACGGAGCCCCGGCCGCTCGGCCAGTTCCGCCATCGCCCGGAGCATGGCGAGCAGTTGCGACTTCGCGAGGACGTTCCGGTCGCGCTGGATGAGCTGCGTGGTCCCGCTGTCGGGGGCGAAGGGCGTGCCGAACTCGCGGGTGACGTCCTCGAAGGCCCGCTGGGCGGGGGTCCCCTCGGTGAACTGCTCGGTGCCGGCGGTCGTCGAGATGGTCCCGAGGCCGACGGCGAAGAGCCCGGTGAGAAGCAGGAAGGCGAGGACGACCGTCTTCGGGCGGTCGACGATCCAGTCGGCGGCGGTCTCCGTCGCGTCCACGTCACTCCCTCCAATAGCGGCGCCCGACCAGGGCCCCAGACAGGGAGAGAGCGGTCACGATCGCGAGCGGCCAGAGCCGGTCGATGAGCCCGTCGTCGGGCGGGTCCGTGACGTTCACGCCGACCTGATAGGTGTCGGACAGTTCCGAGTCGCCGTCGGGGAGTTCGTACTCGAAGTCCGCCCTGAGCGGGACGGTACCGGTGCTCGCGTCGCCGGCCGCGCTCACGTCGAAGGCGAGCCGGACGGACTCGTTCGGTTCGAGGACGGGAACGAACGCCTCGTCGTCGGTGTCGAGCGGGTCGTCGACGAACACCTTCGCGTTGACGTTCCGGAGCGTCTCGTTGCGGACGTTGCGGACGACGAGCGCGACCCCCTCGGTTTCGCCCCGGACGATCGAGGCGTCGACGGCCCGCACGGCGAATCGGTCGCGCTCGGGACGGACCGGGACGCGGGCGGTGAGCCGGTCGCTCCGCGTCCGATCCCCGTCGGCGTCGGCGTACTCGACGCGGAACTCGAACAGCCGCGGCGTGGGCTCGGCGTCGGAGGTGATCTCGACCGGGAACGAGAACGACCGCGAGGCCCCGGGTTCCAGCGACCCGACCGCGTATTCGGACTCCTGGGGGTTCGTGGTCTCCGTGTCGGTCTCCAACCGGACGAGCGCCGCCGTGGCGTTGCCCGGCCCGTCGTTGACCAGTCGTCCCTCGACGGTTCCCTCCTCGGCGACCCTGAGCCGACTGGTGACGTTCTCGAGCGCGAAGGCCTGTTCCGGACGGGGTTCGATCCCGAAACGGATCGGGTCGCTCTCGCGGTCGTCGCCGTCGCGGTCCTCGTACGCGACGCTGGCGCTGACGGCGTAGGTCTGGGCCGCGCTCCCGTTTTCGGCCCGCAGTTCGTACTGGACGGTCCGGGTCTCGCCCGGCCCCCACTCGCCGACGAACCGGGTCCCGTTCTCGCCGCCGTCGACGGAGAGCACGCCGGCGTTGGACCGGAGGTCGACGCGGGCGTCGGTCACCGCCCGGCCCCGCCTGTTCCGGACCGAGAGCGTGACGGTCCCCGAGTCCTCGACCTGGACCGGCGCGTCGACGTCGGTGACGGCGAACCCGTCGCGGCGGGCGCTGACGTCGACCGGGACTGTTCGGCGGTCACTCCGGAGCCGATCACCGTCGTCGGTCTCGTACTCGACCGCGAGGCGGAACTGGCGGGGTCCGGGTTCGGCGTCGTCGCTCACCTCGAACGGGTAGTCGAACGCGGCCGTGTCGTTGACAGAGAGATCGCCGAGCGGGACGGTCGACCGCTCGGCCGAGATCGCGTCGTCGCCCGTGTCGACGACCAGCGCGGCGTTCGAGACGTTCCGCGGGCCCGCGTTCAGCACCTGGCCGGAGACGCTGCCCTGGTCACCCACGCGCAGGGACGCGGTCAGGTTCCCGAACTCGAAGGTCTGCTCGTCGTCGGGCGAGACGCCGGTTCTGATCGGGTCGGACCGCTGCTCGTCACCGTCCCCGTCGACGTAGGCGACCCGGACCGTCAGCGGGTACTCGGCGACCGCCGAGTCGTTCGCGACCGTGGCATCGAACTCGACGGTCTCCTCGTCCCCGTCGTCCCACTCACCGACGAATCGTGAGGCGTTGGTGCCGCCGTCGATCCGGAGGGCGTCGCTCCGGGAGGTCAGGGAGACCCGCGCCTCGGTGAGGTCGTCGCCGGCCTCGTTCGACAGCGAGAGCGAGACGGTGCCGTCCGCGCCGACCTGGAGGTCCGAGTCGACGTCCTCCAGCGCGAACGCCTCGTCCTCCTCGTCGATCTCGACCGCCCCGCGTAGCTCCCGACTCGCCCGCGGATCGCCGTCCGCGTTCAGGTACTCGACGACCAGCCGGACGCTCAGCTCGCCCGGTTCGGCGTCCTCGGTCACCCGGACGGGAAGCTCGAAGTCCGCGTCCTCGCCGGAATCGAGGTCGCCCAGGAACGCCGACGAGCGCTGGGCAACCACCGTCTCGTCGAATCTTCCGCCGCGATCGGCTCCCCCGCCGTCCCCGGTCTCCCGGCCGCGTTCGGCGGTCACGTCGCTCTCGGTCGCCACGTCCCCGCCCCTGACGACCCGGACCACCGCGTCGGTGGCCGGTCCCGGCCCTTCGTTTGTGATCTCGCCCTCGATGGTTCCGTCGTCGTCCACTTCCAGATCGCCTCCGAGGTCGTCCAGCGAGAAGGCCTGCTCCTCGTCGGGCGTGACGCCGAAGGAGAGGGGGCGCGAGCGCCGCTGGTCGCCGTCGGGGTCGACGTACCTGACGACGGCCTCGAGCGCGTACTCCTGTGTTCGCGACCGGTTGGTCGGCGTCGCGGCGAAGGAGACGGAGACGTCATCGCCGGCGCCCCACTCGCCGACGAACCGGGAGGCCACGGGTGCATCGGCGCCCGGCTGGCCACCGCTCCCGTCGACGAGCAGGCCGCGGGTCCGCGATCGGATCTCGACGGTCGCCTCCGTGAGGTCCGCGTCGCCCTGGTTCTCGAGGTCGAGTTCGACCGTGCCCTGCTCACCGACCTGCAGGCCCGCGTCGACCGACTCGACGGCGAAGCGGCCCGTTTCGGTGACGACGAGTTCGACCTGGACGGTGTCCGATTCCTCGACAGCGTCGCTCTCGTTCACGTCGATCTCCTCGGTGTACTCGTACTCGATCTCGGCGTCGAGATCGTAGGTGCCGGGGTCGGCGTCCTCGTCGACGTCGATCCCGAAGTCGGCCCGGCTGACCGCCCCGCTCCGGAGGTCGCCGAGCGGGACCGTGCCGGACTCGACCGAAACCGGCGCGTCGTCCTCGGTGAGCGTCGCCCGGACGTTTCGGGCGGTCGTCACCGCGTCCTCGGCGTCGGGGTCGGTGCCCGTGCCGCCGTCCTCGACGATCCCCGAGTTGACGACGCTCACGGCGAGTTGCCGGCTCTCACCGGGTTCGACCGTCCGGTTCGGCGCGAACGCGTTCAGGTCGGGCTCCCCGGCGACGGGTTCGGCCTGCGTCGGGGCCGGCTCGGACTCGTCCACCGACGGTTGCTGGCCGGTCTGGTTGCCCGGGACTCCGTCGACGCCGTCTCCGGGCGTTCCACCGCCATCGACCGGTGTTCCACCGGCTCCGTCTCCGGCCGTTCCGCCGGCCCCATCCCCAGGCGTTCCAGCGGTTCCGTCTCCGGGAGTCGCCGCGCCGTCGGTCGGCACTGCACCGGGTTCCTCCGCGGGCGAAGCGGGCCCGCCATCCGGTTCGTCGCCCTGTGCGGGAGCGTCGCCGCCCGCTGGCGCTCCGTCGCCGTCTCCTGGCGACACTCCGTCGCCGTCTGCCGGCGTCGTATCCCCGTCCGCCAGGTCTCCATCGTCGGGTGCGTCGGGTGGTTCGGTATCCTGTTCGGCGGGCGCTGGGGCTCCTTCCGCTTGCGTGGCGGTATCCGGCGGCGCCCCCTCCTCCTGTCCGCCGGCAGCCGCTTCATCGGCTCCGTCCGCCGGATCATCTCCCGCGTCCACCGGTTCGTCGGCTCCGTCCGCCGGTTCGTCGGCTCCGTCGGCTGGTTCTTCCGCGCCCTGTTCGCCGGTGATCGGCGGTTCGTCGCCGTCGGTCGGGGGAGTCTGGTCCGGCCCTTCGGCGGGTGTTTGCACACCGTCCTCCCCGTCTGCATCGGTCGCGCCGTCGCCGTGCCCGGCGTCGTCCCCGTCAGCGTCGGCCGAGTCGATCGCCCCAGCCTCGGTCGATTCGCAGGGGGTCGACTCGTCCGACTGGGTGTGTGGATCCCCCGTCGTCGCGTCGGTGGCGGGGCAGTCTTCTGGCAAACCGCCGGCCGTCGGGTCGGCGTCGCTGATTCCGGGGCCATGGACGCCGACTGCGAGTCCGGCGCTCGTCGCGGCGACCGCGACGGCCAGGACGATCGCGCGCCGTCTCATCGTGGGAGCGATCCCGCGGCGGATCGGAGGGGGCCGGCGGACGCTGTCGGACCGGTTCGCTTGGGAGGGCGGGGGAATCCCGGGCCGAGCCGGATCGGACTCCGCTCGGGGACCGAGAGTCCGCGCCGGCGGCCGGTGACCAGTCGCATGTTTCGCCGAGCCTAGCGCCAAGCGACCGTTAGTACGCGGTAAGTACAATTCGGTTAACGACGGCGTATTCGCGCCGCCGTCGGTTTACCCGGCCTACCGGTTTTTACGCCGCCCGGATCCCTCAGAGGTACTGCAAGAGCATGACGAGGCCGATGGCGAACGCGTACGCGGGGATGAGCGGGCCCAGGATTCGCCCGGGCAGAACGCGGACGATGTAGGGAGCCAGGACGGCGGCGATCACCGATCCGACGAGCAGGGAGGGGAGCAGCTGATAACTGATCGGGAAGCCGGCCGCGAACAGCGCCAGGTAGACGGCCATACCGACCAGCGAGACCAGCCCCTCGGCCAGCGAGGTGATCGCGGTCGCCGTCTTCTCGTAGACGCCGGCGAAGATCTGTCCGAGCGTCACGACAGGGCCGAAGCCCCCGCCAGAGATCCCCTTGTTGACGCCGGCGAGCAGGGCGAACCCCGCCAGCCGTCGCGGCCGGTAGACGTCCGACCGGGGGAGGGACTCGCGCAGGAGGCCGATCACGCCCATCGAGATCACCAGGACTGCCACGTAGGCCTCGACGAGCGCGGCCGGGAGACTGAAGGCCAGATACCCGAGCGCGACCGAGAGGACGACGCCGACGACGCCGCCGGCCGTCAACACGACCACCGCACGGGTCGCCTCCGTGAGCGGGGGCCGAACGGAGAACTCGACGTTCCGGAACTCGTGGTGCATCGCACCGGCCAGTAAGCCGGTCGTACTCTCGGCGATGAACAGAGCGGGGACGACCTCCAGCGGGGAATACCCCAGCGAGAACAGCAGCGGGGAGAGTGCCGTTCCGAACCCCATCCCGGACGCCGAATCGAACGTCTCGAAGACGGCGGCGGCGAGGATCACCGTCGGGACGAGGACGCGACCGATCGCCGCTGGATCGCTCGGCCGGACGCCGAGGGCCAAAAGACCCGCCAGGAGCGAGCCGAGGAAGCCGAGGCCGAGCCAGAGCAGTCGTCGTCGCGTCCGCGCACCGATGGCGGCCCGGACCGCGAGCGGTCGCTCGTCGAGTTCGCGCGCGACTGCGTCGATCTCCGGTTGTTCGTAGGCCGGTTCCTCGTAGTCGACGTCGATGTCTGAGAGAGACCCGTTCGACATACACTTCGTCCGATCCCCCCGTCGGAGTCCCGCAGAGATTGTAATCCAGCCCGTACCGTCGACCGGCCGGCGCCACGCGGCAGTCACCGACCGCACGGGCTCGGCGACTATCCGGGCCCGGCTTACGCCGCGACCAGTTCTCGTCGGAAGCGACAGTCAGGCCCCGTGAGTCGAACCGCCGCCGAACCCCCGCGATCGAGTGTCGATTCGCGGATAGAAAGCCGAACAAAACCGTATCCAGCCCGATGCAACGACGTGTCATACCACCGGCTACAGCCTTGCTGCGGATCCCTTCAGCGCCGGCTTTGGCGGTCGTTCGGGGCCACTGGCACCGTCGGCGTCCGTCAGGATTTCGGACACCCGCCGGCTCGCTGCCCGGGGGTCGACACCGTGTGTCCGCGATTCGACAGTCACGACTAGCTGCACTTACGAGCAGGGGCAACAGTCGCCGCGTCTGCTACTTTCCCTATAACCAAGGGTTGGTCCGTGGTGGAACGGTGTTGCATGGTTTCGAAACACAGCAGAACGACGTTGCTGATCGTTACGCTGGTCTTAGTCGCCGTTGGCGGCCTGGTCGTGGCCGCTCCAGCGATCGCACAGGAGGACGGAGACGACGAGGACGAAGACGAGCCCGGCGCACAGATCCGACTCGTCCACGGGGTCGCGGACGGGCCCGCGGTGGACGTGTACATCGGCGGTGAACGAGTCCTCCAGGAGGTCGAACCCGGTTCGGTAGTCGAGTACCAGGAGGTCGAAGCCGGCAATCACACCATCGTGATGGTCGCGGCCGAGGACCCGGGTGGCGTGGTCCTCGAGACCACGTTCGAGGCAGAGGAGCGCGGGAACTACACCGTCGCGGCCGCCGGGCAGTTCGACGAGGGCGATGGAGAGATCGAGCCGGCCGTCCTGCTCGACAACGCGACGCAGCCGCCGGGAGAGCTCGCCTCCGTCCGCCTGGCGCACCTGGTTCGCGGCGCTCCCGACGTGACGGTGACGCTCAACGAGACCGACGGCGTGGTCTTCGAGTCGGTGAGCTTCGGTAACTCCTCGATGTACAGGACGATCCCCGAGGGCGACTACACCTTCGACATCCGTGCCGGCGGCGCCGACGGTGAGATCATCCAGTCCGTCGACGCCGACCTCACGGGCGGACAGGCGACCTCGCTGCTCGCCATCGGTGCCGAGGACGAAAACGAGACCCTGCAGGTCCTCCAGCAGACCGACCCCATCGGTCCGGAGGACCTGAGCCCCGACATCGTCCCCGAGCCCGACGGCGACGCGGCTGACGAGACCGACGACACCGACGACAACGCGACCGACGACACGGACGCCAACGAGACCGACGGAATCGACACCGACGACATCGAAGTAGAGACGGAGGCGGCCGACGATGAAGACGCGGCTGACGAAGAGGACGAGGAAGACGCGGCCGACGACGAAACCGATCCCGACGTCGACGTCGACGACGAGGCAGGCGACAACGAGACCGATGGCGGCGACGCGGGCGCCGACATCGGCCTGAACGGCCTGCCCTGACGAATCGGTCTCGACGACCACCGCCCTGCCCCCGCGGGTCGCTGTTCGCAGTTCGCGATTCGCGGTTCGCAGGTAGCGGTTCGGGCCGACCGCACACCATTTTTTGGCGACGATCGACGCCTCCGAGCAGTGACGCCCGACCTCCGAGCCCGGAGTGCCAGAGCGCGTAGAGTTAAGGCCCGCGCGGCCGCCGTTCCGGTGTCATGAGAGAAGTTGGCACTGGACACGTCACGCTGGAGATCGACGGGCACCGCGCCGATATCGTCCTGAACCGACCGGACAAACGCAACGCGATGAACCAGGCCGTCCTGGGCGACCTCCGGACGGCGTTCGAGGAGGTCGACGCCGACGAGGACGTCCGCGCGATCGCGCTGCTCGGCGAGGGCCCGGTGTTCTCCGCCGGGATGGACCTGGAGATGATGGCCGGCCGCGCCGAGGAGGGCGGCGAACTCGAAGTCGGCCTCGGCGACGTCACCGAGGTCATCGCCGACGCCCGAGTGCCAGTCGTCGCCGGCATCAAGCGCGCCGCCCCGGCGGGCGCCTTCGAGTTGACCCTGCCCGCGGACTTCCGGATCATCTCCGAGGACGCCCAGTACGGCGTCATCGAGGTGAAACTGGGACTCTTCCCCAGCGCCGGCGCACCGACGCGGCTGGCGCGGCTGGTCGGCCTCGCGAAGGCCAAGGAACTCGTCCTCTCCGGGGAGTTCATAGAGCCCGAAGAGGCCGAACGGATCGGGCTGGTGAACGAGGTCTGCGACGCCGAAGACGTCGACGACCGCGCCCGGGCGCAGGCGGATCGGCTCGCCGAGAACGCCCCGCTGGGCATGGAACGAGCCCGGAAAGTGCTGAACGCCACGCTGAATATGCCCCTGGAGGAGTCGCTGGAATACGAGCAGGCGCTTTCGGGGCCGCTGACCGATACCGAGGATTATACCGAGGGGTTCGAGGCTCGGATCGAGGGGCGGGAGCCGGAGTTCGAAGGGCGGTAATTCACTGGAGAATTGAGCGGTGAAATCTGGCGACGAATGTGACCCTACAAGATTGTGAACTACGAGGAGGCGGTCGGCCCGTTGATTCGCCCCAATCAGATACCCTTGACAGTCTCGATGACGCCGATCGATTCGAGGGTCATCCAGAGGAGAAACAGCACATAGAGTCCGACGAACCCGGCCGCTTCGAGGTCGGTGATTTCGAGGTCGGTCCGGGTGAAGACGATGAAGACGAGCGTCGCGAACGCGAGGAATCCCATCGTCGGGATGGCGACGAGGAAGTTGATGGTCGCCGAGCCCGCCAGGAGGACGCCGACGGGGATGGCGACCAGGAGATTGAACGTGTTGCTCCCGAGGACGTTCGTGAGACTGGTGACGCTGTCGTCGTTCTTGGCGGCCCGAACGCTGACGAAGGCGTCGGGCAGGCTCGTTCCGGCCGCGATCACGGTCAGGCCCCACAGGAAGGTCGGTGTCCCGAAAATATCGCCGAGCGACAGGGCAGCGCGGACGATCCCTTCGACGCCGACGGCGATGACCAGCAGCGCCACCGCGAGCGTTCCCCACTCTTTCAGCGGGCGGACGTCGGGAGCGTCCTTGGCCACGTGATCGCTGGCGTCCTGCTGATGGAGGAAGACGTAAATTCCGTAGGTTGCGAGCGGGAGGACGACCAGCGCCGGCGTCAGGATCGCCGCGCTGTTCGTGCCCCCCGGGACGTACGTCGCACCGAGCGCGAACACGATGAATAGCACGAGGACGCTGATGACGTAGAACTGCGCGTCCTTGTGGATGATGTCCCGCGTCGCTTCCAGGTCCTCGCTCGAGAAGGCAGAGAGGGCCGGAATGACGAGGAGGTTGAAGATCGCGCTCCCGACGATGGCGCCGACCCCGAGGGAGAAGTCGCCGTGGACGACCGTACTGATGACGATCGAACTGATTTCCGGGAAACTCGATCCGACGGCCACGACGATGGCCCCGTGGACGGCGACCGGCAAGCCGTAGTACTTGCTGAGCCGCTCCGCGGCCTGCTCGAAGTATCCGCTGCCCTTCCAGATGACCAGCGTCGCGACGACGGCGAGGGCGAGGGACACGAGGAGGCCCGGCATCGCTCACCGATTGCCGTCTCGCCCTGAAAAGTGTACCTCAGTGTGGCAGGACAGTGGACTGGCTGGGGGCGTCCATCGAAAATCTCCTCTGGAATAGACGACAGTCCTCACCGCACCGCGTGGTGACGGCCCGTTCGTTATGTCCGGGTGGCTCCAATGCGGGATATGGGCCGCGACGCATCCGTTTCGGACGAACGGAACCGCCGTGAGTTAGTCGAGTTCTACCTCCTGGATCACAGGACGATCCCCGGGAAGATCATCGACGTCGCCTTGCTGGGGCTCAATCTGGTGTTCGTCGGCATCTTCATCGTCGAAACGTACCCGATCGGCGCCGAGTTCCGATCCCTGCTCTGGCGTCTCGAGGTCGGGATCGCCTTCATTTTCTCCGTGGAATACGTATTGCGACTGTACGGCGCTCCCGATCGAATCTCGGAATTTTTCAACGGGTACACGATGGTCGATCTGCTCGCGATCTTGCCGACGCTCTTCGTGTTCGCACTTCCGGTGTCCCTCGGCGCGCTCCAGATCGGGTTTCTGCGTGCGATCCGGATCGTCCGCGTCCTGCGGTTCTACCGCTTTACGGACGATGCGGAGTTTTTCTTCGGAACGATCTCGGACAACACGCTGCGTGCCACGAAGCTACTGTTGACGATTCTGGTCCTCCTGTTCGTCTCCGCCGCGGTATTCTACAGCGTCGAAACCGCGTCGAATCCCGACGTCTCGACGTTCGGAGACGCCTTCTACTACGCCGTCATCACGCTCTCGACGACGGGGTTTGGCGATATCATCCCCGTCACGACGGCAGGTCGGTGGGTGACGGTCGGCGCGATCCTGGCCGCGATCATCGTCATCCCACGGCAGGCGAGTAAATTCGTCAGGGAGTGGGCGTCCAAGGAGAAAGTCAACGTCACCTGTCCACACTGCGGGCTGTCACATCACGATCCGGACGCGTCGCACTGCAAGGCCTGCGGCCACGTCATCTATCAGGAACTCGACTCCCGGACGTAAGGCAGTCTTTTCCACGCTTCGGAAGTCTTTCCAGTCGGCGGGCGGCGATGCTCGTGGCGCATCGGACCTCTGGTCGATCCGTCTCTCGCTGGATTCGAACGAACTGTGCCCGTTCGATCGATGAACGCTGCGCTATCGGGCGATTATCGCACCGCAGTTGTATGGGCGCTGCAGGATTGTGAACTACGTGGAGACGGTCGCCTCGCAAGGCTCGGCGCTGTCGTTCGAAAGAGCGCAAAGCGCTCTTTCGTGATGACGAAAATCGCAGCGTGCGATTTTCGAACCACGTCTCCCCTCGTTCAAATCCTTCGCGGCCAGTTTCGCCGCTCGCCGTGATGGCTCGCGGCGAGAACATGGGCGCTGCAGGATTTGAACCCGCGACAGCTTGGTCCGAAGCCAAGTACTCTGTCCAGACTGAGCTAAGCGCCCTCGGTAACCGGGTTATCTGTGTGCCCTGTTAAACGACTCGGTTGGCAGCGGCCCCGGCGAGGTATCGGACTGTTTATCACTCGCTCCCCAGCAGGACACCACATGATGGAGCGCGTTCGCGGCCTCGTCGAGCTAACGCGGCCGATCAACGCCGTCGCCGCAAGCGTGTTGACGTTCATCGGGGCCTTCGTCGCCGTCGGCTGGTCGCTCCAGACCCCACAGGTGGTCGCCGCCGTCGTCGCGACGGGGTTCGCGACCGGCGCCGGCAACGCCATCAACGACTACTTCGACCGGGAGATCGACCGGATCAACGCGCCCGACCGCCCGATCCCGCGGGGCGCTGTCTCGCCCCGCGGCGCGCTCGTCTTCAGCGTCGGGCTCTTCCTCGCCGCGGTCGCGTTCACGCTGGCGCTCTTGCCGCTTCCGGCCATCGCCATCGCCGTCTTCAACCTGCTCGCGCTGGTCACCTACACGGAGCTATTCAAGGGGCTCCCCGGCGTCGGCAACGCGCTGGTGGCGTACCTCGGGGGGAGCACGTTCCTGTTCGGCGGGGCGGCCGTCGGGGCTATCGAGCCGACCGTGGTCCTGTTCCTGCTCGCCGCGCTGTCGACGCTCGCTCGCGAGATCATCAAGGACGTCGAGGACGTGGCGGGCGATCGCGAGGAGGGGCTGAACACGCTCCCGATCGCGGTCGGCGAGGGCCAGTCGCTCGGCCTCGCGGCAGCGCTGCTGGTCGTCGCCGCGCTGGCCAGTCCGGTGCCCTACCTCCTGGGCACCTTCGGCGTGGCCTACCTCGTGGCCGTCGTGCCGGCGGATCTGGTGATGCTCTACGCGGGCTACGAGGGGTTCGGGGATCCGACGGCCGGCCAGTCCCACCTCAAGTACGGGATGTTTCTGGCCGCAGCGGCGTTCGTCGTGGGGCGGGCCGCGGCGCTGGTCTGAGGGCGCTGGCTGGCGGTCGGCGCTCGTCGTGACGCAAAAGCATTTATGTGAGCCGGCAGGATTGTACGGTACGCAAGAACCGGCCGTTGCAAGGGGGCAGCAGTCGGTTGCTCGAAACGAGGCAATTCCATGTACGATCTGGGGACGGAGTTCGGCGGCGCGACAGTGGAACCCGGGACGAACATTCTCGTGGCCGGGCCGCCGCTGTCGGGCAAGCGCGAGGTCGCGATGCAGGCGCTCAAAACCGGGTCCGAGCGCGGCGACGGGTCGATCGTCGTCACCACCCGGGACAACGCGGAGCGGGTGCTGACCGACTTCCGCGCGCTCCTCGAGAACCCGGACGAGGCCCGCGTCGGGGTCGTCGACTGCGTCACCAGACACCAGGGCCAGTCGGCCTCGGACACGGACGTCGTCAAGTACACCTCCTCGCCGGTGGACATGACCGGGATCGGGATCGAGTTCTCCGAGTTCGTCGAGGAGTTCTACCGCGAGCGCGGGAGCAAACGCAACCGCGTGCTCGTCGACTCGCTGTCGACGCTGCTCATGTACTCGGACCTGCAGACCGTCTTCCGGTTCATGCACGTGTTCACCAGCCGCATCGAGAGCGCCGAGGCCGTGGGCATCCACGTTATCGATTCGACCGCCCACGACGAGGAGACGATGAACACGCTCGTCCAGCTGTTCGACGGCGTCGTCCGCACCGACGAGGACCGCTCGGTGACTCTCCAGCTCCCCGGCGTCGATACCGAGACGGTCGAACCCTGAACGGCCGGCGACCGACGGCGACCGCGGAGCCGACGCCGGTTGCAGCCGGCTCGCCAGCACTCTTTTCCTCACAGGCGTCCTCGCTGTTCGTATGCCAGTCGAAACAGACGCGGAACTCCGCGAGATCCTCGGCCTCGAGACGATCGCCGTCGTCGGCTGCTCGGCGACCGAGGGGAAGGCCGCCCACGACATCCCGGCGTACATGCAGCGCCACGGCTACGAGATCGTCCCGGTGAACCCCTACGCGGACGAGATCCTCGGCCGGCCCGCGGCCGACTCCCTCGCCGACGTCGACGAGGCGATCGACGTCGTGGACGTGTTCCGCCCGAGCGAGGAGGTCGCCGGGATCGTCGACGAGACGCTGGAACGCGACGACGTGCAGGTCGTCTGGACCCAGCTCGGCATCGTCGACGACGAGGCGGCGGCCCGGGCCGAGGAGGCGGGCCTCCGCGTCGTCCAGGACCGCTGTCTGAAAGTCGAACACCAGCGGCTCCTCGGCTGAGGCGAGACCCCCCGACCGCGTTCAGTCTTCGGGCTCTGCGGCGCTGCCGCCCGCGGCGTCCGTCGCCTCGGCGCCGGTATCGGTCGCGCCGTCGGCCCCCCCGTCCTCGGCGGCCCCGGGCGTCGCGTCCTCGATCGCCGCCGCGGCCAGCACTTCGTCGACGTCGATCCCCTGCTCCTCGGCGAGCCGTTCGAGCAGGACCTGCTGCTCGGCGATGTCGTGTTCCATCGCGTCGACGGTCTCGCTCGTGTGCTCGACCGTCTCCCGGAGCTCCTCGATCTGGGCCCGGAGCTGGTTCATCTTCTCGTAGAGGTCTTCGGCCGCCGAAATCATCTTCTCGATCTTCTTTTTCGTGTCACCGAGTCCGACCATGGTGGTCGTACCGGGTCCACGCTTGTGGCCGTTTCGACTGCTCTCGGCGGCGGCCACCTGGCCGACCGGGCGGCGGACAACGCCGCGGTTAAGTTGCGGCGCCGACCAGACGGTGATATGGACGACCTGCGGATCGCCCCGCTCGTCGGGATCGTCGGCTGTCTCGCCGTCCTCCTCGCCCTGGCCGCGCCCTATCTCCTCCTCGAGGACGCGAGCGGCGTCGCCCTCTACTACGGTTCCGGTGCGATCAACCCCCTCGTCGCCGGCCTGTTCGCGCTCGTGGCACTCATCGCCCTGGCCGCGGGCCGGGAGGGCCGATCCGACCCCGCGCTGAGCGCCGGCGTCGCGCTCGTACTCGGCGTCGCCATCGCCGCCGTCGCCATCGCCTGGGCGCTGACCGTCCGCGTCGACGTCGTCGAGATCGACACCCTCCATCGCTGGGTCGTGGCTGCGGTGAGCCCGCTGGTGCCGCTCGGATCGGCATGGTTCGCCCGCGCGCTCGGGTTGCTGTAATCGTCGGTCGCGTCGACAGGTCGCGGCCGAAACCGGGCGACGGGGACGCATCCGAAAGGCCCTTATGGAGGTCGGGGGTAGGTAAGGCTGGACTAGGTCGGGCAGTTAGGCCCTGCTCTCCACCCGCGATATGGTCTTTAGCGGGGACCGAAGCTCGGGGGCGTCCAGTCAGACGGACGCGGGCCCCGCAAGCCAACGTCGAAGCCTCGTCCTGCGGGGGCGGCGGTCCCCACTGGCTCGCCTGCAGGGGCGATCCGGTGCGGTTAGTCGGGGACACCCCGTCAGGCGCGGAAGCGAGCAGCGAATCCCCGAACACCCGTCGCTCGTAGGGTCGCGGGGTGGAGGAGGCACGCGGGATTACCCGCGTCCGAACGCCGGGCAATCCCGAGGTCCATTCCATTCATCCCACCTTTTTCATCGTCGGGTTGCGCGCCAGCGGCGCGCAACCACTCCTCGAAAAACGTGGTTCCCGTGAGCCGAAGGCGAACGGGTGCTCGGAAGACGAACGGAGTGAGTCTTCCGGTGGCGAAAAAGGCGCGAGCGCCGGAGGCGCTCGCGTTGAACCGCGGCGCGAAGCGCCGCGGATGCTGGCAAAAGTGACCGCAGAACAGCAATCAAGCCTGCCATAGACCGTGGCAGTACTTTCCGTCGTCACCAGTGACACATTCCCGCCATCCAGTTCCTGTGACGCATGCCAGAGTTAGAATTTATTACCTTCGCTTGTCGCGACCCGGACGAACTGGCCGAGTTCTGGGCGGCGGCACTCGGCGGCGAGCGCCGTGAACTGCCGTCCACGCTCGATCCGGCGATCGTCGACCGCCCCGGCGAAGGGCCGAGCCTGCTGTTCAAGGAGCTGCCGAAGGGCACCGAACGGGACCTGCCGATCCACCTGGACCTCTCGACCGGCGACCGAGAGGCGACCGTCGAGCGCCTTCGGGACCTCGGCGCCGCCGTGCGGGAGACGAAGACCGAAGCCTACGAGACCCACACCGCGACCTGGACGGTCATGGAGGATCCAGAGGGGAACGGGTTCTGCGTGAGCGAGTACCAGTAACATCGGCCGGAGAGACTGGAGTCGAGGTCGGGATCGTGTTTCGGACAGGTCAACCCGCCGACCACTCCGCGACCGGCTAATTCACCTGTGGCACCAACTGCGGCTTTCAGTGTCGCGGTGGAAACGGGGACGCGATGGTCGGACCGACCGACGGCGACGCCGATCGGGAGCGGCGGGTCGTGACCCGACGGGCCCTCCTCGCGGCGGGCGTGTTCGGCGTCGGGTTCAGCGGCCTCATCGACGTGCTCGTCCTCCACCACGTCCTCCAGTGGCACCACCTCGTCTCCGGGATCTACCCGATGGACACCGTCGCGGGGCTCCGAACGAACGTCCGCGCCGACGGTCTCTTCTCGCTCGCGATGCTGTTCGTCGCGGGCGTCGGTGCCGGCCTGCTCTGGCGGGCCGAACGCCGGACTGAAGCGCCGCTCGCCGTCCGTCCGCTCGCCGGGGCCGCGCTCGTCGGTCTCGGTGCGTTCGACCTGTTCGACGCCGTCGTCGATCACGCGGTGCTCGGCCTCCACTGGCCGGTGGCCGCCGGCGGCGAACCGCTCTCGTGGGGCGGCCCGTACAATCCCCACTGGATCGCCGTCAGCCTCCTGCTCGTCGCCGCCGGCTACTACGTCTACAGGGCCGGAACCGCCACACGGGACGGGAACCCGGGTGACGAGGCGTGACCGGGATCCTGCCAGTCCAACCCGTTCCGACGACGTGGATCGCACTGCACGCCGCGCCGGCGGCACCGCGACAGCCAGTCCCACACTGGATCGTGCTGCTCGTGTCCGTTCCGACGTTCATGCTCCTGACGGGCGGTGCCGTCCTCGCGATCGATCGACTGCTGGAACGGCTCGAAGAGGCGAACGGGAGAAATCGGAACCGGTGAACGTCAGTCGTCGGCGGGTTCGACCATCTCGACGTTCTGGATCTGCAGGTCGCCGCCGATGGTGCGGTTCGGGTAGGGGATGTTGATGTCCGCCTGGTCGAAGCGCTCCTTGACGGCGGCGACGTACTCGCCGCGGATCTTCACGAAGTCAGATCGGCTGGGGTTGTCGATCCAGATGCGCGACTGCAGGCCGACCGAGGAATCGCCCAGTTCCGTCAGCCGGACGGACGGTTCCGGATCGTCCATGATGCCGTCGTGCTTCTCGGCCTCCTCGACGATGATCTCGGTGGCCTCGTCGATGTCGTCGTCGTAGCCGATGCCGAACAGGAACTTCAGGCGCAGTTGCTGCTTGGCGACGGGGTTCTTGATGACGCCGCCGGTTAGCTGGGAGTTGGGGACCGTCAGCAGTTCGTTGTCGAACGTGCGGACGCGCGTGACGCGCATCGAGATGTCCTCGACGACGCCCGAATAGCCGTCCCACTCGATCCAGTCGCCGATGCGGAACGGCTTGTCCGTGTAGATGAAGATGCCGGCGACGAAGTTCGAGAGCACGTCCTGCATCGCGAACCCGATGGCCAGCGTCGCCGCCGCGCCGATGGTCGCGATGGCCGTGAGGATGTTCCCGAACCCGGCGAAGGTGAAGGCGACCGCGACTGCCGTGAAGCCGGTCACGATCCGCGTGAGCTTCACGAGCGGTCGGCGCGCGTGTTCGTCGAGGTCCCGGCGCCGGAGCACCCGGTCGACGACCGGGACGAAGAAGAGCCGGCCGAGGAGATAGAGGGCGACGAAGGCGACCAGGAAGGTGACCGCCGAGCCGACCGCCCCCGCCGCGGGGACGCCGAACTCGGCCAGTCGCTCGGCGAGATACGTGTTCGCGGCCTGCAGCGGGATCATCGCTCGATCACCGCGGTGTGGCCCCGCGTCCGGACGAGGTCACCGCTCACCTGTTCTGCGAGGTCCGCGGCGAGGTCCTCGGTCGTGGTCCCGCCGCGAGCCGCGCGGAGGAACTTCACTTTCACCAGATCGCGCTCGTCGAGCTGGTCCGACAGCTCCTCGACGACGGACTCGATCCCGTGTTTCCCGACCCACACCGTAACGTCCAGGTCGTGCATCCGCCGGCGTTTCTCCTGATCGGTCATGTCGTCACTGCTAGAGGGCAATCGTTCTTAAAGCCTCTCCCCGACGGTCGGTGTGCCAGCCGTCCGCACTCGCGGCCGGTGGGCGGTCCCCGACGCGGGGTCAGTACGGATACCGCGCGTGGGCACCGCAGTCGCAGGCGACGACGACGTGGCCGTCGCGGGTCCGTACCCGAGCGTTCACACCGGGTCGGAGGTAGGCGTCACAGCGGTCGCAGGTAAAGCGCTTGAAGCGGTGGGGCAGCGACAGCCGGTTGCGCTCCGCCACCCGTCGGGCGCGGCGGACGTACGCGCGAGCCCGTTCGGTCTCCCCCGCCGCCGTCGCGGCCTTCGCCAGTTCCTGCAGGCGGTCGACCCGCTCGGCGGCCAGCTGTTCCTCGCCGGGCATGACTGACACTGATCGGGCGAGGCCGGTATAGGTTCCGCTCGGCGTCGGCGGCGTCGGGGTGCCGCCCGCGAGTCGTCGCGTCCGCCGAGCCTTTCGGTAGGGTTTTTTTCCGGCCACGTGTCGGCCCGACCGTGCGCGCGCTCAACTACCTGGAACTGGCCGCTCACCTCGACCGGAGCGGCATCGGCACCGCCGTCGACCAGCAACGGGCCGCCCTCGCCGAGACCGACGTGGAGGTCCTCACCTCACCGTGGTCGGGCGGCGACCCCGTGCGCGGCGTCGAGCGCGCCCTGACCGGCGACGGCCCCGTCGCCGACTTCGACCTCGCCCACTGCAACATGATCGGCCCCGGGACCGTCGCAGTCGCCCGGTACGCCCGTCGCAACGACGTCCCGCTGGTGCTGCACTCCCACGTCACCAGCGAGGACTTCGCCGAGAGTTTCCGCGGGTCGACCTACCTCGCGAAGCCGCTCCGCCGCTACCTCCGGTGGTTCTACTCGCAGGCCGACCTCGTGCTCTGCCCCAGCGAGTACACGAAGCGGACCATCGAGTCCTACCCCGTCGACGCCCCGATCCGACCGATCAGTAACGGCGTCGACGTCGACTCGCTGGCGGGGTTCGAGGACCTGCGCGAGCCGTTCCGCGAGCGCTTCGACCTCGAGGGGATGGTCGTGTTCGCGGTCGGCAACGTCTTCGAGCGCAAGGGCCTGACGACCTTCTGTCGGCTGGCCCAGGAGACCGACTACGACTTCGCGTGGTTCGGCCCCTACGACTCCGGACCCCAGGCCTCCGCGACCGTCCGGGAGTGGACGAGCGATCCCCCCGAGAACGTGACCTTCACCGGCTGGGTCGACGACAAGCGCGGCGCGTTCGGCGCCGGCGACGTCTACCTGTTTCCCACGAAGGCGGAAAATCAGGGCATCGCCGTGCTGGAGGCGATGGCCTGCGGGAAGGCGGTCGTCCTGCGGGACATCCCGGTCTTCGAGGAGTTCTACACCGACGGCGAGGACTGCCTGAAGTGCGAGACGCGGGCGGAGTTCCGCGAGGCCCTGGATCGACTGGCCGCGAACCCCGACCTGCGCGAGCGGCTCGGGGAGAACGCCCGGGAGACGGCCGCGGAACACTCGCTCGAGCGGGTCGGCGAAGAACTGACGGCTATCTATCAGGATCTCGTCGATGACACAACGTATTAACGACAGGTCGTCGAACGGTCGGGCGATGGATCCGACCGTCGCGGTCTTCACCGATACGTATCTGCCGACGGTCAACGGCGTGACCTACACGGTCCAGACCTGGCGCCAGCGCTGGGAGGCCCGCGGCGGCCGGATGCTCGTCACCTACCCGGACGCCGACGGCTACGACCCGTCGGCCGACGAACACCCCGTTCGCAGCGTCGCCTTCCCTTTCTACGACGGGTTCCACGCCGCGGTTCCGAGCGTCCCGGACGCCATCGGCGCGGCGGACCCCGACCTCGTCCACACGCACACCCCGTTCCTGCTCGGCCTGAGCGCGCTCCGGTTCGCCCGGGGCCACGGCGTCCCCCTGGTCGCCTCCTACCACACCCCGGCCGCGGAGTACGCCGACTACATCGCCGAGGGGTGGCTCCGCCCGCCGGTCGAGCGGACCGCCCGGGCCTACGAGAAGTGGTACCTGAACCGCGCGGAGATGGTGATCGTGCCGAGCGAACCCGCCCGGCACCACCTCCGCGAGATCGGCGTCCGGACCGCGATCGAGGTCGTGCCCAACGGCGTCGACGTCGAGCGGTTCCAGCCGGTCGACACCGCCGACTTCCTGGCGAAGTACGATCTGGACACCGGGAAGCCCCTCGTCGGGTACACCGGCCGCCACGGCTTCGAGAAGGAACTCGAGTTGATCGTCGAGGCGACCGACGGCATGGACGTGACGGTCGTCTTCGGCGGCGACGGCCCCGCGCGGGAGCGACTGGAGCGACTCGCGGCCGACGCGGACGTCGACGCACGATTCCTCGGGTTCCTCGACCGCGAAGAACTCCCCGCCTTCTACAGCGCGCTCGACGTGTTCGCGTTCCCCAGTCCCGTGGAGACCCAGGGTCTGGTGGCGCTGGAGGCCAACGCCTGCGGGACGCCCGTCGCCGCCGTCGACGCCGGCGCGCTCTCCGACACCGTCCGCACCGGCGAAACCGGCTACCGCGCACCGCCGGGCGATGCCGAGCGGTTCCGGTCCGCAATCGAGCGAACGCTCGACGAACGGGACGCGCTCGGCGAGCACTGTCTCGACCGCCGCGACGCGATGAGCGTCGACCACGCGGTCGAGAAACTGGGCGAGGTCTACGAGATGCTCGCCTAGAGTTCGAGGTTCGTCACGCGTATCAGGTTCTTAAGGATGGGACGTCTCGACCCCACGAGTCGCGGGTATCGTGAAACTATGACGGGCGGTGAGACCGGACGGCGCCGACAGGTCGCGCTCGGAGTCGCGTCGCTGGTCGCCGTCTCCCTCCTCCTGCTTCTCGCGAACGCGGTGCTGATTGCGACCAGCACCCAGTCCGAGACGACCCGATTGATCTGGCTGCTCGCGCCCGCCACCGTCGTCATCCTCCTGATCGCGGTCTGGCTCTGGGTCCGGTCCGACCGGGACCGAGCCCAGCACCTCACCCGGGTCGCCGCGTGGGCCTACCTCGGTGCGGTCGCCCTCGGGGCCGGCGGCGCGCTGAACGGCCACCTGAACGCCGTCGAGGGGATCGCGGCCGGAACCGGGATCGAACTCTTCGTCGGCTGGGCGGCCGGCGGCCTGCTCGACGGCGGCCTCCTGGGCATCTACGACGCCGAGCGGCGGCTCGAACGCCAGCGGACGGAGCGGGCTCGCGAGGAGAGCGAACAGCTCGCCGCCGGCCTGTCCGTCATCAACCGCGTCCTCCGCCACGACCTCCGGAACCACGCCACCGTGCTCGAGGGACAAGCGGAACTGCTCGAGAACGCCGACCCCGAGGAAGCCGCCGTCATCCACCACCACGTCGATCGGATCGTCGAACTGGCCGAACAGGCCCGACAGATGGAGGCCGTCCTGCGGTCCGACGATCGAACCGTCCTCGACGCGGTCGCCGTGGTCGAGCGGGTGACCGACGACCAGTTCGACCGCTACCCCGACGCCGCGATCAGCGTCGAGTCGCCCGCGGAAGCGCCGGTCTCCGTCGCCACGATGTTCGACGTCGCCGTCGAGAACCTCGTCGAGAACGCCGTCGTCCACAACGACGGGACGGATCCGACGGTCGACGTCTCGGTCACGGCCGGCGACGACTGTGTCAGCGTCGCCGTCAGCGACGACGGCCCGGGCATCCCGGACCACGAACTGGAGGTGCGCGACCTCCCCCACGAGTCGGCGCTGGAACACAGCAACGGCCTCGGACTCTGGCTGGTCGACTGGGTGGTCGAGCGATCCGACGGCGAACTCGACATCGAGACCGGACCGGACGGGAGCCGGGTCCGGCTCACGATTCCGCGCGCCTGAGGCGGTCGCTGGCCGGTGGGAAAAACGGAAGAAGCCGCGACCTCAGTCTTCGAGCGCGTCGGCGATCCGGTCGAGCGTCCGCCGGACGTCGTGGACCTCGTCACGGAGCTTGCGGACCTCGCGCGTCAGCTCCTCGTTGTCGCTGCCTTCCTGGCCGCGACCCTCGCCGCCGGGACCGCCGGGGCCCATACCGCCGGGGCCGCCCGGACCCATACCGCCGCCCATGCCGCCGGGGCCGCCACCGCCGCCCATCATGCCGCCCATCATCTGCGCGAAGGGGTTGCCGCCACCGCCGCCCATGCCGCCGGGGCCGCCACCGCCGCCCATCATCTCTTCGAGGCGTTCCTCGCGGCTCATGCCCTCGCCCTCTTCGCCCTCGCCCTCTTCCGCGCGCTGCTGGCGGATCTCCTCGACTCGCTCGCGGAAGGATTTTTCCTCCCCCTCGCTCTCTGCCGCTTCGCTCTCGCTCTCTGACTCGTCCGTAGGATCCTCGTCTGCCATGCCTCCGGGTTCGGGAGCGGCTGGGAAAAGGATTGTCGTGTCGGCCCGATCAGGCCGCCGTCGGCCCGAGCCGCCGGGCCAGCGTCGAGACGCCCGCTACCGCGAGCAGCAGGATCGCGAGGTTGAACGCGGCCATGAACAGCGGCTCGTAGCCGGCCTCGACCCAGATCCCGATGGCCCGGGTCGCGCTCAGGTAGAACTGCGCCGCCGCGACCAGCGCCGCCAGGATCAGGATCACCATGGCGCCCCACTGTAACTGGTCGGCGATGGTCCACTCCTCGTCCGTCGGGTCGATCGACTGGCTTGCGGTCCGTCTCTCGTCGTCCGTGGCGTTGGCGTCGGTCATTGGTACCTCCGTGCGATCGCTGCGGTTGCGAGGACTGCTATCAGGGCGACGACCGGCCCGAAGCCGGCGCCGTCCCCGCTGCTCGTGCCCGGGCGGTCGCCGTCGTCACTCCCGTCGAGGTCCACCCGGTCGGGTTCCTCGGTCCCTTCGGTCTCGAAGTCGCCCGTGTCCAGGGTGTCGCTCGATTCGTTTCGGTCGACGGTCACCGTCCGATTCGGATTCAGCGTCGCGGGCGCCTGGGCCGTCCCGACGACGACGTCGTCGTGCTGGACGATGGCGACCAGGCGGTAGTTGTAGTCGTCGGGGACCGAGAGGCGGGTCGACGGCGTGGCCGTCCGCCCGGGCCGGATCGCGCCGACCCGGCGGACCCTGCGGTCGGCGACGATGTTCGAGTCGGCCTGCCGGGCCAGGAAGGTCACGTCCAGCCCGTCGTTCGCACCGTCACCGGTGTTGGTGAGATAGGCAGTGACGTTCAGCGTCGCCTCGCTCCCATCGGCCTCGGCGATGGAGAACTGGATCGAGGGCATCTCCTCCTCCGAGAATCCCTCGAAGCGGTGGAACGTCACGCCCGTCCTGGCGTAGTGGGGCTGGAGCCCCCCGACGCCGTTTACGGTCTTGCGGCCGCCCGCGACCCGCTCGCCGTCGGCGTAGACGACCGTCTGGATGCGGTAGTCGCCGTCGCGCGGGACGCTCACGTTCGCGGCGACCGGGACCTCCCGGTCGCCCTCGATCGTGCCGACCTCGCGGTCGGTCGTTGCCGCCACCAGGTCGGTGTCCCTGTCGACGGCCCGGACGAGCACCGTCACGTTCTCGCTGGGCCCGCCGCGGTGTTCGAGCCGGCTGTCGATCGTCAGCGTCGCCGTGCCGCCGGTCACGTTGCCCGCCGCGATGGTCTGTTCTCTGACCGTGAGTTCCGAGGGCGGCGGGTCCGGCGTTGCGTCCGCCAGTGCTCCCGGTGCGATCACGACGAAGAGGGCTGCGACGGCGAGGACGACGACCGCCCCGCCGGCGAGGACCGTTTCGCGCTCCATGCCTCAATCCTATCGGTCGCCGGTAAATGTTTTGTGTATATCACGAACGGCGCGAACGAATCGGGCTAATTCGGCTCAGAACGCACCCAGACTCGACTGGACCTGGCGGTCGGTTCCACCCTCGTCGAGTTCGTGGCCCACGAGGTCCCGCAGGTCTACGGCGAAGGCCGTCCCGCCGTTGTCTAGCACCAGTACGCGTCCCTGCGTGCCCCGGACGGTCCCGGTCACCAGCGTGTCCGCCACCGGCCGGTCGGCCAGCACGAACCCGTAGTCGAAGGCGAACGTCTCGTTTGGATCGTAGTCGGCCAGCAACGTCTCCCAGGCCGACTCGTCCACCTCACGGTGGAGCCCCCTGATCTTGGTCGGGACGCGCACCCGGTCGCCGACGCGCTGGGCGATCTCGGCCTCGACCTGTCGGGCGATCCGGCCGTCGGCGACAGTCCGGAGGTGCGCCGCACGGTCGGCCCCCTGCTCCCGGAGTCGCGTCTCCAGCCGCCAGGACCGCGTCACGCCGACCTTGAACGTCGCGGGCGCGAAGGCCGCCAGATAGACGGCGTGTTCCTCCCGGCACGAGGGCAGGGGGAGGTCGCAGTTCCCCACGCACCGAGCGCAGGCCCAGCGGCTGGTGTGGTCGTCGCAGTAGGGCGCCGTCGGGTTCGCACAGGACTCGTGGACGCCGTCGCTGATCGCCCCGGCGCAGTGGCGGTCCGCGAGGGTGTAGGCCAGCTCGGTCCCCGGTGCGAGGTCGAGGCGCTCCAGTCCCTCCTCGGTCGCGAGAGTCAAGGCAGCGTCCCGGTCGTCGCCCGCACCCGTGTCGTACCCGACGATCTGCACGCCGCCGGCTACGAACCCGGCGACCAAATGGCTGCCGCTGGCGGGTTCGGGGGACGGTGGGGGCGCTCGAACCGCAACTCAGTGCTCCTGGACGAGTTCGCGGGCGGCCTGGCGGACGGCGTCGTCGCTGGACTGGCTCGGTTCCCAGCCCAGCGCCGACAGTTTCTCGATGGACAGGCGCATCCGCGGGACGTCACCGACCCAGCCGCGGTCGCCGCCGGTGAACTCGTACTCGGGGTCGAGGTCCATCGCGTCGGCGACGATGTCGGCGATGGTGGTCACCGACGTCGTGGTCCGCGTCCCGAGGTTGTAGACGTTGAGGTCGTCGTCGGCGTGTTCGACGACGTGGCACATCGCGTCGACGCAGGAATCGACGTGCATGTACGACTTCTCCTGGCGGCCGTCGCCGAGGATCTCCAGGGTTTCGGGGGTCTCCCGGAGTTTGTGGATGAAGTCGGGGATCACGGCTCCTTTCTGGAGGCGCGGGCCGACGATGTTGGCGAAGCGGTAGACCCACGCCTGGATCCCGTAGCTCTTGGCGTAGACCGAGATGAGCGACTCCTCGGAGAGTTTGCTCGCGCCGTACGCCGAAATGGGTTCCATCGGCGCGAAATCCTCCGGCGTCGGTCGGGGCGCTTCCCCGTACACCGTCGAGGAGGAGGTGAAGGCGACGTTGTCGACGCCGACCTCGCGCATCCGTTCGAGGACCGTGAGCGTCAGGTCGCCGTTGAGTTCGTACTGCGCGCGCGGGTCGTCGGTGTCCACTGTACGATCGGCCGCGAAGTGGAACACACCGTCCAGATCGGGTGTGATGACGTCGGCGGCGACCGCCGGGTCGGTCAGGTCGCCCTCGACGAACTCGACGTCGTCGGGCACCCACGAGCGGTCGCCGTTCGAGAGGTCGTCGACCGCCCGCACGTCGTTGTCAGCCGCGAGTCGGTCACAGAGGTGTGAGCCCACGAACCCCGCACCACCCGTCACGAGGAGGGACTTCCCAGTCAGGTCCATGGTGGCCGTCCACCGCCGTCGCTCAAGTGCGTTGTGAAAGGTGCAACCCGTCGGCTTCCGGTACGTAATCCGATACTATCGGTCGATCGATCGCAGGTGACTGGAACGCGTATTGCAGTCACCGTTATCACACCCGGTCGTGCAGACGGCATACGTCGCAGGTGTGACGATGATTGCTGGAACGCGAACGAACGAACCCGGCGCGCAGCGGCGAGGAACCGCCTCACGCCCGGCACGGAGCAGGCGATGACCTCGTCCGTCGACTGGCTGACGTCGCGTGCGAGCGAACGGACGCTCGCGCGACTGACCATCGCCTTCGCGCTGTGTTCGGTCGTCCTGCTCGTGGGCATCGCCTGGTACGTCGGCAGCCTCGGCCTGTCGATGGGCGCGATGGCCTACGACGGCGACGACCGGACCATCGTCGTCGACGCGAGCGAGCGCGCAGAGTTCGCGCGCCACTACGACGAGGACCGGGAGGAGGGCTGGTGTCTGTTCGGGTCGACCAACGAGACCCACGTGCGGATCGACGAAGTGGTCCACGCCCGACCGCTGGATCAGGACGCGAAGCGCGTGACCTTCACCTGTCTGCCGGAAGCCGGCGGGCAACTGCTCACCGGTGACAGCGCGAACCTGGTCGGCGTGGTCCACAGCCACCCCGGCCACAACACGAGCGAGTTGAGCAAACTCGACATCGCCATGTTCGGCCGTCTCAGCCCGCTGGTCGAGGTCATGGGGATCTACACCGACGCCGACGGCGTCGCCTTCTTCACGACCGACAGCATGACCAACGCACTCGATACCCGCGTCGCTGGCGGTGCTCCGAACGGTAGCGCCGCGAACGAAACCACGGATCGACGTATCGAAACCCCCTAACCGGCCAGGGGCGTTCGAGCGGGTATGCAGGGAGACCCCGAGGTCGCGGTGCTCAGACTCGGTCACCGGCCGGGCCGGGACGAGCGGATCACGACCCACGTCGGACTGACCGCGCGGGCGCTTGGGGCCGACCGCGTGATCCTCGCCGGTGACGCCGCCGGCCGGGCCGACACCGTCGCCGACATCACAGACCGGTTCGGCGGTCCCTTCGAGACCGAGACCGTCGACTCCTGGCGACCCGTCCTCCGGGATTTCGAGGGGTCGATCGTCCACCTCACGATGTACGGGCTGGAGGTTCAGGAGGTCGAGGCCGAGATCCGGGAGACTCATCGCGAGGGCCGCGACCCGCTGTTGGTCGTCGTCGGCGCGGAGAAGGTCCCCTTCGACGTCTACGAGAAGGCCGACTGGAACGTGGCAGTGACCAACCAGCCCCACTCCGAGATCGCCTCGCTGGCCGTCTTCCTCGACCGACTGTTCGAGGGGCGGGAACTCGACCGGGAGTGGGAAGACGCGGAGAAGGTCGTCGTCCCGCAGGCGGTCGGCAAGCGGATGGAGGCGGCAGACGAGGAGTGAGCCGGGTGGGCACGCTCGTCCGCACGGTTCGGTGCTTTTAAACGATCCAGGCACGGATACGTACATCAATGGCTTTTGAGGAACTCCTGGAGGACCCGGTCATACAGAAGTACCTCCACGAACTGGTGGGCCCGAAGGGGATGCCCGTCGCGGCCGCACCGCCGGACGGCGAGGTGACGGACGAGGAACTCGCCGAGGAGCTCGGACTCGAGCTCAACGACGTTCGCCGCGCGCTGTTCATCCTCTACGAGAACGATCTGGCGACGTACCGGCGACTCCGCGACGAGGACTCGGGGTGGCTGACCTACCTCTGGACGTTCCAGTACGACAAGATCCCCGAGAAGCTCGAAGAGGAGATGTACCGGCTGCTCGACGCGCTCGAATCGCGCGAGCAGTACGAGCACGACAACGAGTTCTACCTCTGTGAGGTCTGCGGCATCCGCTTCGAGTTTGGCGAGGCGATGGACTTCGGCTTCGAGTGTCCCGAATGTGGCTCGCCCGTCGACGCGATGGAGAACACGGCGCTGGTCCAGGCGATGGAGGAGCGCATCGCCGCCCTCCGTGACGAACTGAACGTCGAAGCCCAAGAGACCGAGGCCTGATGGTCGTCCTCGCAACCAAGTGCTACGTCGGCGGCGACGCCCGCGACAGGGCCCTCGACGGCCTGGGCTCGCTGATCGAGAACGCGATCGGCGACCTCGACGTGACCTACGACGTGGGCCTGCGCGACGACCAGTTCCCCTCCGTCACCGTCGAGGGCGACGACGCCGTCGTCGCCCGCAACCTCCTCCGCGAGGAGTGGGGCGCCATCACCCAGGAGTTCGAGGCCGGTGAGACGTACGTCGGGACCCTCGAATCGTGGGACGACGAGGGATTCGTCCTCGACGCCGGACGAGAGGTCCGGATCCCTGCCGCCGAGATCGGACTGGGGCAGGGGACGCCGGAACAGATCCGCACGCGCTTCGGGCTGGTCCAGCACCTCCCCCTCCGGTTCGTCTGGGACGAACCGGCTCGCCTGGCCGACGAGGAGATCGACCGGCTCTACGACTGGACCCGCGGCACGGGTCGGGTCAACGTCAACAGCGCGACCCGCGCGGAAGTGCGGGCCACGGTCAACCGCGCCGGCCACGCCCAGGACATCGTCACCGTCGAGCGACTGGGCCTGCTCGAACAGTCGGTCGTCTGCCGTGAGGGGACCGACCCGCCGGGCCTGCTCGCCAGCATCGGCAAGCACCTGCCCTCCGAGATCCTCGCCGTCGTTCCATGAAGCGACGCCGCGCCCTCGGACTGGTCGCGCTCGTCGCCCTCGTGGCGCTGTCGGGCTGTTCGGTACTGGGGCCCGGCGAACCGGACGCCGAGTCGCTCGGGAAGAACGTCACCTACGACTGGTCGAGCGACGCCAACGCCTCGATCGACGTCAACGACACGCGCTACACCGTCGTCCTCCGCGTCGAGGACCGGCAGCACGTCGAACTCTACCAGCGCGACGCGCTGGGGACCGAACACCCCCTGGAGATCGAGGGGCTGAAGTTCCGGTACGCGAACGGGACCGTCCGAAATCTCACCGCCGAGGACGTCGAGCTGACCCGCCGGCGCGCGAACGTCACCGTCGCCGAGGAGAACGTCACCGGTCAGATCGCCTTCGCCTCGCCGCACAACGGCAAGAGCTTCGCGATGCCGACGTTCGTGAAGGGGACCTACGAGATGACGCTGCCCGATCGGGCCCGCGTCGACGTCCCGATCCTGGCACAGGTCAGCCCCGGCGACTACGAGACGCGCATGACCGACGGCCGGGTCACCATTGCCTGGGACGACGTCGAGACGCGGTCGCTGTCGGTCCGGTGGTACCTCGACCGCGACCTCTGGCTGTTCGGCGGCCTGCTCGCGATCGCGCTCCTGCTGGGTGGCGGCGGCGCGATCTACTACCTCCGGCAGATCCGGGCGCTCGAAGACCGGCGCGAGGAGGTCGGCCTCGACGTGGACACCGGGGACGACGTGGGCGACGACGGGCCCCCGCCGGGGATGCGGTAGGCGGGCAGGTGGGGCCCGCGGACCGACGCGGTCGAGCCGGGACGGCACGACTTTTATTCGCGGGTCGCAAATCGCGGGTATGCGCGTCGCGCTGGTCACCGTGGGCGACGAGTTGCTCGCGGGTGACACGGTCAACACGAACGCCGCCTGGCTCGGCAGCCGCCTCGCCGAGCGCGGCGCGACCGTCGAGCGCGTGACGGTCGTGCCCGACCGGATCGCCGACATCGCCCGCGTGGTCAACGAGTACCGCGCCGAGTACGACGCGGTGATCGTCACCGGCGGGGTCGGCCCCACCCACGACGACGTGACGATCGACGGCGTCGCCGCCGCCTTCGGCCGCGACGTGACCCGGAGCGAGGAGGCGCTGGCGTGGCTCGAAGAACACGGCGGTTACTCCCGCGAGGACCTCACCGAGGGGACCGCGGACATCCCCGCCGGCGCGGAGATGCTCCCGAACCGCGAGGGCGTGGCTCCCGGCTGCGTGATCGACGGCGTCTACGTGCTGCCCGGCGTCCCGGCGGAGATGAAGGCGATGTTCGAGGACGTCGCGGATCGGTTCACGGGGCAGCGCCGCCACGTCGCGACCGTCGAGGCGGACGAGCCAGAAAGCGCCCTGCTCGACCGCGTCCGGGACGTCCGCGAGCGATTCGACGTCCAGGTCGGGAGCTACCCGGGCGATACGGTGACGATCAAGTTACAGCACACCGACGAGGGGACGGTCCGCGAGGCGGCCGAGTGGCTGCGCGAGCGAGTCGAATCGCCGGAGACCGCCTGATCAGCGGTAGAGGTAGGCGACCCACGCGGCGGCCAGTAGCAGGCTCACAAGTCCCACCAGGGCACCGGCGCTGTTGATGATCGCCTCGTTCACAGCCGGCTCCGACGCGTTCTGCGCGGCCGCGAGTAGCAGGTTCATGCCCGGCCGTTCCGACCGAGGTGTCTTAAGAATCCCGAACCCGGTGCGAAGCGGGAAGCGAGAGCGGCCCACGCCGCACCCCTTTTGACCCTCCCGGGGGTAGCCCAGCACAATGGGAACGATCGGGGTCGTCGTCAACCCCATCGCCGGGATGGGCGGACGCGTCGGACTGAAGGGGACGGACGGGAAAGTCGACGAGGCGCGCGCCCGCGGCGCAGAGCCGCGCGCACCCGGCCGCGCTCGCGCCGCCCTGGACCGGATCCACGAACTCGCACCCGACACCGAGCTCCTCACCTACACCGATCCGATGGGCGCGGCCGAGGCACGCGAGGCGGGCTTCGAGCCGACCGTCGTGGGCGAACCCGAGGGGACGGAGACCTCGGCCGCCGACACGCGGGCCGCCGTCGACGCCTTCCTCGACCGCGACGTCGATCTGGTCCTCTTCGTCGGCGGCGACGGGACCGCCGTGGACGTCGCCGAGCGGATCGAGGTCCGGGAGGCCGACACGCCGATGCTGGGCGTCCCGGCCGGAGTCAAGGTGTACTCCTCGGTGTTCGGGGTGACGCCGCGGGCCGCCGGGCAGATCGCCGCGACCTTCGAGGACACGGAGCGCGCGGAGGTCAACGACATCGACGAGGACGACTACCGCGAGGGCGAGGTCCACACCGAACTGCGCGCGGTCGTGAGTGTGCCGGCGGCGGAACAGCGCCAGGCGAGCAAGCAACTCGGCGGGGGCACCGTCGAGAGCCTGGCGTCGGGATTCGCCCGCGAAGTCCGCGACGGCGTTACCTACGTCCTCGGTCCGGGCAGCACCGTCGGGGCGATCAAGTCCGAACTCGGGTTCGAGGGGTCGCCCCTGGGCGTGGACGTCTGGCGCGACGGCGAACTGCTGGTCGAAGACGGCAGCGAGTCCGAGATCCTCGACGCGCTCGGCGAGGAGAACGTCGTGGTCGTCTCGCCCATCGGCGGCCAGGGGTTCGTGTTCGGCCGCGGGAACCAGCAACTCTCGCCGGCGGTGCTCCGGCGCTGTGAGATCGAGGTGGTCGCCTCGAAACCCAAACTGGACGACATCGGCCAGCTCCGGGTCGATACCGGCGATCCCGAACTGGACGAGGAGCTACGGGGCTGGCTCCAGGTCAGGGTCGGCAGTTACGAGCGGCGGCTGATGCGTGTGGTTTAGGAACGCGGTATTTCTGCCTGATCGTTCAAGAGGTATTACATTCGGCGACGTATTAAGTGGTGTATAGACAAGATTAAGGTCGCCGGAGTGTGACGAAGGACGTATGGAAACGCGGAAAGTTCAGCGGCTCGGTCCGTCCACCCTCGCGATGACGTTGCCCGCCGAGTGGGCGTCCGAACACGACGTCGAGAAGGGCGACGAGGTCTCCCTGCGCATCGGCGGCAAGGGAACGCTCACCGTGATGCCCGAGTCCGTCCAGACCGAAGAGTCCGAGGCGATCATCTACACCGAGGACCTCGACGCGGCCTCGGTCGAACGGGCCATCGTCGCCCAGTACGTCCTCGGCCGCCGGATCATCCACGTCGAGGCCGGCGAGGACGGTACCCTCAAGAGCGAGCACATAAACGCCGTCTACAACGCCGAGACACAGTTGATGGGCCTGGGCGTCATCGAGGAGACCCCCGAGCGCATCGCCATCCGATGTTCGGTCGACCCGGAGGACTTCACGCTGGACAACCTCCTGGAGCGACTCGAATCGACCGGCTCGACGATGCGGAACGAGGCCGTCAAGGCGCTGGCCCACGGCAACCCCGACCTCGCCCAGCGGGCGCTCAACCGGGAACGCCAGGCCAACAAGATCTTCGTCCTGCTCCTGCGCCTGATCTTCACGGCCTACCAGAACCCCAACCTCGCGCGAGCGGTGGGTCTGGACACCGGCTTCCCCCTGATCGGCTACCGGTCGATCGCGAAGAACCTCGAACTGACCGCCGACAACGCCGAGGACATCGCCGAGATCGTCCTCGAGACGGAGGGCCACACCCTCAACGTCGAGTCCTCGACTATGCGGCGCATCCGGGAGTTCACCGACCAGGTCAACGAGATCACCGAGATGGCCGTCGCCGCCGCCGTCGAGCGCGACTACGACAAGGCCATCGCCGTCCGCGAACTGTACGCCGAGATCGGCAACCGGGAACAGGAGATCCTGAGCGACCTGCCGGAGATGGACAACGAAGAGCTGCTCCGGGTGCGGGAAGTGCTGGTCAGTCTCCAGCAGACCGCCCAGTACGCCGTCCGGAACGCCGAGATCGCGACGAACCTGGCGCTCAACGAGGAGTCGGTCCACACCGAGATCCAGTGAGGCGATAGCGCCGGTCGGGACCGAGAGAGCGCGGTCTTGATTCTCAGTCCGCGGTCGCTTCGTCGCCGTCGCCGGTCCGTTTGCTGACCGTCAGCGGACTCCTGCGCGCGATGGCGCAGTCGAAGGCCGGATGTTCCGCGTAGTGGCGCACGAGCATGTGCCGGCGCGAACCGGTGATGCCCGTCCGACTGACCGCGTCGGCCGTGAACTCGCTCGGAAGCCGCTCGTAGAGCCGGCGCACCTGATCGAAGCTGTCGAACACCTTGCTGTTGCCGGCCGAGTCGGCACTCCGGCGCGAGACCACGTACGCGCCGTCGTCGCGGTACTCCCCTGCGGTGTGCAGGAACTCCCGCCGCTCGGTCAGCGCGTCGTCGATCGCCCCCCTGAGTTCGGTCGCCTGTTCGCGGGTCAACGCGACGGTCTCTCCCCCGACGTCCACCCGGATCCGATCCCCCACTGCCGTGACACCCACCCCGGTGCCGCGATCCTCGTTACCCTCGAAGAACGCGACCAGGAGCGTCAGCACTCCGTGTCATGTGGCCACACCTTCCAGACGGGATACTAAAGCGCTGGTGACGGGTTGACAGGGGCCTTTAAGTCAACCGAGGAGGCCGCCACCGCCGTCGCTCTCCTCGGTCGTGGTCGCGGTCGGGGTGGTCCCGTCGTCGGTCGTCGCCGTGGTATCGTCCTCGGTCGTCCCGGCACTGTCGTCCGCGGTCGTCTCTGCGGTACCGTCCTCAGTCGTCCCAGTGGTGTCCTCGTCTGCCGTCCCGTTCCCGTCGTCGTCCTGCGCGTCCCCAGCGGACCCCTCACCGTCCGCGGTCGCGTTCTTGGTGCCGAAGATGTCCGTCTCGATCGTCGTCCGGTAGTCCAGCGGTTCGAGCGGAACGCGGAACTCGCCGGTCTGTTCGAGCGTGCTGCCCAGGCCGCCGGAGACGCCGCCGGCCTCCTCGCTCGGATCGACGACCGCGTAGAACTCGATCTCCAGGTCGGTGACCTGATCGTTTTCCAGATGGGTGACCCACCACTCGTCGAGGTTCTGGTTCCGGATGGCGACGGTGGTCTCGAGGGTCTGGCTGCTCCTGGGCAGGATCGTCGCGACGTCCTCGCTGCTGCCCTCGCCGACCTGGACGCCGTTCATCGTGATCGTGTACCCGATCTCCGAGATCGCGTAGGGCCACTCCTTGGGGTTGTACGTGTCGAAGGTGAGGCGAATGGGCGTCCGCTCGCGGGTCAGGTCTTCCCGGTCCCAGACACCACTGGTCTCGTTGACGATCAGGATCGGATCCGAGGGGAAGGACCGACCGGCCTCGATCGGCCGCGTCTCCGTGGAGTTGAACTGGCCGATCATGTTCGTCTCGATGGTCCGGCGCTGGGGCACCCGGATCTCGCGGCCACCGAGCAGCCCCGACCGGACGCGGGCGTCGATCCGCACCTCCGTCCGCTCGCCGTTTTCCACGTGGGAGTGCCACCACGGCGGGATCCGGTCGTTACGCATCTGCGTGCTGAACTCCAGCGTGGAGTTGCCCGTTCCAACTGTGAGCCCCTCCTTGTCCCCGCTGGCCATCGCCACGTCGTTCATGAAGACGGTGTAGTTGACCGACGTGTCCCCCAGCGAGACCCCGACGGGGTTGGGGTTGGAGACGACCATGTCCGTCTCGACGGTCGTCGTCTCGTCGTTCACGCCGGCGAAACGATTCTCGACGGCGGCGACGCCGGGCGCGCCGATCACACCGAGCAGAAAGGCGGCCGCGACCGCGAGGGCCAGTCCGCCGGTGACCGTGCCGGCGACGCGCGTCTTGCTCCCCAGTAGCGCCCCACGAACCCGTTCGGTGTTCATCAGCGGACTGCAGTACCAGGGATCGGATATGTCTTCTGGCCCGGCGTCTGGTGGTGCGCTCGCGGGTTCGCGGGCTTCGAACGAACTAAGTGCGCGGTGGGGGAACCACGACCAATGACAGCAACCGGACTGGAGTCGGACAAGGCGATCGGCCTCGGACTGCTCTTCGGCGCGCTCGGCGTCCTCGGCGCCGTGGTGATGTACGTCGCGGCGGCCCAGCAGCTGCTGGCCGGGTGGGGCTTCGCCCTGGCGATCGTCTTCGGGTCGCTCTCGATCGCCGCGATCCACGTCTTCTGGTAGGCGACCGTTTCGGCAAAACGAGAGCTTAAAGGTCTCGACGGCGTATTCAGTGTATGGCCGATTTCAGCGAAGAGGAACAGCGTATCCTGGAGCACCTCCGCGACCAGGTCGGTGGGGACGAAGCCTACGTCCGGGCCCGAAATATCGCCGAGAGCATCGGCCTCTCGGCCAAGCAGGTCGGCGCGCGCCTCCCGCGGCTGGCCGAGAAGTCCGACGACGTCGACATCGAGAAGTGGGGCCGCGCCCGCTCGACGACCTGGCGCGTCACCCGAAGTTGAGCGCCGAGGAAGTCGACCCCTTTTTTGACTGGCAGCCCGAAGCCGGTGTATGACCGTCCGGGTCGAGCGAACGTTCGAGTTGCCTGCCGAACGGGAAGCCGTGTGGTCGTTCATCGCCGACCCGGAGAAGCGGGCCCGTCCGATCAGCGTCGTCGACGACTTCGAGAAGACCGGTGAGCGCACCGCGACGTGGTACGTCGAGTTGCCCATCCCGGTCGTGAACAAGCGGATCGCCGTCGAGACCGAGGAGATCTCCTTCGAGCCGCCCGAGTACGTCGAGTTCGTCGGCCGCTCGAAGGTGATGCGCGTCGTCGGCGAGCACCGCCTCGAGGAGTTCGACGGGGGCACCAGAGTGATCAACCGCTTCACCGTCGACGGGAAGCTCCCCGGCGTCGAGCGCTTCTTCAAGCGCAACATGGACCAGCAACTGAAGAACATCGAGGCGGCCATCCGCGAGGACCTGGGGCTCGAAGCGTGAGGGTCGCGCTGGCCCAGCTCGAGATCGAAGCCGGCGAGGTCACCGACAACGTCGACCGCGCCGTCGCGGCCGTCGAACGGGCCGCCGACGCGGGCGCCGACCTCGTCGCCCTCCCCGAACTCTTCACCGTCGGCTTCTTCTCGTTCGACCTCTACGCCCGCGAGGCCGAACCGGTGGGGGGCGAGACACACCAGCGCCTCGCGGCAGCGGCACGGGAGCACGGCGTCGGCGTCCTCGCCGGGACAATCGTCGAGGACCTCGAAGCCACGGCCGCCCAGACCGACCTGTCCGTCCCGAGTCCGGAGGGACTGGCCAACACCGCCGTCTTCTTCGACCGGGACGGAGAGCGCCGCGCGGTCTACCGGAAACACCACCTGTTCGGCTACGAATCCGCCGAGAGCGACCTGCTGGTACCAGGCGGTCGAGTGCCAGTCGTCGACTTCGAGGGGTTCTCGGTCGGGATCACGACCTGCTACGACCTCCGGTTTCCGGAACTGTACCGCGACCTCGTGGACGACGGTGCGACGCTCGTCCTGGTTCCGAGCGCGTGGCCCTACCCCCGCGTCGAGCACTGGGAACTGCTGCCCCGCGCACGCGCCGTCGAGAACCTGACGTACGTGGCGACGATCAACGGGAGCGGGGCGTTCGAGGACGCGAGCCTGCTCGGGCGCTCGACCGTCTACGATCCCTGGGGCACGGTCCTGGCGAGTTCCGACGACGACCCGGCGCTGGTGACCGCCGACCTCGACCCCGGGAAGGTCGACGCGGTCCGGGCGGAGTTCCCGGCGCTTTCGGATCGGCGACACGGGTGAGAGAGCCGAATATTTATCCCCGAGGGTGCCGTACGAAACCGTGCCGGGACGGCGCTTTTCACGTCTGACCGGCACACAAAAACGCGCCCGCCTCGCTGCTCGGCCACCGCGGCTCGGTCCGTCCGGCGGCGTCGACAGGCGACCGCCGGCTCGTCCCGTCGGCACGGTCGACCCGGCCGGGACGCCGGCCGGCCGGCGTCGACTTCGAACTACTCCTGGTCAGTCCTGACGTCCGCCGAGAGCCCCTGTGCCAGGCCTCGGTCACGTCGGCTCGCCCTTCGCTGCTCTCCGTGCCGCACTCGCGAGTGACGATCTCGCCCAGTTCGTCGTGACGTTCCCGGAACTGGTGGAACACCTCCCAGAGGTGCACCGCGCGGTCGATGTAGGAACGATCGCTCCACGCGGGGAACGCCGCCTCGGCGGCGCTGACTGCCCGTTCTACGTCGGCCGGAGCGCCGCGTCGGAACTCCCCGAGGGACTCGCCCGTCGCCGGGTCCTCGCTCTCGAATGTCTCGCCGTCGCCGATCCACTCGCCGTCCACGTAGTGGCCCGCCGGACCCGTGGCTCGCTGGCTCATAATTACCCGGAAAGAATTGCGTCGGCAGGGATAAACACCCATCCCCTGGTGGTCCGTCCGGCGGGTCCGAGATCAGGGGAGGCCGTCGTCGGTGGTCGTGGTCTAGTTCCCCATGCCGCCGTCGGTGGTCGTCTCGTTGCCTGGGGTACCCATCCCGCCGCCGGCAGGAGTCTCTTCTGTCGGCGTCATCATCCCCTCCTCTGTCGGCGTCTCCATGCCGCCGTCTGTCGGCGTCTCCATGCCGCCGTCTGTCGGTGTCTCCATCCCCTCGTCGGGGGACTCCATGCCCCCACCCGCAGGTGTGTCCATGCCCCCGTCTGTGGGCGTCCCGCCCGGTTCTCCGGCACCGGCGCCGCCGGGGCTCGTCTCGTTCCCGCCGTCCTCGGGACCGGCACACCCCGCGGTCGCGGCGACTGCCATAGCTGTCGCACCGAGTAGTCGTCGGCGTGTAATTCGGGTCATCGGCAGCGGGCGGTTCTAATTCCAGGGTGTTTGCTATTCGCCGCTTACCGTCTCGAAAGCCCGTCGAACTGGACGAAACGGTTTCGATGACCCGTCAGGTCGCCTCCTTCTCGATCTCCCCTTTTACGGCCGCGGCGTCGAAGCTGTGGTCCGGCCGGATGTTGACGAAGTCGAGGAAGTCTCTGGCTTCCAGCAACTCCTCGGCGGAGTAGGCGGTCAGTGCCGCCTCGACCGCCGCCCGCGCCCCGACGTGTGGCGCCAGCGCCCCGAGCGCACAGGCGAGGTCGTAGGCGCGCCCGTCCGCGAGTCCGTCCCCGCGCACGTTCGTCGCGTCGATGAAGTACAGCTCGTCGTTCGCGACCAGGACGTTCTCCGCGCGGAGGTCGCCGTGGACCAGCCCGTTCTCGTGCATCGTCGCGAGCGCCGCGAACAGCGCCGGCGCGTGGGTCCCGACCGTCTCGGGGTCGAGCTGGTCCAGACTCTGGAAGTCTGGCAGGTACTCGAGGACGAGGACCCCGAAGCCGTCGACCTCGAACGCCTCGATCGGCTCCGGCGCGGAGAGGCCGAGGTCACGCATCCGCTCGGTCGCGGCCAGTTCGTGCTCGGCCATCTCCACCGGGGAGTCGAAGTGCTCGAAGAACCCCTCGGACCCACTGGAGAAGGCGCCGAGGTTGCGTCCCGCCGTCAGGAGCCCGTGTAGGAGCGTGTGCCGCTCGGTGACGACCTTCACGAAGAACTGTTCGTCGACGACCAGCGGGGTCGACAGCCAGTTGTCGGCCTCGAGGAAGGTGACCCGGTCGGCCGGCAGGTCGTACCGCTCCGCGACCGCCTCGACCACGGACTCGACCGCCTCGTCGGAGAGTTGCCCACGGAGCAGTCGGCGGATTGCCATCCCGTAGAGGGAAACTCGCCACGAGTATAGCCTTTCGGCCCGACGGGCGCCCGGGACGGCGCGTGGGACCGGTGTCGGGGCCGAGAGCTTTTGTCGCGGCCCCGCCATGCAGTGGCATGGACTTCGAGCTCCCAGCGGAACACCGGATGATCCGGGAGACGGTCCGCGAGTTCTGCGACCAGGAGATCGAGCCGATCGCGCAGGACGTCGAGGACGAGCACCGCTTCCCCGCCGAGATCTTCGCCGACCTCGCGGACCTGGACGTGATGGGCGTCCCCGTCGCCGAGGAGTACGGCGGTCTCGGGGGCGACTACCTCATGTACGCCCTGGTCGCCGAGGAACTCGGCCGCGTCTCGGGCAGCATCGGCCTCTCCTTCGTCGCCCACACCTCCCTCGGGTCCAAACCGATCGAGGCCTTCGGCAGCGAGGAACAGAAGGAACGGTGGCTCCGCCCGCTCGCCGAGGGCGATGGAATCGGCGCCTGGGCGCTGACCGAACCCGAGTCCGGGAGCGACGCCAGCAACATGTCGACGACGGCCGAGGCGGACGGCGACGGCTACGTCCTGAACGGCACCAAGCAGTTCATCACCAACGCCAGCGTGGCCGACTCGATCCTCGTCAAGGCCGTCACCGACCCGTCGGCGGGGTACGACGGCATCTCGACGTTCGTCGTCGATCCGGAGGCCGACGACGGGTTCGAGGTCTCGAACGTCTGGGACAAGATGGGGCTGAACGCCTCCCCGACCTGCGAGATCCGGTTCGAGGACTGTCGGATCCTCGAGGACCGCCTCCTGGGCGGCGAGGGCGAGGGCTGGACCCAGACCATGAAGACCCTCGACGGCGGGCGCATCTCCATCGCCGCGCTGTCTGTCGGTCTGGCCCAGGGCGCCTTCGATGCCGCCAGGGAGTACGCGAAAGAGCGCGAGCAGTTCGGCCAGCCCATCTGCGAGTTCGACGCGATCCGAGACAAACTGGTTTCGATGGACCGCAAGGTCGAACGCGCGCGCCTGTTGACCCACAAGGCCGCGACGACCTACGACGCGGGCGGGGACGCGACGCGTCTCTCCTCGCTGGCGAAACTCGACGCCAGCGAGATCGCCCGCGAAGTGGCCGAGGACGCCGTCCAGGTGCTGGGCGGCTACGGCTACACCGAGGACTTCGCCCCCCAGCGGTTCTACCGCGACGCGAAACTCATGGAGATCGGCGAGGGCACCAGCGAGATCCAGCACGCGATCCTCGGCGACGAACTGGGGCTCTAGGTACCGGACCTCGACCGTCCACGCGGCGAACCCTTATCTACCGGGACGGGACCACCCCGGCCCGTGATCTGATCGTCGCCGCGGAGCGCCCTGCGGGAGTGCGACACAGCGCTCCGCGAGTTCGTCGCCGCGTGTCACCTGTTCGCCCATCATATCGAGACGGAAACGCAAAGTTCCCCGGAGTCACTCGGGCAGGTATGGGCACGCCGCTTTCCTCGCGCGAGGAACAGACCGCGGAGGTCGTCGACCGACTCCACGAGGAGTACCCCGACTCGACCATCTCACTGAACTTCTCGAACCGCCTCGAACTGCTGATCGCGGTCATCCTCTCGGCTCAGTGCACGGACGAACGGGTCAACACGGAGACCGAGCACCTCTTCGAGAAGTACCAGTCGCCCGAGGACTACGCCGAGGTCGACGAAGCGGAACTCGCCGAGGACCTGAACTCGATCACCTACTACAACAACAAGGCCGGCTACATCACGAGCGCCTGCCGGACCATCGTCGAGGAACACGACGGGGAGGTGCCCGACACGATGTCGGAACTGACCGACCTGCAGGGGGTCGGCCGGAAGACGGCGAACGTCGTCCTCCAGCACGGCCACGAGGTAGTCGAGGGGATCGTCGTCGACACGCACGTCCAGCGGCTCTCCCGTCGGCTGGGCATCACCGAGGAGGAACGGCCCGAGGCGATCGAGCAGGACCTCATGCCGCTGGTCCCCGAGTCGGAGTGGCAGCAGTACACCCACCTGCTGATCAGCCACGGCCGGGCGACCTGCACCGCGCGGAACCCCGACTGCGACGACTGCGTGCTCGAAGACATCTGCCCGTCCTCGAAACTGGACGGCGACGTCGACCTCGCCAGCGGCGAGTCGTGGTAGGCTAGGCGGTACTTACCGCCGCTCACGGCCAGAAGTCGCCGTCTGGCGGTAGCTACCGATACACACGTCGACGAGGCGCTCCCGAGTTTAGCACTGCCTACGCCCCGGCGTCGCGGGCGATGCCAAGGCGTCGAACCCGCGACGAACGCTCCACCGACGCGCGACGAGTCCGCAACCAAGATTCAGCAAGCGGTATCGAGACTCGAAGAGGTGGCTCCCAACCCGTAGCACCCCGAAAAAACGGTTATACGTCTATCGAGCCCCTACTGAATCGTAGGGTCGATAGGTAGACCCTACGGAGACGAGTCGAGGCCGACGCGACGCCGGGACGCCGCTCTCTCGGGCAACGGACGGCGTCAGTGAGGAGCAGTCGTGCAGTGTGACCCGCGTCGGCCAGTCGCCACGCGACGACACGTCGTCTTCGACGTGATACTCTCCCCCTACCCACCCACATCTGCCGTCTCGCGGGCGGTCGACAGTTGCCAGCACCCCCCCGAACGGTCGCCCGCTTCGCAGTCCCATCGCACCCGCTGTCGGACGATATCGCCTGCCATCTCTCTCCGTGGCATCACCCTCTCTCCCCTGTCCATTCTTTCAGAAGTACTTGATGACGTATCGCGCCATGCCGACGACGTAGGCGAGGATCCAGAAGAACGTGTAGCCGAAGACGCCGATGCGGAGCCGTCGCCGCCAGAACTGCATCCGCTCGGACCCGATCTCGTCGAGCAGGACGTCCTCGTCGTAGTCGTGGTAGAGGTCGTGTTCCCACTTCGCCCGGAAGATCCGGACGATACCCGTAAAGCCGAAGGCGAGCATGGCGTAGGCCTGCAGGCCGAGGAAGGCGTGCAGCGCGGCGGCGCCGCCCAGCTGGGCGAACAGGCGCGGGAACATCCAGAGGAGCATGGGAACGGTCGTCAGCGCCAGCCCGGTCCCGATGAACTTGAGGTGGTAGGTCAACACGCCCCAGGTGACCTGCTCGGCGTCGATCATGATCCAGGCCCCGTACAGAAAGCAGGGGAAACTGCAGGTGACCGCGACGGCCACGATCGTCGCCAGCTGCATCTCCGACAGGGCGATCATTGCCGGCCGTAGGGAAGGCGGTCGGTAAAACGTGCCGAAACCCGTGGCACGCGGGTCGGAAAGCGTATACGGTCGCCACCCGTATCCCGAGCAAATGGCCGACCCAGAGTCGACGTCTTCCGGCGACGTGGACGACCCGGCCGACGAGGAAACGGACGCGCCGGCGGACGAGGCGCCCGCGGACGCCGAGACGGTATCGACCGAACAGCTCCGACAGGAGGTCGAGGAACGGTACGACTTCGATAACTTCGGCCCAGACCAGATGGCCGAGATGAGCGGAGACGAATGGGAGGTCGCGTTCGATCCGGACACCTGGATCACCGGTCAGGAACTGCTCGACAGGGTCGAGTCCGATCTGAAAAATAGGGTAGTGGTCCGGGACGTGTTCGCGCGGGTAGAGCGACTCAGGGACGGACGGGTCGTCGCGTACTCGGACGAGGGGTACGCCATGGTCGAGCCGGACGGCAGCGTCGAGGGGTTCGGTACCGTCCTCAGGGACGTCAAACCGGTCGTCGCGCTGTGTTCGATGGAGGAGTACGACGTCCCGGAGATGCCCGAGGGCGACGTGTTGCCCCGGCCGACGGACGTCCCGGAGGGGAGCGGCGAACTCGGGAACCTGATGCTCCAGATCGTCGGCGGGATGCAGATCCTCGCCGGCATCGGACTGCTCGGGGCCTGGGTGGTCGCGGGCCTGAACATCGTCGCGATCATCGCCGGCCTCGCGTTCGTGACCATCGGCCTCGTCCTGTTTTTCACCGTCGCGAACGCGCGGCTCTCGGATCGGTTCCGGGCCGAGGAGTACCGCAACCGACTCCGCGCGATCGGGATGGAGGAGGGAGAGCGGCCGGACTTCCTCCCCGTCGAGGACGAGGAGTGGGTGACCGATTCGGACCGGCTTCCGGGGGAGTCTGCGGCGGGGCTGGGATCGCTCTCGAGGACCGACGAACGGGGCGAAGAGAACCGGGAATCCGACCCGGTGTCCTGACTGTTCAACCGCACGCACGGGCCCGTATTCGGTGGGTTTATACAAAGCCAGTTCTGAGTCTGTGGTGTATATGAACAGGCGGGACTTTATCCGGACGGCCGGCGGGGCTGCCGGTACGACCGCCGCCGTGTCTGCTGGCGCAGGCACCGCCGCCGCGTCCTCCGAAGATGGCGGTGGCGGCGGCACCCGGCCGGACTTCGGCGGTTATCTGGACGACGCGAACGGATACGAGGGCGGCCAACCGGCCGACCAGACGGGCAACAGCGAGGTGACCGTCGAGGTCGGGACCGGGAGCCAGGGCTTCGGTTTCAGCCCGCCGGCGGTCCACGTCGACACCGGAACGACCGTCGTCTGGGAGTGGACGGGCGAAGGCGGCGCCCACAACGTCAACAGCAACGACGAGGTGTTCAGTTCGGGCTCCGCGGAGAGCGGCGCCGGCATCACGTTCGAGTACACCTTCGAGGAGAGCGGGGTCTTCAACTATCACTGTGTTCCCCACGAGAGCTCCGGCATGAAGGGTGCCATCGTCGTCGGCGACGATTACCCGACCGTGCAGGTCGAGGCCGGCGGCGGCGAGGTGGACCCCCACGAGATGGGCGTCCCGTTCCAGGCCCACTACGTCGGACTGGCGACCATCCTGATGGTCATCGTGTCGCTCGTGTTCACCTTCTTCCTGCTGAAGTACGGTGAATCGCCGAACGCCAAAGGAGGGAACGACTGATGTCCTCGGAAGGCAGCAGTTACGGTGACATCCACCGCTACGAGCCCCCGCGTGAGAGCACGGCGGCCGCGCTGGCGATCGTCCTGTTGACGGTCGTCGAAGTGATCTTCGTGGGTCTGTTCACCTACGGCCTGATCTCGGGCTGGGGCCTGTCGGAACTCGGGAACATGTACCTCGGGGGTATCCTCGCGGTCATCTTCATCGACCTGGCCTTCATCCTCATGTTGTACCGCAAGGAGTTCCTCCCCGACGTGATGATCGTCAAGAAGCGCCGTCGCAAGTGGGAGGACCTCTACGTCCGTGAGGATCAGGTCGACGGGCAGTCGTTCTCGGAGCAGAGTCCCTGGGAAGGGTTCAAACGGGCGGTCTATCCCTACTACAAGCGATAACAATGCCACTTGACGAAGACAAATATCCGAGCGAGACGGGCCGGCGACGCTTCGTGAAAGGCGTCGTCGGCAGTGCTGCGCTGTCCAGCGTCGGCGTCGGCGGAGCGGTCGCCCTGGACACGGCGACTTCACCGTCGGGCGTCGGCGGTGGTATCACGCAGTTCATCGGTATCGAGAACACTGACGGTCCGGCCCCCCGTGGGATGCCGCTGGTTCCCCTGACCATCGACGACGAAGGGGCCCTGATGGGCCGCTGGCCCGAGGTGAAGACCGAGACCGTCCAGGGTCGGGAGGTCACCATCGCCGAGACGAACATCGGCGGGACGACGTACTCGGCGGCCTGGTTCCAGTACTGCGGGATCCAGACCGCGGAAGGGCTGGCCCCCGAGGCCGATCAGGACAACTTCTTCCGCTCCGTGTCGGGCTCCGAACTCACCTGGCAGTCCGAGAACAAGGAGGGCGACGAGAAGCTGTTCGTCGAGGACTTCGCGGACTACCAGGAGTGGGGCAACGGCATCGGCCAGAGCGGGCTGGGCAAGCCCGCGAAGGCCAAATGGCGTTCCGAGGGCGACGTGCAGACCATCCCCGTCCAGGTGATGCGCAGTCCCGAGGTCTCGAAGATGGCCAACGGTGAAGGGCGGTACAGCGACCTCCCGGGCGAAGTGCAGGACTTCATCGGGGCCGCCACCGAGCAGGACTTCATGGCCTGGCTGAACAAGTGCACGCACTTTTGCTGCGTGCCCGGATTCAAGACCTACGAGGGCAGCGCGAAGTTCAACGCGGAGAACGCGGTCTACTGCCAGTGTCACCAGTCCGTCTACGACCCGTTCAGTCCCGTCAGCAAGTCGTTCGTGGCGCTTCCGCGCCCGGGTGAATAACGATGAGTCTCGAGAAAAAAGACGAACACGATCACAAAGGCTGGATGGAAGAGCGCGAGCTCACGGCGCTCGAAGAGCAGTACCTGACGCTGTTGATGTGGCTCGACAAGCGGCTCCGGCTGGTCGACTACCTGGAGCTGCTCGAGGACCTCTACTACAAGGTCAACATGCAGATGCCCAAGAGCCACACCGAGCAGTACGGGCTCGACAACAAGTTCTGGTACTGGTATCCGCTGTACGCGCTCGGGTCGTTCTCGACGCTCGCGTATCTGGTCGCGGCGGTGTCGGGCGCCCTGCTTGGGTTCTACTACGCCCCCGCGGCCGCAGGCGCGACGGGAGACCCGACGGTCGCCTACCAGTCGGTGACGAGCATCATGACGGAGCTGAACTTCGGGTACATGCTCCGGTCGATCCACCGCTGGAGCGCCCAGGTGATGACCGCGGCGGTGTTCCTGCACATGCTGCGGGTGTACTTCACGGGCGCGTACAAGGAGCCCCGCGAGCTCAACTGGATCATCGGCATCGTGCTGATCTCGCTGACGATGGTCTTCGGGTACAGCGGCTACCTGCTCCCCTGGAACCAGCTGAGCTACTGGGCGGGCCAGATCGGCGTCGAGATGGCGCTGTCGATCCCGCTGGCCGGTGAGTGGACGGCGCAGCTGTTGTTCGGCGGCTTCACGCTGACGCAGGCCACGTTGCAACGGATGTACATCCTGCACGTGTTCTTCCTGCCGTTCATCGTGACGGCGCTGATCGCCGTCCACATCGGCATCGTCTGGATGCAGGGCATCGCGGAACCACACTAATACAATGAGCGACAACGACACTCCGGAGACGGAAACGGACGGCGGTCCCGTGAACGAAGAGAGCGGGACCTCGTCAGACCTACGGTCTGACGGCGGAACGGGAATCGTCCCGCCGGACGACGAGACCCCCACGTGGAGCGAGCGCAAAGAGCGCACGCAGGGGCTCTCCCGGCTGACCTACGAGTACTTCGAGCGGGCGCGCCGCGAGGACCAGGACCTGCGCCAGGAGTCGAGTTACGTCGAACGTGACGTGCTGGGCTTCCCGGCCTGGCCCCACGAGATGATCCGGAACCTCGCGCTGACGAGTTTCTTCGTCGGCATGATCGTGTTCCTCTCGGCGACGCTGCCCCCGGAGATGCTGCCGCCGGCGGACTCCTCGAGTACGCCCGCGGTCATCCTGCCCGACTGGTATCTCTACTGGTCGTTCGGCCTGCTCAAACTCGGCCCGCTCAACCCCGAGCTGGCGCTTCTGGGGGGCCAGAAGCTGATGGCGGACCGCACGTACGGCGTCCTGGCGAACCTGGTCGTCGTCGGCGCGATCACCATCGTCCCCTTCCTGAACAAGGGGGCCGCCCGGCGCCCGGTCGAACAGCCCTTCTGGGCGTCGGTCGGCGTGTTCGGCGTCGTCTTCGCGTTCACCATCGCCACGCTGTCGGTGAAGAACCTGGCACCGATGGACTCGCACCTGCTGTTCGACCTGACGTTCCTCCTGCCGTTCGTGGCAGGGTTCATCAGCTACGCGATCCTCAAGTCGATGCGCGAGGGGTACATGTTCACCCTCAACCGTCGCTACTACCGGCTGCGACCGCCGAAGTGACCGGCGCGACGGCCGTCTCGAACGCCCGCTTCTGTTTCCCGTCCCAATGACACCAGACGACCGCGACCGGTCAGTTTCGCCCGACGACGACGCCAGCGACGAGGCCGGCGACGACCCGGCGAGCGACGGCAGTTCTGCCGACGAGTCCGACGACGCCCGCGGCGTCGAGGTGCCGATGCGGGTGTACAAGGCGGTCACGGTCTTTACGACGCTGTTCGCCATCATTACGGTGGTCGGGGGGTTCGTGTTGCTGGACTCGGCGACCAACCGAGCGACGGCCTCGCTGTCGGAGATCCGGCCGGTCGCCGCACTGCTCGCCATCGGTCTGATCCTCGTCGGAGCGGCGGCGTACGCGTTCTCGACGCGGTTCCAGGCGGCGGGAATGGGAAAGTCTAAAGACGACACCGACGAACACACGGATAATGGCTGACGAATTCGCCAAGGGCCTCGGGATCTTCACGACCGCGGGGCTGGCCTGGATGGTGCTCGCCGGCTGGTACACCACCTCCAGCTTCGAGTCGGGGCAGTTGATCGGGCCGCCGCCGACGGATCCGGGCGCCTACGGGAGCATCGCACTACTCTTGAAGGACATGCTGTTCTGGTTCGCGATCCTCGGTGCGCTGACCTTCTGGGTCGTCATCCCGCTGGTCGAACAGGGCCGGGAGGCCTGGGCCGACCGGAAGAGCTGAAGCGGGCGGAACTGTCGACTGGCGGAACCGCGACACGCGTTTCTCCGTGCGTCTCGTCTCCTAACAGCCACGCGTCGAGACTGTGTGAGCCCACCCCCCGGAGAGCCGTCCGTGCAGCAGACGTGGAGCGCTGGCGGTAGCCGGCCGGTTAGTTCACACCGTGGCGACGGACACGTTGTGGCGGTGGATAGGCTGTCGCGATGGATGCGCTCCGGCGATTGTCACGCGTGGTAACGGACACGCTGTGTCGACGACGGTGTTGTGCCGAGGGGCACGCCGAAGCGACAGGCGCGCTGCGGGCGTGGCGCCGGCGTACCCCCGAGCGTCATCGCAGTGCAGGACGCGACCTGTGAAGACGGACGGTTCGGCGTTTGATCGTGGCGACGGCTCGGGGTCGAGTGGTGTCGAAACGGGAACGACGAGCGCGCCGTGGCGATCAGATGACGCTCGAGACGACGCCCTCGAAGAGGAAGAAGATCGCGAGGTACCCGGCGTAGAGCAGGGCGAGCAGCGACGCACCGATCGCGCCCTTGGGTCGCTCGATCTCGATGCCGCGGCGGGCTTCCACCTTGCGGGCCTCGAACTCGAAGAAGTCGGCGATGAACACGCCGACGACGAGCACCGAGATGACGACGCCCGAATGGGCGTGGAGGGTGGCGTAGTAGAACGCCGCGAGCACGAACAGGACGTTGGTCGCGGCGTGGATCGGGTTGCGCGAGATCGATTCGGCACCGCCCTCGTCGGCCTGTTTGACGTGTGACCGGTGTGCGAACAGCCGGGTCCCGATGTTGAGTACCGCGAGCGCCAGCAGCACGTACTCCATCTGGCCCCCGAGGATCGCGTCCAGCGGGCCGAACAGCGTTACCGATGGTTCCATACGCGGGACTGCGTCCGTGAGGCTTTAGTGTTTTTCCAATCGGCGCGGGCGAACGCTCACTCGTCGGTCGGCACCCGAAGCGGCGACCGACTCGCCGACACCGTGAGCAAGGAGAGGTCGTCGACGACCGAGAGGGAGACGGGAACCCCCGGATCGATGCCCCCGATCCGACGGTCGTCGGCGAGCAGCTCGACTGGGACCTCGTCGCGCTCGACGCGCAGGGAGACGCGCTCGAGGTCGAGGACCCAGCGATCTGCGTCCGTGGCGAAGGGAGCGATCGGGGTGATAGCCGCGACGCCCGTGTTGGCGGCCACGACCGGACCGTCGACCCGGCGGGTGTAGCCGTGCGTACCGGCGGGCGTCGCGACCACGACGCCGTCTGCGCGGAAGCGGGCGACGGTATCGTCGCCGGTCACGACCGCGTACTCGGAGATCCGGGCCGGCTCGGCGGTCAAAAGCGTCACGTCCAGCAGCGCGCGGGCCCGGACCGCGCCGTCGACGCGGACGCCGACGACCGGATAGGCCGCCACGTCGCCCCCACCGGAGACGAGCGCGTCGACGGCGTCAGTGACGGCCGACCGGGGAACCGACGGCACGCACTCGCCGGCGTCGACCGGGAGGATCGGAACCGACGGCGCGTCGGAGCGGGAAGCGAGCGCCAGTAGCGGTGCCTCGCCGACGGCGACGAGCGCGTCGGGCGAGACTCCGTAGACGGCGTCGGTGTCACCGGTCTCGGCGCGTCCGCCGGCGGCTTCGACGGCGGCGACGATCGGCTCGGCGGACTCGCCCAGGACGCCGACGACCGGGCGCTCGGCTGGATCGCTCATCGGTCCCCCCTGGGGACCCGGCGGGCAAAAGCGTGCGGTATCGACGTGCGCGCGGGTCCCCTGCCCGCCCCGCCGAAGGGAGTCGAGCGGGCGCATTTCTGAACACTTTTGAGGACCGGGCGTGACCGGTTGCACATGCGAGAGGTTCTGGCGGAGTGGCGACCGGTGGTCGACGAGACCATCGAGGAACTGCTCCCGCGGACCGTCGACGAGGGGTATCTCGCGGAGTTTTTCGGCCCGGCAGTTCACGAGTACGATCCGGCGGCGATCCAGGTAGCCCTGGCCGATCCGATCTGGGAACTGCTGGACCGGGGGGGAAAGCGGTGGCGGGCGGTCCTCTGCCTGCTGTTGATCGAGGGCTTCGGCGAGGATCCGGAGGCGTACCTGCCCTACGCCTGCATCCCGGAGATCCTGCACAACGGGACGATCGTCGTCGACGACGTCGAGGACGACGCGTCGATGCGGCGGGGCGAGCCCGCGATTCACCTCGAATACGGCACGGACATCGCCCTGAACGCGGGCAACGCGATGTACTTCCTCCCGCTGAAGATCATCACCCACGACCCGGGCGATCTGGACGACGGGACGCGGCTCGCGGCTTACGAGATGCTCATGCACGAGCTCAACCGCACGCACCTGGGTCAGGGGATGGACATCACCTGGCACAACGACCGGGAGATCGACATCTCCGAGGCGGAGTACCTGGAGATGTGCGCCTGCAAGACCGGCTGTCTCGGCCGGATCGTGGCGCGACTGGCCGCCATCGTCACCGGCCAGCCCGAATCCGTCGAGACCGCCGTCGCCGAGTACGCCCAGCAGATGTCCATCGCCTTCCAGATCGGCGACGACATCCTCGACGTCGAGCACTCCCTGGACCAGGCCGGCGACTTCGGCAAGGCCTACGGCAACGACGTCCGGGAGGGCAAGAAGACGCTGCTGGTCATCCACGCCATGGAACAGGCGTCGCCAGAGGAAGCCGCCCGCCTCGAGGAGATCCTCTGGGCCGACGACAACACCGACGAGGAGATCGAGTGGACGCTCGACCTCTTCCAGTCGACGGGCAGCATCGAATACGCACGCGAGCGAGCCGAGTCGCTCTCCGAGCAGGCGCGAGAACACCTCGAGGGACTCGACCTGGAACCCGAGCCGAAACGGCAACTCGCCGAGTTCACCCGCTTCGTCGTCGAGCGCGACGTCTAGGCGAACACGGCGTAGGCCATCAGGAGGCCGAAGTACAGCATGACGAGCGCCCCCAGCGCCTGCAACCGGAAGAGCCGCAGGGCCTCGGACTCGGCCTCGTAGGCGTCGTCGAAGGCCTCGCGCTCGGCCTCGTCGAGGGCCGCCGCGTGCTCGATCCCGCGATGGAGGGCGAGCAGGTCGGCGTCGGCGAAGGGCGCGCCGCAGTGCGTGCAGACCACCGGCTCGTCCCCGGGCGGAACCTCGTACTCGTCCGGAGCGGGCGGGCTCGTCGATCCGTCGGGTCGATCGGTGGCGTTCGTCCGTGGGGTCTCGGTGTCGGTCATAGGAACGGTGGTGTGACGCTCGGTCGCGAGACGATCCAGAGGCTGGTCATCGTGTAGCAGACCATCACGAAGGTGAAGGTGTACTGGCTGCGGACGGCCTGGAGTCGGCCGGGGAAGCGATCGAAGGCGGCGGCGTGGGCGACCCAGATCGCGAGCAGGTGTCCCAGCAGGACGAAGCTCATGTTGAGCGCGCCGAACCAGCCGGGGATCACCGCGACGGCCACCTCGCCCGAGGCGGGGCCGGCGAGCGGGGTCAGCAGGACCGACAGCGCGGCAGGGGCGAGCGAGACGAAGTACTCGAGGTAGTGGGCCAGGTGGTACCCGGCGGCGATGGCCAAAAGCGGCGGGGCGAACCGGCGGGCGAGGACGGCGGGCGAGACGTACGTGTCGGCGAGTCGTCGGGCGCCCACCGCGGCGAGCCAGTAGGCTCCGAAGAAGGCCAGGTAGCCGACGACCAGCGCGGCCGGGTAGAGGACGACCGGCGGGACGCCGAGCCCGACGACGCCGCGGGCGAACTCGCGCCAGAGCGGCGTCGCGACCAGGCCGTCGTAGGTCGTCACCCAGACGAGGGCGACGACGAAAGCCACCTCGTCGAGGCCGTCGACGAGACGGGCGTCCGTGAGCGCGCTGCCGGGGAGCCGGAGGCGGAGCCGGCCCGTCTCGTCGTCGCGGGTCAGCGGCGCGACCCGGCCGTAGTAGCGGAAGACGCGGGCGACGGGGTCGACGCTGCCGAACCAGCGGTCGGGCCCGAAGACGACGGCGCCGGCGAGGGTGAACGCGGAGTAGCCGACGACGACCGTCGCGAGCAGCCGGGGGTCGTCGGCCAGCGGACTGACGACCTCCAGCCAGATCAGCGCGAGCAGGCCGACGACGCTGGGCCAGGCGCCGAGACGCTCTGGATACGGTCGATCGAGCGTCGGAACGGCGCTCGTCAGGGTGCGCCAGGGGTTCACCACCGGCCAGGCGTTGCCGACGAGGTAGGTCGTCATGGTGAAGCCGGCCCACCAGCCCACCCAGACGAGCAGCAGGCCCAGGTTCGCGAGTGCGGCGGTCGGTCCCAGGAACCCGACGACGAGGACGACAGCGAGGCCGGCGAGGCCGACGATTTGACCGACCCGCACCGCGACACGGCGGCCGGGAACGACCGCGTCGCGGCCCCACCCGTGGATCTGCCGGACGAGCAGGCGGTCGGTGACGAAACTGGAGAGGAGGAAGGAGGCGCCGACGGCGCCGCCGCCGGTGAGCAGGAGGAGCCAGGTCGGCACGCTGATCGACTCCCGGCCGGACGCGCCGAGGCTGCCGCCGTGTGCCGCCGCGGTCCCGACGAACAGGGTCAGGGCGAGCAGCGCCCCGGCGACCGTCGCGACCGGGAGGCGCCGACGGGGGCGACTGGGGTCGGGCGACGTCATCGCCGGGGGCTTGGACCGGGGTCGCCCTGTAGCTTCCGGAACGACGCGTGCGCGCGCCGGCGACGACTTGGGCAGGTTTTTACCAGTCGACCCGCAACGCTCACCTACAAATGGGCGTCGCAGACGACACTTCGGACGACCACGGTGGCCACGGCGGCCACCACCTGCCCGCGGTCGAGGACTGGCCGCGCGGGTTCGGTGAAGCCAGCTGGTGGCCATTCGTAACGGCGATCGGCGCGAGCGGCTTCTACATCGGCGCGGCCCTGTACGTGCTGGGCCGCGGTGACAACGCCATCGTCGGCCCGATGCTCGGACCCGGGGTCTTCATCGCCAGCGCGGTGCTGTTCCTCGGCGGGCTGTACGGCTGGCTCTACCACGCCTTCGTGGTCAACTTCTGGGAGCACGGCACCGGTGAACACGACGACTCGACCCTGCGCCTCGCGATGATACTGTTCCTCGGGACCGAGATCGCGACCTTCGGGGCCGGGTTCATCTACTACTTCTTCATCCGGGCCGGCCAGTGGCCCCCGGGTGAACTCCCCCACCTGTTCGGGACCCTCGTCATCGTCAACACCCTGATCCTGGTGGCCAGCAGTTTCACGCTGCACTTCGCCCACACCGGCCTCCTGAAGAACGACCGCAAGCAGTTCCTCGGTCTACTGGGCGTGACGTTACTGCTCGGGATCGTCTTCATCGGCGGGCAGGTCTACGAGTACTACGCGTTCATCGTCGAAGAAGGACTCCAGCTACAGGACGCCGTGTTCGGGAGCGCCTTCTTCGGCCTGACCGGCCTCCACGGCCTCCACGTCACACTGGGCGCAATCTTGCTGTCGATCGTGTTCATCCGGGGGCTGCTGGGTCAGTACTCGGCCGAGCGCCACACCTCCGTCAGCACCGTCTCGATGTACTGGCACTTCGTCGACGTCGTCTGGATCTTCCTCGTCGTCGTCCTGTACATCGGCGCCGAATTCGGCGTCTGATCGGGGGACTCCTCCCGATCCGCTCTCACGCTCGAACAGCGACGCGTCCGAACCCACGTCGGACCGACGCGACGAGGCGTCGCGCGCCGGGAGAAACTCAACGGCCGTGTATCGCCGTTTAAACCGCGTGTCGATACCGATGTGTTGCCAACACTTATCACGGAACGTGCGCAGATGATGAGCAATGGGACAGGTCGGCCCGGGTCCGTTCAGGGCGTGCTACGTCGGTGACGACGAGGAGGTGGCGGACTGGATCCGGGCCGGATTCGATCGCGTCGACCCCGACGTCGAGGTGATAACCGAGCCGGACTTCGAGGCGGGGGTGGAGCGCATCGCCGAGGCACAGCAACGGATCGACCCGCGGATGCGGAGTCCGCTCGCCCCGACGGAGGCGCCTCTCGACTGCGTGATCTGCACGGACGACGCGGCCTACTCGCCGGTGGAGTTCGTCGAGGCCGTCCGGGCCACACACGCGGATCTGCCGATCGTCCTCTTCGCCACGGACGGCGACGAGACGCTCGCGAGCGCGGCCATCTCCGCCGGCATCGACGACTACCTGACGACCGACGGCGAGGATCCGACGGGCGAACTCGCCGACCACGTCGTCGATCTGTGCGCCTCACACCGCGAAGCGCTTGACACCCGTCGGCGGGGGGAACAGGCCCAGCGCCTGCTCGAAACGACCCCCGACATGCTCAGCGTCGTCCGCCCCGGAGCCGTGATCAGCTACCAGAACGAGGCGGTGACGGAGTCGCTGGGCTACGAGGCCGACGACCTCAAAGGTCGCGTGCCGTACGAACGGATCCACCCCGAGGACTGGCGCCGTCTGCGCGAGGAGTTCTACGACGGCGTGATCGACGGCGAGGACACCCCGCGCGCGGAGTTTCGCATCGAGGACGCCGAAGGCGACTGGCGGTGGGTCGAGGCGCGCGGTCGGAACCACCTCGACGACCCGCTGATAAACGGCTTCGTCGTCTCGACCCGCGAGTTGACCGAGAGAAAGCGCCGCGAGCAGGACCTGGAGGGGTACCAGCGCGTCGTCGACAACGTCGGCGATCCGGTCTACCTGCTCGACCCCGACGAACGCATCACCTGGGTCAACGAGGCATTCCTCGAACACACCGGGTACGAACGCGGGTTCGTCGAGGGCGCCCAGGCCGCCCAGTTCCTCCGCGAAGACGACCTGGAAGCGGGTCGGGAACTGGTGGCCGACCTGCTCGAGGACCGTGACCGGCGCTGGGGCGTCTTCGAGTTCGCCACCCAGACGGTCGACGACGAGGTCCGGTGTTACGAGGCCAACGTGGCCGTCATCACCGACGACGGCGAGTTCCAGGGGACGGTCGGCGTCCTCCGCGACGTCACCGACCGGGAGTGAGTCAGTCCTCGCTCTGCAGCCCAGTGATCTCGATCCGCGTCCCGCCCGACGTGCCGTCAGTGATCGCGACCGACCAGCCGTGGGCCTCGCCGATCCGCCGGATCAGCGCGAGTCCCAGCCCCGAGGCGTCGTGTTCGGTCGTCTCGCCGTACTCCAGCAGTCGCTCGCGGTCGTCTGCCGGGATGCCCGGCCCGTCGTCCTCGACGTAGAATCCGTCGGCCACGTCACCGACGGTGATCGACACGCTCTCGCCGCCGTGGACGACCGCGTTCTCGAGTGCCTGCTCGAGGAGTCGGCGGAGCCGACCCTCGTCAGCGTCGAGGCGTCGGTCGGTCTCGGCCGCGAGCGTCGCGTCGGCGGTCTCGAGCTCCGCCCAGACGGCCTCGACGAGCGGCCCCAGGTCCACGGACTCCGTCTGCCGGACCGTCTTTCCCTTCCGGGCGAGCGTGACGAGGTCGTCGATCAGCGTCTCCATACGGGCCGTCGAGCGCTTGACCGCCTCGAAGTGCTCGGCCCCGTCCTCGACCTCCCGGGCGAGTTCGATCCGTCCCGAGATGACGTTCAGCGGGTTCCGGAGGTCGTGGGAGACCGCACCGATCAGTTCCTCCAGCCGCTCGGTCTGGCGTTCGAGTTCGCGCTCGTAGGCCACCCGGTCGGAGATGTCGCGGGCGACGCCGGCGACCCCGACGGTCTCGCCCGCCTCGTCGGTCAGCCGGGAGCCGCGGAACTCGACGGGGATCTCGCCCCCGTCGCGTCGCTGCACCGTCGCCTCGATGGTCGCCTCGCCGGTTTCGAGCGCCTCGTCGATCGCCTCGGTGATCCGTTCGCGGTCGTCGGGGACGAAGAAGTCGGTCGGATCCATCCCCTCGAGGTCGGCACCCGCAAAGCCCGTCACGCCGGGGATGGATTCGTTCCAGTAGACGACGGTCCGGTCGCGATCCAGGACGAAGAAGCCGTCCTGGACGGTGTCGAGCGCCGTCGAGAGGACGGACTCCCGGTCGCCGAGAGCGAGGGCGGCCAGATCCGGGCTCTGCGACGGGTCGGACCCACCGTCGGTGGCCACGTCGTCACCGACTGCGTCGAGGATCTTCTCGGCGAGCGTCTCGTAGCGCTCCGTTCCCGAGCCCTTCTGGAGGTAGCCGCTGATCCCGTCGTCCAGCAGTTCGGCGTCGATCCGGGCGCGGTCGCGTCCGGTGAACAGGATCACCGGCAGGTCCGGGTCGGCGTCGCCGACCGCCGCGACGAACTCCGCACAGTCCATGTCCGCGAGGTGGAAGTCCGTGACCACGCAGTCGACCGCGTCGTCGCGGATCCGGTCCAGGGCGTCCGCGGCCGACTCCGCCGAGGTCACGTCCAGTCGCTCGTCCTCGCGGCGGAGAAAGGTAGCGGCCAGGTCGACGATCTCGGCGTCGTCGTCGACGTGGAGCACCCGAATTCGATCGACATCGGCGTCACTCATATTTCGGCGTACGTCGAGTGTCATGTTAAGGGTTGAGGGCATTTCGAGGGCGGGCACGGGTCGAGGCGCCGCGGCGTCCCGGCGATCGCGTCACTGCGCGGGTGCAGCCCAGGCGTAAGTCACACCGTACTCGCATTTGCAGCGAGTAAGTGCGAGCAGAGGACGGACGTTCACCCAGTTTCTGGCCGGTGCAACGGTAAACGAACGCATTACCAAACGGCCGCCCTCCCCAGGCCGGTGCATGGACAACGTCGCCGTCGTCGTGCTCGATTCGCTCCGGTACGACGACTTTGCCACGGCGTTCGACTGGCTCCCCGGCCGCCGGTTCACCAGGGCCTTCTCGACCGCCACCTGGGCCGCACCCGTCGCCGCCAGCCTCCTGACCGGCCGCTACCCCAGCGAAGTGGGCGTCCACAGCGACGCGCCCGCCCTCGACTGCCCGACCCCCTCCCTGGCCGAACGGCTCGCCGCCGCCGGCTACACCACCCGGGCGTTCTCCGCCTCCCCGGCCCTGCGGGCGGCAGCAGGCTGGGATCGCGGCTTCGACGAGTTCGCCGGGTACGCGAGCCTCGCGTCCAGCCACCCCCGCTCGTTCGACTGGGGCCCGTACTTCGACGACCCCGGGTCGGCCGGTCTGGGCGGCTTCCTCCGTGGCGCCTGGCGATGCCTCGGCGCGGACTGTGCCACCCAGCGGTCGCTCCGGGAGGGGTACGAACTCCTCACCCGCTCGGCCGCGGACGGCGGCGCGGCCTCGGTCCGCGACCGCGTGCGCGCGACCGACTTCGGCGACGACGAGTTCCTCCTCGTCGACCTCACGGAGACCGCCTCCCCCTACCACCCGCCCGCGCCGGGCGAGGGCCCCGTCTCCCTGGTCGCCGCCGACGCCTTCACCGAGGCCCCGCCAGACCTCGACCGCGCCCGCCGCGCCTACCGCCGATCGGTCGAATACCTCGCCGAGGCCTACCGCGAGATCTTCGCCGACCTCGCGGCGTCGTTCGATTACGTCATCACCTGCTCGAATCACGGCGAACTGTTCGGCGAGTACGGCGCCGTCTCCCACGCCTTCGGCCTCTACCCCGAGCTAACGCGCGTCCCCCTCGTCGTGAGCGGGCCCGACCTCGACGGCCGGGTGAACCGCGTCGTCAGCCTCCTCGACGTCCACCGCACCGTCGCGGAGGTCGCCGGCATCGACGTCGACTCCCGCGGCCGGAGCCTCCTCGAAGCGTCCAGCTCGGTCGACCGTCTCGTCGAGTACCACGGCCCGCCGCCCGGCACGGACGCCCAGTTCCGGAAGCGGTCGGTCCCCAGCGAGGAACTCGATCGCCGCCGGGCGCCCCTCCGTGGCTTCGTCGCCGCCGACGGCTCCTACGCCTACCAGACCCACACCGAGGGTTTCCAGACCGTCGGCGAGTTCGACGGCGACCCGCGTGCCCGACTCGCCGAACTACAGAGCGGACTGGACGTCCGCCAGGTCGACGGCGAGGGGTCGAAGACGCGGGGCGAACGGCTGGAAGAGATCGGGTACGCGTGAGCGAGGGCGATCGAGAACCGCGTACAGCCGGTGACGGGGTGTGTCCCGCGGTCGTCCCGCGTTGTGCCACTCCCTGATTCAACTCACCGGACACCTGCCGCTCACGTGTTCGGTCGCTGATCAGCAGGTGTGCGACAGCGTTCGAATCGAACGGGGGCCGGCGGAAGAGCCGGCGAAACTCCGGTACCCTTCCGAACACGGGATTTGGCCCGGAACTGGCGTGAAATCCGTCGTGACCACATCGGTTTGAACGGGCACACTCGACGCTGGGAGTGGAGACTCCCCAGTTGCCCTACCCGAGGCCGGTACCCGTTCCGTTTCTACCCACCGTCCCGACGAAGGCTGATCGCCGAGATATTCGGGAACACCTCATCTGATAATTAGCCCATACTGACCCAAGGATTAGAAGGGTCTAATTTATATATTCGGGCGTTCTACTACCGCGTATGCGTAACCGAAGGCTCGAGCAGCGGAGGCGATCATGCCATCGATAGATTACGGCAGTGCGGCGGACGTCACAGAACGACTCGAACGGCGACTGGTCGAATCTCTCACTGGAGAGAAAAGAGTCAGTCGTCGCACGGTACTCGGCGGTCTCGGTGTCGCCGGGAGTGCAGCAGTCGGACTCGGAAGTTCGCGGGCAGGTGCTTCCGCCGACCACGATGAGGAGGAACACGGCAATTTCGGAGCGGTGGGGGAGTACCAGGATATGGATTTCGACCCGCACGAGTTCCTCACTGCGTTCAACACCGGAGAGGGCGGCCAGGACAACGTTCCCCAGCGGGTCTACGAGGAGGACGGTCGCACCGTCCGGGAGTTCGAGTTCACTGCCGTGGACACGACGATCACCATCGCGCCGGGCGTCGAGTTCCAGGCGTGGGCGTACAACGGCCAAGTGCCGGGCCCGACGATCCGCGCCGTCGAGGGCGACCTGATCCGCGTGCAGTTCACGAACCTGGGGCGACACGCGCACACGATCCACCCGCACCTGAAGAACCTCAATCCGCGAATGGACGGGATCCCCCAGAACGGGCCTGGTGTGCTCGATACCGGTGACTCCTTCACCTACGAGTGGATCGCCCAGCCCGCCGGCACGCACTTCTATCACTGCCACTCGCTCCCGCTGAAAGAGCACATCCACCGCGGGCTCTACGGCACGATCATCGTCGATCCGGACCCGGAACGCGTCAGGGAGAACCCCCGCGACTACGTCGATTACCCCGGCCCGATTACCGACGCCCTCCGGACGCGGCTCGTCGACGAAGCGAAGAGCCGGAACCACGAGTACGCCGAAAACGACGCCGTCAACGAGATGGTGATGGTGATGAACTCGTTCGATACCAACTTCGACGGCGGCAACGAGGTCTACGCGGCGAACACGCGGGCGTTCGGATACGGGGTCGGTGAGACTGACGGCAACGGCAACTGGACGGCCGGCGAGACGAAACGCCCGATCCAGATCGACAGGAACGAACGCCAGCGCGTCTACCTCTCCAATGCGACGGAGTTCGACCTCGTCAATTCGTTCCACACTCACTCGCAGTTCTTCGACTATTACGACCACGGGACGACGCTGACGCCGACGCGCAAGACCGTGGACACGATCATGCAGACCCAGGCCCAGCGCGGTATCGTCGAGATCGACTACTCGGACCACGAGCCCGGGCTGTACATGTTCCACGCCCATCAGTCGGAGTTTGCCGAACTGGGCTGGATGAGCTTCTTCGAGGTGGTCTAAATGGCCGACGAGTCACGAAACTCGACGACGGACGGTGGAGTACCGGCCGAGAACGAGATCAGACAACCGCTCGGGCTTCCGCGATGGGTCAGCGCGTTGCTCCCGGTCGTGTTGCTCGTGCTCGTGCTGGGCGTGTTCGTATTCACGTCACCGCTCGCCGGTGTGCAGAGCGGCGCCCCGCTCCCCGACGTGACGATCACCCACACGACGCTTCCGAGCGACGGAACGGTCGTGTTGCACGCGACGAACAACGGGCCCGAATCCGTGACGATCTCACAGGTGCTCGTCGACGAAGCCTACTGGGATTTCCGGGTCGAAGGCGCCGGCGGTGACAACACGCTCGCGCCGATGGAGAGCGCACAGATCGTGCTCCCGTATCACTGGAATCCGGGGTGGGATCTCGAAGTCGCGCTCGTCCTCTCCGACGGGGCGACGTTCCACAATACGATCGTCGCGCCGAGTCAGTCACCCGGATTGAGCCCCGGTCTGCTCGGGACGCTCGCAGTCATCGGGCTGTTCGTCGGCGTGATCCCGGTCGCACTGGGGATGCTCTGGTTCCCCTACATCAAGACGATGAGTGATCGCTGGCTGCACGCCGTTCTCCTGTTCGCGGCCGGCGTCCTGGGCTTCCTGGCGTTCGACGCCGGGTTCGAGGCATTCGAACTCGCCGAGCGGGTTCCAGGCGCCTTCGAGGGTAACCTCCTGGTCGTCTTTGGAATCCTCGGGGCCCTTCTCCTGGTCCAGGCGATCAGCGCGTGGCGTACGGGCCGTGTCGCCGCCGGAGATAGCCGGGCCAGTAGCGGTCTCTGGATCGCCTATCTGGTCGCGATCGGGATCGGCCTGCACAACCTCGCGGAGGGACTCGCTATCGGGAGTTCGTTCGCACTCGGGCGCGTGTCGCTCGGCGCGTTCCTCGTCATCGGGTTCATGCTCCACAACGTGACGGAAGGCCCCGCCGTCGTTGCGCCGGTCGCCCGTGGCGAACGCCCGTCGGTCAAGCACTTCGCCGCACTCGGCGTCATCGCCGGCGCACCCGTCATCCTCGGTGGCTGGATCGGGAGTCTCGCTTACTCGCCGACGATCGGCGCCTTCTTCCTCGCGATCGGGGTCGGTGCGATACTGCAGGTCGACTGGGAAATTGCGCGAATGGTCCGGGATGCAGGCGGTCGCTTGGCCAGCGCCACGAATTTGCTCGCGTTCCTGCTCGGACTCGGCGTGATGTACGTGACCGACCTCTTCGTGGTACTCTAATAGGTCCCACACCTCACTGTTACAATGTCACTCGAACGCTACGACCGACGGGCGGTGTTGCGTCTCGGCACTGCCACCCTGGCGACTGTCGGCACCGCCGGCTGTTCGAACAGACAGTCGTCGTCGATCCAGACCGTCACGATGCCCGACGACCGCACGTTCGAACCGGAGACCGTGCCGATCGAATCGGGAGAGACGGTTCGGTGGACGAACGAGAGCGACGTCGATCACACTGTCACCGCATCTGCAGACGAGATTCCAGACGAGGCCGCCTACTTCGCGAGTGGTGGCTTCGAGTCAGAGCGCGCTGCGAGAAACCGGGTCACCGAGGGACTCATCGCACCGGGCGAGAACTACGAGTACACCCTCGACCGACCAGGAACCTACGGCTACTACTGTATCCCACACGAGAGTTCGGGGATGGCCGGGACAGTTCGAGTGAAGTGATCGAACGGTCGTCGCAGAAAGCCGGTGGAGAGGATTGTGAACCACGGTCGGAGCGCAGCTCCTCCCTGCTTCAAATCCCTCTGGCTTTCGCTGCTCGAGATTCGCTCGCAGCAGAAAGCCGGTGGAGGGATTTGAACCCTCGGCCTAATCCTTACGAAGGATTCGCTCTGCCAGTCTGAGCTACACCGGCGCGTTCACACGGTTCACGCCCCGAGCACCACCTCGCTTCGCTCGGTGGTACACCGGCAGACTCGTTTCACTCGTCTGCCGAGCCTCGCTTCACTTCGTTCAGCGAGACACCGGCACTCCGTGTGCATCGAAACGTGGGCACATAATCGCAATAAGGGTTGCGAATCGATCTCCGGTCACCGCCGCGTCAATCGCACGTCCAGCACGACGTTCAACTCGTGGGGCGCGTACGACCGGACGGTGTGTCGCGTCTCGACCGTCACCTCGTACTCGGGTTCGGCCGCCGCCCGGATCGCGCGCTCGCCCGGCCCGAACGGGTCGTCCTCGTGCTGGATGTCGTAGTAGTGGAGCACGGCCTCGTCGCCGGCCAGCGCCACCGCCGTGTCGAGGAACTCGCCGGCGCTGTGAGGCAGGTTCATCACGATCCGGTCGGCCCAGTTCTCGTACTCGCCGGCCACGTCGCGGACGTCTCCCTCGATCGCGGTCACCCGATCCGCGACGTCGTTGCGCTCCGCGTTCGCCCGGAGGTACTCGATCGCCCGCGCGTTGAGGTCGACGCCGACGGCCTCGGCACCGCGCTCCGCGAACGGGATCACGAACGGCCCGACGCCCGCGAACATGTCGAAAGCGTGCTCGCCGGCCGAGACCTGTTCGGCGACGCGGTGGCGCTCGGTCGCCAGTCTGGGCGAAAAGTACACCTCGGCGAGATCCACCGCGTACTCGCAGCCGTACTCGCGGTGAACGGCCTCGGTGGGCGCGGCCTCGGCCTCGTCCGGACTCGCCAGCACCTCCCAGTCGCGCACCCGGAGGTCGCCCTTGACCTTCGAGGCGCGGTTCAAGACGGTGTGGACCGGCAGCGCCGAGTCGACGATGGCGTCGGCAAGCGCGCGCGCCCGGTCCGGATCGTCCTCGTCGATGATCGCGACTTCACCGATCCGCTCGTAGGAGGGCTCGAAGTCCACGAGATCCGCGGGCATGGTCTGTGTCTCGCGCACGGGTGCGTCGCGGTCGACCACCTCGTACCCCTCGGGAACCGCATCGGGGTCGACGACCGGGATGTAGAGCCGCCCGTCGGCGTGTTCGATCCGGTGGGCGTCGTCCACCAGCTCGGCGGCCGCGAGCTCCTGACGGGCGGCCTCGCCGGCCTCGCGGGCGACACACACGCATGGCACCGACATGTCCACTCCTCGGCGACCGCCGGCGGTAAGCCTGACGCTCCAGGTCGGGCCGTTTAACCCCGCGGCCCCCGGACGACAGATATGCTCACGTTCGTCGGCCTCGGGCTGTACGACGAGCGCTCGATCACCGTCGCGGGCCGCGACCGGCTCCGCGCCGCCGACCGGGCGTTCGCCGAGTTCTACACCTCGAAACTCGTCGGCTCCACCGTCGCCGACCTGGAAGCACACCACGACGTCACGATCGAGGTCCGCGACCGCGAGGGCGTCGAACGGGACCCCGACCCGATCCTCGACGCCGCCGAGGCGGGCGACGCCGTCTTCCTGACCGCCGGCGACCCGATGATCTCGACGACCCACGTCGACCTCCGACTGCGTGCCCGCGACCGCGGGATCGACACCGCCGTCGTCCACGGCACGACCGCCCAGACCGCCGCGAGTTCGCTCACGGGCCTCCAGAACTACCGGTTCGGAAAGGCGACCACCCTCCCCTTCGAGCGCGCCCACGGCGGCACCGGCGTCCCCGAAAGCGTCGTCGAGACCATCGACGACAACCGCGAGCGCGGCCTTCACACGCTCGTCTACCTCGACATCAAGGCCGCCGACGAGGACTACATGACTGCCGCGACGGCCGCCGGCCTCCTCGCCGAGGAGTACGAAGATCTCCCGGCCGTCGCCGTCTGTCAGGCCGGCAGCGATAGCCCCACGGTCGCCGCAGACGAACTGTCGGCGCTCGCCGAGCGCGACTTCGGGCCGCCGCTGCACCTGCTCGTGATCCCCGGTGACCTGCACCTGTTGGAACGAGACGCGCTGGTCGATCTCGCCGGGCTGCCGCCCGAACTGGCCGAAGACTGAGAGCTACTCACTCGCCATCGGCTCGAGCGACCGGCACGCCCAGTGCACCCCGGAGGTCGTACTCGCTGCCCGTCGCCATATAGAGGAGGTCCTCGATGACGATCAGCACTTCCGGGAGTTCGCGAACGACCAGCCAGGTGATCGCCACCAGCGCCACGACCGAGGCGCTCTGGGCGATGATCCGATCGGCCCAGTAGTAGGAGACCAGGCCCGGATCGGCCGCCAGGTCGAACGCGAACAGGCTCGCCGTCGCCTCGGGAACCAGCTGCATCTTCATGGTCCCGAACGAGAGGCCGATGAACACGTTCCGGACGAGATTGAGGGCGTAGATGACCGGGATCGACACCGCCAGCGCGCGGAGTTTGCGATTAAGCGGCGCGCGGACCGCCGCGATCAGCCCCACGAAGATGGCCATGCTCCCGATGCCCGTACACGCGATGATGATCGTATAGGTTATCCGGTAGTTCTCCTCTGGGTAGAACACGAACGTGTTCCGGAAGGCCTCGTACTCCGCTTTGACCTCACTCCCCGGGATCACCTCGGGGTGGTAGCCAAGCAGCCCCATCAGGAACTCCGTCTGTCGAGTGACCGCTTCGATGAGCAGTTCCTGAAGGACGAGGATGGCCTCGAACGGCAGGAATACCGCACCCATCACCGCGACGGCCCGCGAGAGGACCAACAGCGAGTCCCGGCCGCGGTGGAGAAGGAGGGCGACGTACAGCGAGGCAGGGACGGCGACGAGGGTCCCGATCCCCTCGACGATGCTCTTCTGGACGAACGCGAAGTGGTGAATCTGCGTGAACCAGAACAGCGCAAAGAGGACCCAGGCGGCGACCGAAATCGTTCGTGCCGCGTCGCGGTGCCAGTCGTACCAGTCCAGCACCGCGCCGGTGCCGAAGGCGGCGATCACGAGCCAGGCGAGCGGGTCGGAGAACTGCCCGACCCACGCCAGCGCGCCCAGCACCGTCTCTTGCATTCTACCAGACGCTTCGACGATGACCGGCATATGTCTTGTCGTTACCCGAGCGTAACCGACGATCGGGAGCCGTAGCTGTCGCTACCCGGGTGGCGTCGAAAGAAAGGGAATTGATCGAAGGCCGGCGGTTAGGCCGGTGGTTTAGTCGCGGCGGACTGCGATCAGCGCCGCGGCGAGGAGTGCGACGAGCGCGATGACGGCCGTGAAGCCAGCACCGTCGCCCGCGGTGGTTTCCTCGTCACCGTCGTCGCCACCGTCGGTCTCCGGAGCATCGGTCTCCGTGTCTTCGGTGGTGGGTTCTTCGGTGGTCTGCTGCTCCGTGGTGGTCTCGGTGTCGTCCTGCGGCGAGATCATCGCGGAGTCGCTCACGACCGTCCCGTTACTCGTGGTGTACGGGCCGTCCGTGGAGCCACCGACCTCGAAGTCGAGGGCTTCGTTGTCGTTCGTGTCCTGGTGGGCGACCGCGTACAGCTCGGTCTCCTCGGACAGCGGATCGACGTCGATGGTGGCGGTGTTGTCGCCCTCACCGAGGTACTCGGAGGCGCCCACGATCTCGCCGTCGGGCGAACCCGTACGGAGCGAGATGAAGCCGCCGTCCGAGAGCGTCGCGTCGACGGTCACGGACCCGTTCTCGACGGTCTGGTCCTCGAAGTCGACGTCAGCCGTGGGTGCCTGACCGATGACACCGGGCGTGTCGAAGTCGCTATCGAAGCCCTGCGCGTTGGCGCTAAAGGACGCGTTCTGCGCGCGGTCGGAGAGATCGACCGTGGCGTTGAACGTGCCGTCAGGCTGGACGATAGCTTCGGGGTCCTCGAGGAACGGCGTGTCGCCCGTGGAGCGGAGCCGGACGTTCAGCTCCGTACCGGGGGCGACGCTCGTGGAGCCCGAGATGACCTGACCGGGCGCGGCAGCGACGCGGATGACGCCGCCAGCGTCCGTGTCGAAGTCGATGGACTTCTCGGTGATCTCGGCCGTGTCAGTGACGCCCGCATTGTCGCTGTCAAGGCCGGTGTTGTCGAAGACCGTCCAGTTCGCCTCGTAGGCGTCACCCTCAGCCATCTCGAGGTTGGAACTGCCGGAGCCAAGAGTGCGGGTAAGCTGCAGGTTGTTCTCCTTCATGACGACGAACAGCGAGGAGTTACGCTCGTCGGGAACGACCTTGACACCGTTACCGGCACTGGCAGCGAGGTCAACCTGCTTGGGGTCAGTGTTCGCTCGCGTGGTGTCGCTGGTCTGCTCGACGAGGAACTTGAAGCTCTTGCCGTTCGCGGAATCGTAGCTATCGTTGTAGGAGGCGATCTGGTTGAGTGCGTCCGCGTAGTCGACGCCAGAAGCACTCTCAGCAGCCTTTAGCTCGCCGAACATGCTGGTCGACTGGATCTGGAAGACCAGCACGTCGCGCTTGGCGACCGAGTCGGACTCGGTCAGCTCACCGTTCTGGATGTACTCGTAGAGTTCCGCGGTCTCGTCTTCCTCCACGTCGGAGAAGACGTTGCTGGGCATCGTCCAGCTGGTGATGCCGTCGACCGACGGTTCGACGATCTGGACCGTACCGACGTCGAACTCGTTGTTGATGTCGTCGACGTGTGTAACGTTGATGTCGTACTGGTCAGCGTCCATCGGGCTGTTGATGTGATCGGTTCCGCCACTCGGCGACCACATGCCCCAATCCGAACCGGACGGGATAGTCACACTGTCCTGATTGTCGGAGACGGTCAATGCCGCTCCGAGGACGTCGTCAGCAGTGGACTGTCCGAGTCCATTCTGAAGACCGGCGTAACGCGTGTTGATCTCGACCGTCACGAGACCATCGTCGTTACCGTCTTCGACCTGGAAGGACGCGTTGAAGTTGACGTCGTTGAAGCCGAGGTTGACTCGGGCCGTGTCCGTCTCCTCGAGCTGGATCGGAACCACAGCGAAGTCACCCTGCGCGGCCGTCGCAACGCCACCGTTGAGAATCTCGGCGTCAACGTCCTCCTCGTCGCTCACGGTGACAGACGAGCTGTCCGAGACACCGGTGTCGGTAACCTCGAACTCGAACTCGTAGTCACCCGTATCGATGTCGTTGAAGTTGGCCGAGATGTTGGCCTGACTGTCAACGCCGTCGAAGACGACACCGTCACCGTACGAGGAACTCGCACCTGCATTAGCGAGTGACTGGTCCCCAGCTGAGACACTGCTGTCACTCGCGTCGTAGATCGCCTGCACGGAGTTGTCGTCGTCACTCGTGTTGAACTCGTCGTTGAAGATCTCGACAACTTCGTCGTCGTCGAGACCGTCAGCGGTGACGAGAAGGTCGGAGTCCCCGCGAGCGGAGTCGACCTCGAGGAAGATCTTTTCCTGAGCCGACTCAGCGGACTGGAAGCTGGCGTCCAGGTTCTGAGACGTGACCTCGAAGGAGGCCAGCTCAACGGCATCGTTAACACTGTTACCGGATCCGAGGCTCACAGTGCCATCATTTGCGAAGTAGCCCGAGTGAGGCGTACCGTCAGCAGCACCATTCTCGAAGTTGATCACGTCACCATTGCCGCTTCCGGTTGTGATCACGTAGGAGCCTTCGAGGCCGGCCGTGTTGATGATGGCCGCATCGTTATTGTTCAGGTTCACTTCACGGACCAGCGAACCGGACGGGAGGCGTTCGCCACCGCCGTCTTTGCTCACGCTCTCTCGGATCTGAAGCGTACTAGTTCCAACGTTCTGGGCCTGAATGACAAGGCGCTGACCCTGCCAGTACGGACCGCCACTGGACGTCAGTGTTTCGTCATATTGATTGTTCTTCTGTTCAGTCGGATCGGTATCCTGGGTGAATCCCCAGTTACCTGCGGATTGTGCAGCCGTTGCTCCCGAGAACGCGATGGTGCCTCCGAAGACGGAGAGTACCATCAGGGTCGCGAGGAACAGACTGCGGATCTTGTCGCGTGTTCCTGTCATAGTTTGTGTTTGTGCTTTTCGGGCGGTTTCAGCACCTTTCCCGCGAGGCAGTCGCGGCCCGCACTGCCGCCGCGCGGAGACTGCCAAACCGTACTCGATACTGTCACCATGGGTAGGGGTACGGTCGAAACAACTGTGGCCCGTTATAAATGCTTTGTGGTCAAATACGAGGGTTGACACCACGACACATGCCCAGAAACCGGCGATTCGGCGGCCCAGAGGCGCGAATTCGCCTCGGATGTGAGGTCGTCGGCCGGTCGGCTTGCAGGCGTCTGACACGAGCACGACGCCAACGACCGTGCTGACCTGGGGCGCAGCCGACGGGGTAGCCGCTCGCTATCCGACGGCCGTTTGACGCAGAACTATCGGTACAACAGGCCTTCCGGCAACCAACGTGACCGGAGTTACGAGTAGGGATCCCGACCTGTCGATCGATCGGGGCCGGATGGTCGTCGCTCAGCTCGTCACTATCTCGACTTCGTGGCCGTCCGGCGTCTTCGTGAACGCGTAGCGGTCGCCACAGCTCTCGGGGTCGCGGTAGTCCTCGGCGTGACGGGTCAGCAACTGGTCCCAGAACTCGTGCAGGTCGTCGGCCTGGACCGCGACGTGCCCCCACGCGTCGCCCACGTCGTACGTGCGCCCGTCGTAATTGTACGTGAGTTCGACGGACATCTCCTCGGGCGCGGCCGCTTCGGGCTTCAGGAAGTAGAGCGCGAAGTCCTCGAACTCCTCCCGGCGGAACAGGTCGTACTCCAGTTTCCGCGTGAACCAGCCGATGGCCTCGTCTGCGTCCTCGACCCGGAGCATGGTGTGGTCGAGGCTCCATTTGGCCCCGTGGTCGCGCTCGACGATCTCGATCTCGTGACCGTCCGGATCGGTGACGAACGCGTACTGGCCACCACAGGAGTCGGGGTCGCGATAGTCTTCGACGCCCTCGTCCATCAGTTGCTCGTAGGCCTCGTAGACGTCGTCGCAGCGGACGGCGATGTGGCCCCACGCGTCGCCGAAGTCGTAGGTCCGGTCGTCGTGGTTGTAGGTGAGTTCGAGCAGCGCACCGTCCTCGTGTTTCTCGGCCGGGCCGAGGAAGACGTTCGTGAACGTGTCGGCCTCCCAGCGGCCGTACTCCTCGTAGTCGAAGTGATCCTGATACCAGTCCAGGGACTCGTCCAGGTCCTCTACGCGCAGCATGGTGTGGTCGAGCGTCGCGTGCATGTCCGGGACCTCGGGTGGAACGCCGAAAAGGATACCGACGCGGCTACTCCCGCCCGTCCGGGAACTGGACGATCGACGCCAGATCGCGCCGGTAGTACCGCCAGACGAGCGCCCACAGGAGGACGGTCCCGATCGGAATCGCGGTGTAGCCGACCCGCCGGAGGAAGCCCAGCGCGAACAGCAGCTGCCCGAACCCGGCGAAGACGAACATCGCGGCCGTTACGCGGGGGTCCTCCCGCCAGACGAGGCCGACCAGCGCGCTCGCCAGTCCCACCGCGAAGACGAGTACGGAGAGGCCCCAGGCGGTGAGGTACTCCGGCAACGCGGCCGTGTACCGGAAGTAGAAGTCGGTGATCGTCGTCAGTCCCAGCGGGTCGACGTTGAGAATACCGAAGGTGAAAAACAACGAGACGTCCGACCCGATCGTGAGGACGGTCCAGGGCACGAGTGCGACGGCGAGGGCCGCGAGGAGGCGTCTGGTGGGCGAGTCCGACGGGGTTGCCGTGTCGGCCGATTCGTCGTTCACTTCCGGGTCACGATCCGGAGGACGTCCTCGTCTTCGAGTTCGTGGTCGGTGCCGACCTGCTGTTCGTCGTGTTTGGCGCTCGAACCGGAGACGCGGGCGAAGCGAAAGCGCTCTTCGAACTCCCCGCCCAGTTTCTCGCAGGCGTCCTCGACGGTGTCGCCCGAGCGGAGGATCAGGGGTTCCTCGTAGTCGACGCCCCGGCCCGGTTTGTCCATGTAGACGCGGACGAGTCCGAGCGCGTCCCAGATCTCCTCCTTCAGGGCGTCCAGGCCCTTCCCCTCCTCGGCGCTGATGAACACGGCCTCGTCGGGATCGATGTCGTGGTCGCGCAGGTTCTCCTCGACGGTCGGGAGGTAGTCCGGGTCGATCAGGTCGGCCTTGTTGACCGCGACGATCGAGGGGAGGTAGACGCGGTTGTCCATCACGCCGTCGATGAGTTCGTCGATGTCGATCTGCTCGCCGATGGTCACGTCCGCGTTGATGAACCCGTGCTCTCGGAGGACCTGCTTGATCGTCTCCTCGTCCAGGTCGAGGTCGACGCTGGCGTTGACCGACAGCCCGCCTTTCCCCTTCCGGCGGATGGTCACGCGCGGCGGCTCGGTGTCGACCCGGACGTTATTCTTGTACAGTTCTTCGCGCAAGCGCGCGTACTCGTGAATCTCGAAGACGTCCAGCAGGAAGACGACGAGGTCGGCCGTCCGGACCACGGAGAGGACCGCCTGGCCGTCACCGCGGCCCTCCGCGGCGCCCTCGATCAGTCCGGGAACGTCGAGCATCTGGATGTTGGCGCCGTTGAACTTGAGCATGCCCGGGTTGACGTCGAGGGTCGTGAACTCGTACTCGCCGACCTCGCTGTCGGCGTTGGTCATCGCGTTCAGGAGCGTCGACTTGCCGACGCTGGGAAAGCCCACGAGCGCGACCGTGGCGTCGCCGTGTTTCTCGACGGCGTAGCCGCCGCCACCGCCGGAGCCGGACTGTCGTTTCTCGAATTCCTCCTTTTTCTGCGCGAGTTTGGACTTCAGCCGGCCGATGTGGGCCTCCGTCGACTTGTTGTAGGGAGTCTCGGCGATCTCTTCCTCGATCTCCTCGATCTCCTCCTCCAGGCCCATTAGGGGGTAGTCGGCAACCGCGACTCAAAAGCGCTTTCGTTGGGGGTCGCTCCTCACCCCCCGACCGTCCGCTCGCGGACGCGTTCGATCGCGCTCGCGTTCTGGATCAGCAGCGTCCCGACGATGCTCATGATCAGCACGTAGCCGACGGCGAAGGCCGGGACGACCTCCCCCAACGTTCCGGTCGACGCGCCGGCCGACGCCGCCAGCGTCGCGAGGATCAGCGAGAACTCCCCGCGCGGGACCATCCCCAGGCCGACCCGCAGCGAGCGTCGCGGGTCGAGGTCGTACACCCGTCCCGAGAGCGTCCCGCTGAGGAGTTTGCTCGCGGTCGTCGCGACGACCGCGACGGCGAGCAGGAGCGCGACCTCCGAGAGCAGCGTCACGTCGGTCGTCAGTCCGATGGAGAAGAAGAACACGGCGGCGAAGAGGTCCCGGGCCGGCGCGATCACGTGTTCGATGCGTTCGGTGTGGTCGGTCCCGCTGAAGGCCGTGCCGACGAAGAAGGCCGCGACGGCCTCGCTGACGCCCATCGCCAGGGCCACGCCGGCTATCAGCGTCGTCACGCCGAGCACGCGCAGGAAGAACAACTCGTCCGAGTCGGTCGCGAACAGTCGCTCGACCAGCCCGCTCCCGTACCAGGCCGCGGCGAGCAGCGCGCCGAGGAAGGCGAAGGCGGTCCCGACGGACAGGGCCGCCTCCTCCAGAGAGCCGCCGCCCAGCGCCACCGCCGAGAGGACGGCGAGGTAGACGGCGATGAAGATGTCCTCGAAGACGAGCGTCCCGAGGATCGGCCCGCTCTCGGCGTTGGCGACCCACCCCTCGTCGATGATCGACTTGGTGATGACGGCGCTCGAGGAGATGTAGACGATCCCGGCGACGAACAGCGTCTCGACGGCCGAGAAGCCGAAGGCGACGCCGATGGCCAGCCCGACGCCGAAGTTCACGAGGAGGTCGATCACGCCGATGGCGGCGATGCGGCGGCTGTCCCCGAACAGCTGTGAGATGCTGAACTCCAGGCCCAGAAAGAAGAGCAGGAGGACGATCCCGAGTTCGGCCAGCCCGGCGACGAGTTCGCTATCGGAGACGAGCGTCAGCGAGACGTCTCCAAGCGCCCCCAGCGCGACCGGCGAGAGGTCGCCGACCGAGGAGGGGAAGTTGGGGCCGACGAGGACGCCGACCAGGATGTACGCGGGGATGACCGACAGGCCGTAGCGGAAGACGACGGAGCCGGCGATCGCGAGCGCGGTGAGCGCGATGCCGAGTTCGTAGAGCGCGACCGCCATCTACGCGTTCGACCCGCCGTCCTCGCCGAGCATCTCCTCGAGCGCTTCCTGGTCCCCGCGAGTCCCCAGCGTGACCAGCACGTCGCCGGCCGCGAGCGAGAAGTCCGGGCCGGGGTTGGGGAAGGTCTCGGACTCGCGCTGGACGGCCAGCACGGAGACGCCCGTCTCCTGACGGAGGTCGGCCTCCGACAGCGTCAGGCCCACCAGTTCCGAGTCCGGCGCGAGGTCCAGCCACTCGATGAAGGCGTCACCCAGGGGGACCTGCACCTCGTCGGTCTCGACGGGCTGGAAGAACGCACCCTCGATGATCGACCCGAGCTGGCGGGCCTGTTTACCGGCGACGGAGAACAGCTTCTCGCTGTCTGCGTCCTCGTCGGGGCGACGGTAGACCTCCCGCTTGCCGTCGTGGTGAATGAGAACGACGATGCGCTCGCCGCCGCCGATCTCGAGTTCGAACTTCTTGCCGACGCCCGGCACGTCGGTCTCGTAGACGGTCATGCCGGGAGAAGGGGACGGCTCGTAGATAAAGCCAGTGTGCGCGTCGGGCCCGTCTCCGGGTCCACGACACTCGCGGGGGACGGTTTCGATACACCTATACGGCGAGATTGCGACCCTTCACGTGATGCCCGACGCGGCTTTGCTGCGCGACAGTACACAGATCCTGCTACCGGAGCGGGCCCTCGACGGCCTCCGGGAGGACCTGGAGCACCGGTTTACCCTGACAATCCGAACGGAGGAGGACGGGGTACGCATTCTCGGCAGCCCGGTCGAGATCAAGGAAGCCAGCGCGTACCTCTCGCGAAACGGCGTCTCCATCCAGTAGTCGGGCCGAGCGCCCGACAGTCCCCGTTTTTTCGAGCGTCCCCGAGCCGCGTGTGTCCCCGCGACACACCAGCCCGGGAAAGCAACCGTTAAAAGCGCGCCCCCGTGATAGAACCCATATGGCTGGAACCATCGAGGTACTCGTCCCCGGCGGGCAGGCCAACCCCGGACCGCCGCTCGGACCGGAACTCGGGCCGACCCCCGTCGACGTGCAGGCGGTCGTCGAACAGATCAACGACCAGACAGCGGCCTTCGACGGCACCGAAGTCCCCGTCACCGTCGACTACGACGACGAGGGCGACTTCGAGATCGAGGTCGGGGTCCCCCCGACGGCCGAACTCGTCAAGGACGAGGCCGGCTTCGAGACGGGCAGCGGCGAACCCCAGGAGAACTTCGTCGCCGACCTCTCGGTCGACCAGGTCATCCAGATCGCCGAGCAGAAACACCCGGACCTGCTGGCCTACGACCTGAAGAACGCCGCCAAGGAAGTCGTCGGGACCTGCACCTCGCTGGGCGTCACCATCGAGGGCAACAACCCCCGCGAGTTCAAGGAGCGAATCGACGAGGGCGAGTACGACGACATCTTCGCGGACGAAGCCGCAGCGTAGCGAGGCTTCCTCCGCAAAGGCTCGGAAAACGGCCGAAGCGACTTTTCCGATTCGTAGTGCGGACGCCCGACTGCTGCCGCATCGTCTTTTCGAGGGCGCCACTGGCCAGCGGCGGCCGCGTCCACCGATCACCGCACCGTCTCGCCACCGAATCGGCGGTCAGGCGACGCGTTCGACGGGTTCCTCTGCGGACGAGATCCGGAGGAGGTCACAGACCCCGGACAGTCCACGCTGGTCGTAGGCGGTCCGCTGGCGGGCGCTCCCGCTGGGCCGATCGAGGACGTCGCCAATCCCGTCGATTCCCAGGCGGTCGCACTCCCGGGAAACGACCGTCCCGAGGTCGACGACGGTCCGCGCGTTCCGGTCGGTGAACTCGGCGTCGTGGCCGTACCGCAGCGCCCGCCACCTGTTAGTCTCGAGCAAGGCGTCGTGGAACTCCGTCGCCGACTCGCCGTCCTCGTAGCGAGCGGCGAGGTCGCGGACCAGCGCGCGGGCGTACTCCGCGAACGCGACGACCGTGTCGGGATCGAACTGGGCGTCGGCGGTGCGGATCTCGACGGTCCCCAGGTCAGGTTTCAGCCGGACGTCCCACCAGAGCTGATTGGCGTCCGGAATCGCGTCCGTCTCGATCATGGTCTCGCGGACGTCCCTGTAGGCCGCGAAGGAGTCGAAGGCGGGCGGCATCCCCGAGCAGGGCAGACTGCCGAAGACGTTCGCGCGTGCGGACGCGAGGCCGGTGTCGTGGCCGTCGTAGAACGGTGAGTTCGCCGACAGCGCCAGGAACACCGGGAGGTACCAGCGGAGTTCGTTCGCGATCCAGACGGCCTTCTCCGCGTCGTCGACCCCGACGTGGAGGTGCAGGCCAGTCGCGAGGTTCCGCCACTGGGGGTACTGCAGCCGGTCGAGCATCGCGCGATAGCGAGCGCCCTCCGTGGGTTGGACGTCGTCCGGGCAGGCGGCCGGGTGGATGCCCGCCGCCGCGACGTCGCGGCCGAAGTGGGCCGCGTGGTCCCGGAGCGCGCGCCGCTTGCGCCGCACCTGTCGCCCGAGCGCGGCGGCGTCGTCGCAGACGTCGGTTTTGGTCTCGACGAGGCAGTCGTACACTTCCGTCTCGATCTGGTCCGCCAACTCGGACGGGAGGCTGCCGTGGACGAGGCGGCTGGCGCCGTGTGCCGGGCGACCGTTCGCGTCGACGAGGTAGAACTCCTCCTCGACGCCGAGGGTCCCCAGACGGGTGAACGAGGTGTCCGGCGGCTGCGCCGACTGCGGCGACTCGGATCGGTCGTCGACGATGGTCCACTCCGACGGCCCTGTCGACCTGTCCTTCATACTACCCGTACCGCGCTGGGGCAGATACGCCACCCCCCTAAAGGATTAGGCGAGGCGAGCTGGTCCACTGGCCGAGTATGCGAGAGACGGGGTCTCGCTTGGGATTACACCCGATACCGGCTGACGGACTGGCGGTCGCGAGTCCGGGGCCCCCGAAGTATCAGTTCTGATTTTTCAGAGCGTGTCTTTAACTGTTGGTTCGCCTATATGGAACTGAGAGTAACAGGACCTGGTCGGAATGGAACTGCAATGGAATCCGTACACGGTGCCGCTGGCGCTCGCAATGCTCCTCGGGATCGTCGTCACTGTGTATGCCTTTCACGAGGCCGACGACCGGATGGACGTCTGGGGAGCGCTGACCCAGTCCTCCTACGTCCTGTGGTGTCTGTTCACCCTTCTGACGGTCTCGAGCGTCGGGCTGGCCTGGAAGGAATTCTGGTTCGCCCTGTTCATGCCTTCGATATTGTTCATGATCCTGACGGCGTTCGGGTTCACGCTCCACTTCGTGGGCCGGGGCGAGTGGCTGACTCGACCACGGATCGCCGTACTCGGCCTCTTGCCCGTGGCATTCCTCCTCGTGAGTCTCACCAACGGCGTCCACGGGTGGATGCTCGTCGACGTGGGGCTCGACCGGAGCGGGTCGTTCACACTCCTCACCTACGACTGGGGGATCGGCGTGTTCGCGATGGCAGCCATCGCGTACGCGATCGTGCTGGTCTACAACGGGCTGCTGTTACAGCGCGTCCTGCGGTCCCGGAACGTCTATCGCAAGATGAGCGCCGTCGTCTTCTTCTCGACGGCGCTCCCGGCGGTCCTGGCGTTTCTCTCGCTGACGCGACTCAGCCCGTTCCCCCACTTCATGCTCGTCCCGTTCAGCTACCTGCTCACCGGGGTGCTGGTCCTCTTCGGGACGACGAGCGTCAAGTTCGTCCGGGCGATTCCAGTCGACCGGTTCCTCTCGGTCTTTGACTCACGGTTCGATAGCGCCGTCCCGCTGGCCAGGGACTTCGTCGTCGAGGAGATCGACAGCGGCGTCATGGTCCTGGACAGCGACGACCGGGTCGTCGACGTCAACTCGATGGCGAAGAAGATGCTCGGGCTCGACAGACCGATCGGAAAACATCTGTCGGACATCACCCAGCCCGAACGCATCGTCGACGGCGAGACGGAACCGAGGATCCTCCGTGACGACGAAGAACTCCACGAGGCCGACTACGAGATCTGGGTCGAGACCGCGAACGGCACCCGCTGTTACGAAGTGCGAGTATCGCGACTCAGCGGTTCGGAGGGTGAGACCGTCGCACACGTCGTCCTGTTGCACGACATCACCAAACAGAAACGCAGAGAAGAGCAGCTCGAACAGCAGACCGAGGAACTACGGGCCCAGAAGCAACAGCTCGAGTACCAGAACGAGCGGCTCGACCGCTTCGCGGGCATCGTCTCTCACGACCTCCGCAATCCCCTCAACGTCACCGACGGCTACCTCGAGATCATGGAGGCGAAAACCGACGAGGAGACCGGCGTGGTCGAGGTCGACGACGACAAAATCGCGGAGATGCGAAACGCGACCTCCCGGATGGAGAACATCATCGAGGACGCGCTCACGCTCGCACGCGAGGGGAAAGCGCTCACCGAGACCGAACCCGTCGACCTGGCCGAGGTGGCCGAGGCGGCCTGGGACAACGTCGATACCGGCGAGGCCACCCTGTCCGTCGACCTCGACCTGACCGCCGACGGCGACCGTGGCCGACTGCTGAACGTCTTCGAGAACCTCTACCGGAACGCTGTCGAACACGGTTCGACAGGCAATCAGAACGCTTCGCGTTCCGATGACGCCGTGGAGCATGGCTCCACGAGCAATCGGACTTCGTCCGATGACGCGATCGAACACGGTCGCGAGGGCGTCAGCATCCGGGTCGAGCCCCTCGGCACCGGCGACGGGTTCGCCGTGGCCGACGACGGACCGGGCATCCCCGACGACCGGAAGGATTCGGTGCTCGAAAGTGGGTATACGACCAGTGACGACGGCACCGGTCTCGGACTCGCGATCGTTCGCGACGTCGTCAGGGCCCACGGCTGGACGATCGACGTCGCCGACAGTGACGCCGGCGGCGCGAGGTTCGAGATCGGAGACGTGACGAGCGGCGTCGCGGTCACACCGACGGCCGAGTGACGGCAGTCGGCTCGAATCGTCGCCTCGGTCCCGGTTCGACGGGTTTAAGTTTCACATCGGCTTCGTTCCGGACGAGACAGGCGTAGCCTGTTTCACTGACCCGTAGGAGCATCATGCGTACTACGGAGGTGAACGATGGCAGATCAGGACATAGAGCAAGCAGTATCTAGCGCACTCGAGGACGCACCGGAGCGGAACTTCCGCGAGACGGTGGACCTCGCGATCAATCTGCGCGACCTAGACCTCGACGATCCGTCGAACCGCGTCGACACTGGCGTCGTCCTGCCGGAAGGGACGGGCCAGGAGACAAACATCGTCGTCTTCGCCGCAGGGGAGACAGCCCTGCGCGCGGAAGACGTCGCCGACGACGTGCTCGACGGGGACGACCTCGAAGAGCTTGGCGACGACGACGACGCGGCCAAGGACCTCGCCGACGAGACCGACTTCTTCATCGCGGAGCAGGACATGATGCAGGACATCGGTCGGTATCTCGGGACGGTCCTCGGCCCGCGCGGGAAGATGCCCGAACCGCTCGACCCCGACGACGACGTCGTCGAAGTCGTCGAACGGATGAAAAACACGGTGCAGCTCCGCAGCCGCGACCGGCGGACCTTCCACACGCGCGTCGGCGCCGAGGACATGGACGCCGAAGCCATCGCGGACAACATCGACGTCATCATGCGTCGGCTGCACGCCGAACTCGAGAAGGGTCCCCTGAACATCGACTCGATGTTCGTCAAGACCACGATGGGGCCCGCCGTCGAGGTGGCCTAAATGAGCGCAGAACGCAAGACCGAGACGATTCCGCAGTGGAAAAAGGAGGAGGTCGACGAGCTCGTCGACACCCTGGAGAGCTACGACTCGATCGGTATCGTCAACATCGCCGGCATTCCGAGCCGGCAGCTCCAGGCCATGCGACGCAACCTCCACGGCACGGCCGAACTCCGCGTCAGCCGCAACACGCTGATGGCGCGGGCCCTCGACGAAGTCGACGACGGACTCGAGGACCTGACGGAGTACATCGGCGGCCAGGTCGGCCTCATCGGCACGAACGCGAACCCGTTCACGCTGTTCCAGCAGCTCGAGGAGTCGAAGACCGCCGCGCCGATCAACGACGGCGAGGTCGCTCCCAACGACATCGTGATTCCGGAGGGCGACACCGGGATGGACCCGGGCCAGTTCGTCGGTGAACTGCAGGCCGTCGGGGCCGAAGCGCGCATCCAGGAGGGGTCGATCCAGGTCATGGCAGACTCCACGGTGCTGGAAGCGGGCGAGGTCGTCGACAGCCAGCTCGCCAACGTCTTGAGCGAACTCGGCATCGAGCCCAAGGAAGTCGGGCTCGACCTGCAGGCCGTGTTCGCCGACGGCGTCGTCTTCGAGCCCGAGGAACTCGAACTGGACGTCGAGGAGTACCGCGCGGACATCGAGGCGGCCACCGCGGCCGCGCAGAACCTCTCGATCAACGCCGTCTACCCGACCGCCCAGACGGTCGGCTCGCTGCTCGGCAAGGGGGCCGGCGAGGCCAAGTCCGTCGGCCTCCAGGCCGCCATCGAGGACGAGGAGCTCATGCCCGACCTGGTCAGCAAGGCAGACGGGCAGGTCCGGGCCCTCGCGGCCCAGATCGACGACCCCGAGGCGCTCCCCGAGGAGCTCCAGGACGTCGAGACCGCCGAGTCCGACGCCGAGGCCGATGCCGAGGCCGACGAGGGCGGTGACGACGAGGACGAAAGCGACGCGGCCGACGCCGAACCCGAGGACGCCGACGACGACGATGACGACGACGGCGACGCGGGCGACGCGATGGGCGCGATGTTCGGCTAACAACTAAATACCAGCAACCAAACACACAACCATGGAATACGTTTACGCAGCACTCATCCTGAACGAGACCGACGCAGAGATCAACGAAGACAACATCACGGGCGTCCTCGAGGCAGCGGGCGTCGACGTCGAAGAGTCCCGCGTCAAGGCCCTCGTGGCCGCGCTGGAGGACATCGACATCGAGGAAGCCGTCGAGCAGGCCGCCGCGGTCCCGGCCGGCGGCGCGGCCGCCCCGGCTGGCGGCAGTGCGGACGCCGAACTCGAAGAGGGCGACGACGACGAGGGCGGCGAGGAGGAGGAAGCCGAAGCCGAAGACGAGGGCGACGACGAGGAAGACGACGCCGACGGCGAGGGCCTCGGCGAGCTGTTCGGCTGATTCCGGCCACACAATTCTCCGCATTTTTCACGCCCCATAGCGGCAGGGCCATAGAGCGCGCCTCGACGAGCGATCGGACGACGAGTGGACCGCCCGGGACCGCTGGACCGCACCGCCCGAAATCGAGGGGCCTTCGAAATCAGAATCCGAAATACCGACCCCGAAAAATTCGGACGCTGGCCCCACCTTCTTCCATCTGAGACTCTAGAATCAGCCGTGATATTTCGACCGGTTACTTATAATCCCATGAGCCGGAATATTGAGGGAGACTGGGATGTGGCAGTACACGCCGTACACGGTGCCGCTGATACTCGTGGCTCTGTTAGGCGCGGCGGTGGCGGTCCTCACGTGGCGGCAGGGTGACAGCAAGGCCGAGACCTGGTTCGTCGCCGTCGTGCTGTCCGTCAGTGCCTGGGCGTTCGCGCAGTTGCTCATCGTCTCGGCCGCGGACCAGGCGACGGCGGAGGTACTGGTTCGGTTCGGATCGCCGGTTGCCATCTTCCTCCCGATCAGCCTCACCGTGTTCACGCTCCACTACACCGGCCGTAGCGATCTGGTCACGCCGCGGCGCGTTCGAGCCCTCCTGCTCCTCCCCTTCGCGACGGCCGCGGTGGCCGTGCTGGGCGACGCGCTGGCCATCGACCTCGCCCGGGTCCATCTCGACGCCCGGATGGTCGACGCGGGGTCCTACGACCGACTGGAGTACGCGTTCGGTCCGATCGCCTACTTCGCGGCCGGGCTCTCGTGGGTGATGGTCCTCGGCTGTATCGTGCTGCTGTACAAGAAGTTCCGCCGCTCCCGGAACGTCTATCGCAAGCTGAGCGCCCTGTTCATCGTGACATTCGTCGTCCAGCTGTCCGCGAGCGTGGCGACGTTCACCGGCCTGAGCCCCGTCCCCCACATGCTCGCACTCCCGTTCACCTTCCTGGTGTTCGGGACGATCGCGTTGCTGACGACCGTGAGCGTCCGCTTCCTCCGGATGATACCCCTCGACCGCCTGCTCTCTCGACTCGGGTCCGATTCGGTCGTCCTGATGGCCCGTGACTTCGTCGTCGAGGAGATGGACGCCGGCGTGCTGGTGCTGGACGCCGACCATCGCATCGTCGACATCAACGAGACGGCCAAGGAGATGATGGGCGTGAACCGCCCGGTCGGTCGGTCCGTGGCCGCGGTGGTCGACGTCGATGCCATCGTCGACGGCGGCCCGTTGCTGGACGTGCTCCGGGGCGACCGCGAGCTGACTGCGATCACCGACGAACTCTGGATCGACGGCGCAGACGGCGAGCGCTGTTACGAGGTCACGGTCTCGCCGCTGACCGACCGGGAGACGGTCGTCGGCCACGTCGTCATGCTCCACGACATCACCCGGCAGAAACGCCGCGAGCGCGTCCTCCGCGATCGCGAACAGGAACTGGAGGCCCAGAAGGAGAACCTCGTCCAGCAGACGACCAAGCTCGAACACCAGAACGAACGCCTCGACGAGTTCGCCGGCATCGTCTCCCACGACCTCCGGAACCCCCTCAACGTCTCCGACGGCACGGTCGAACTGTGCCTGCACCGGGCCGACCCGGACGCCGAGACCGTCGAGGTCCCGGTCGAACACCTCGAGACGATCCGCGATGCCAACCAGCGGATGGGCGCGATCGTCGACGACGCACTGACGCTGGCTCGGCAGGGCAAAGCGATCACCGAGACCGAGTCCGTCGACCTCGCCGACCTGGCCGAGCGGGCCTGGGCGAACGTCGACACCGCCGACGCGACCCTCGAGGCCGACCTCGATCTCCGTGTCCCGGCCGACCCCGACCGCCTGCTCAACGTCTTCGAGAACTGCTTTCGGAACGCTGTCGAACACGGTTCGACAGGCAATCGGACAGAGTCCGATGACCCGGACGGTCGCGCCGGCGTGACCGTCACCCTCGGCGAGATCGACCGCGAGGCCGGGACGGGCTTCTTCGTCGCCGACGACGGCGCCGGCATCCCCGACGAGGAAAAGTCCGACGTGCTCGATCACGGCTACACCACCAGCGACGATGGGACCGGACTGGGGCTCTCGATCGTCACCGACGTCGCCAGCGCCCACGGCTGGGAGGTCCGCGTCACAGACAGCGAGAGCGGGGGCGCTCGCTTCGAGTTCGTCGGCGTCGGCGGAGACTCCGTCGGGGATCACTCGATCGACGCCGTGCTCGAGGCGGCCGACTCGCGGTCGGACCCGGCGCCCGGAACCCAGACGCGAGCGCCGGACGAGGACTGAAGACAGGCCCGCCCAGGGGGGACAGGCCAGCGAGGGCTTAAGTGCGAAGCCGGGACCACCTCGGCTCGATGGGAGTCTCGGCCTGGGCAGGCGTCCGGATCGCGGTCGCACCGTCGGCGGCGGCCACGGCGCTGGCGTTCGTCCTCGGCGGGGCGGCGCTCGGCGTCGTGAGCGGCCTCGTCCCCGGGCTCCACGCGAACAACATGGCGCTGCTGCTCGCCGCGGGCGCGGCGTCGGTCCCCGGCCCGCCGCGACTCGTCGGCGCGGCGATGCTGGCCGCCGGCACCGTTCACACGTTCCTCGACGTCGTCCCGGCGCTGGCGCTGGGCGTGCCGGACCCGGCGATGGCCGCGACGGCCCTGCCCGGCCACGAACTCGTGCTCGCCGGTCGGGGCCGGGAAGCGCTCAGGCTGTCGGCGCTCGGGAGCGGGCTGGCTGTGGCGCTGGCGGTCCCGCTCGCGGTACCGGTCACCGAACTCGTGACGGCGGTCTATCCGACGATTCGGGCCAACCTCTCGGTCGTGCTGGCGGCCGTCGCGGTGGGGCTGGTGACCACCGAGGGGTCCTATCGCGGGAAAGTCGGTGCCGGCCTCGCGCTCGCGGCCAGCGGCGGCCTCGGACTGGTGACGCTCGACCTCCCGACCGGCGGGCTGGTGAGCGCCGGCGGGACGCTCGCCCCGCTGTTCGCCGGGCTGTTCGGCGCCCCGGTCCTGATCGAAGCGTTGCGGGGCCAGGGCGTCCCGCCCCAGGACGACGCGACCATGGCGCTCTCGAAATCCGCGGTGGGTGGGCTCTCTGCCGCGGGGACGCTCTCCGGGGCGGTCGTCGGGTTCATCCCCGGTGTCTCCAGCGCCATCGCGGCCACGGGTGCGCTGCTCGCCGTCCCGTACCGCTTCGGCGCGCGCGGATTCGTCGTGATCACCAGCGGCGTCAACACGGCGAACACGGTCTTCGCGCTGCTGGCACTCCGGGCGCTCGGCTCCCCGCGGACGGGCGTCCTCGTCGCGCTGGAGGAGAGCGGCGCGCCGCTTCACTTCCCCCTCCTGCTCGCGAGCGTCGCACTCGCCGCGGCGATCGGGTTCGTCCTCGTGCCGACGGTGGGTGACCGGTACCTGTCGGTGGTGGGCGCGATCGACTACGCGGTCCTGTCGGTCGCCGTGCTGGCGCTGCTGGTCGCGCTCTCGGCCGTCCTCGCCGGTCCGATCGGGGTCGGGATCTTCGCTGCCGCCACGGTCGTCGGCCTGCTCCCGCCCCTGTTCGGGTCGCGACGGGCGACGCTGATGGGCGTGTTGCTGGTGCCGCTGGCACTGGGCTAGCAGTGGATCTCCGCCGGGGGGGTCGCCGCCCGGTCGATCTCCACTTCCCGGAGGATCTGTGAGGCCTCCGGGCCGGGGCGATAGATCAGTTCGTACGTCTCGCCCAGACAGGCGGCGTTGAGGGCGCCGTCGCTCCCGTGGCCGTCGATGTGAACGTAGTCGGTCGCCGTGACTTCCTCGCTGCCGGTCCACACGTCGGCCCAGGCCACCTCGTTGCCGTCCGAATCGACGACGAACAGCTTCGTCCCGTCGACGGTATCGCCGCCGGTGTGGGTGACGTTGAGGTACGGTCGGTCGTCGTCGTTGCCCGAGCCGTCGGCCTGATACTGGGTCTCGACGGTGAACGTCGGCGCGGGCGTGCCCATCGACCCGCCGAACCCGAGTGCCAGGTTCCCGACGACCGCCGCGAGGAGCACGACGATGGCCACGACGAGGAGGACCCCAACGACGTTGGAGACGGCGCGGGCGTCCCCGGTGGCCGAACGATCGGGCGAAGAACCGGTCATTGGCGGGTCTATCCGATCCTGTCACTTAATCCCGCGATCGGTGTCGGCGGCCGAAAGCTATAGATAGTCCTTCCGCTGGAAGTAGACGAGCATCGCGCCGGTGATGACGGCCATCAGGACCAGTACGGCGGGGTAGCCGTATCGCCAGGTCAACTCGGGCATGTTGTACGGGCTCTCGGCGAAGTTCATCCCGTAGACGCCGGCGACGAAGGTCAGCGGGAGGAAGATGGTCGCGATGACCGTCAGCACCTTCATCACCTCGTTGGTGGACTGGGAGAGCGTGTTGAGGTAGATGTCGCGCGCGCCGGTCGTCAGGTCCCGGTAGGTCTCGGTGAGGTCGACGACCTGGACGAGGTGGTCGTAGACGTCCCGGTAGTACTTCTCGGTCTCCTCGCGGACCTGTGGCGGGTCCCCGCGGGCGAGGACGCCGATGGCCTCCCGGCAGGGCCAGGCCACCTTGCGGAAGGCGAGCAGGTCCCGGCGGAGGGCGTTGATCTCCTCGAGCGTCTCGATGTCGGTCGAGACGGTGACGGCCTCCTCGATGGCCTCGATGTCGGTCTCGATGTCGTCGAGGACGGCGAAGTACTCGTCGACGATCACGTCGACGATCCGGTAAGCGGTGAAGTCGGGGCCGCGTTCCAGCAGCCGTTCGTCGCCGCGGACGACGGCGTCCCAGACCCTGTCGACCGGGTCGTCGGGCCCGGCTGCGAGCGTGATGACCCAGTCGGTTCCGACGCAGATTCCCACCGCCTCGTCGCGAACCTCGTCTTCGAAGGACTGCTCGCCCCGGGCGAGTTCCACGGTCTTGAGCAGCGTGAACGCGTAGCCGTCGAAGGACTGGGTCTTGGCCCGCACGTTGTTGCGGACGTCCTCGACGACCAGCGGGTGGACGCCGAAGGTCTCCGCCACGGATTCGAGTTCCGCCGGCGTCCCGTCGCGCACCCGGACCCAGGTCGTCCCGGCCGCCGCCTTCGCCGCGGCGATGTCGTCGTACTCCGTGACGCCGTCGGCCCCGTAGACGAGCGCCGCGATCACGGGTCCGCCCTCCCGCGCGTGGCGGCGCGGCTCCCGGTCGACTCGGGCCCGCGGCCCTGCGTGGCGTGCATACTCGCGCGTGTCGCGGCAGGCTGATAAACGTTCACGCGACCTCGCCCGGGGCGTGGGTACGGACACCGACTGACTCACTCCGTTCGCGGGGACATCGGCAGACTCGCTTCGCTCGCCTCCCGAGCCTCCGCTCGCCACTGCTCGCGGAGACGCCGTCGGAGCAAGCTCCGACAAGCCCCCGCTCGCCACTGCTCGCGGAGACGCCGTCGGAGCAAGCTCCAACGAGCCCGCGCTCACTCCGTTCGCGCGGACGCCGAAAGACGCGTAGCGTCTTTCGAGCCCAGCCTCGCATGGCTCGGCTGGACGCCCACCGACAGACGTCCGTCGGACACGCGACAGACGCGAGCCGATTTCCGCCGGAGAGAACCCACAGACGGCGCTCGGACGGGTGTAAGGTTTAACATACTGGGGCCGGAATATCCGGGTAACGGACACATGACGATCAATCCACGCGATTACGACCTCGACGAACTCCGGAAGATGGCGCGGGAACGCGGTGACGGCCCGCGCCAGTCCGGCGGTGACGGCGGCGACGCACGAACCCCACCGACGAGCGACGGCGACGACGGCGCCCGGCCGGAAGGCAACGGCTGGGGCAGTCTCGAACCGGAGACCGACGCCAGAGACCGGTTTCAGGACGGCCTCTACCGCGAACTGCTCCCGCTGGAGGCGGGCGCCGACGATCTGACGAAGCCGTACCTCGACGCGCTCCCCGAGAGCTACGGCGCGGAGTACGTCGTCTTCGAGTGGCTCGAGTTCCTGCTGACGAACTTCGGCTACCAGGGCACGAGCGAGGCGATCCAGTTCTACGAGTCGGTCGGCTGGCTCACCGAAAACGTCGCCGCCGACCTCAACGACTACCTGCTCGGCCTCGAGAGTCCCGCCGAGGAACCTCGCGGCGGCACCGCCGACGACCACCGACTCAGTCTCGTCTACGTCGCGCGCCTCGTCTCGATGCAGTGATTTCCGGTCGGCCTCTGTCCCCCGACCGATCCGTCTCCGTGTTTCGATCCCGAGTATAGGGAGAGAATATTTACCACAGCCGTGAGTACCGCCTGCCGATCATGAGCGATGACGAGACGGCGACGTCGGACGGACCGGTTCCGGTCGGGGTCAAGCTGGGCAGCACGCGAACGGTGATCGCCCTCCCGGACGGCGATGGCGGGCTGGAGACGATCCGGACGCTCACCTGTCTGGCGACCTACGACGACCCGATCACTGGCGAGGAGCGCGTCCTCTACGGCGACGAGGCCGCGACCGAGTACCCCGACCGCGCTGAGTTCATGCTCCGCTCGGGGCTCCCGGAGGACGACGACCGCGCGGAACTGACCAAGAAGTTCTTCGACGCGCTGATCGCCGAACACGAGGTCCCCGAGGACAGCGTCGTCGTCTACGCCATCCCGACCATCGACAACGAGAAGGGACTGGCGAACCTCGAATCCGTCATCGAGGAGAGCGCCATCGGGGGCGAACTCGTCCAGAGCTACCCCGAATCGCTCTGCGGGTCGATTCCCGCGCTGGGCGAAGATCTGCAGGCCATCGAGGAGATCTTCTGTTCGGTCAACATGGGTTCGACGAACCTGGAGGCCTCGGCCTACCGCCGCGGCGAGCAGCTCGCCCCCTTCGCGACCGGCGCCGTGACGGGCAACGAGGTCGACCGGATGATCGAGAACAACGTCGAAGAGGAGACCCAGGGCCGGGTCAACATCGACAAGACGACCGCCCGGGAGTACAAGGAAGAACACGCCGACTTCGTCGACTTCGAGCCGTTCACCGACGTGATTCAACAGCCCGGCGGCGGCGCCCACGAGTTCACCATCGAGCGCAGCGTCATGGACGCCTGCAACGACTACCTCGACGAGGCCGTCGACGAGATCGCGAACACCTTCCTGCCGGAACTGGCCAACGACCACATGAAGGTGTACAAGCTCGCGCTGGACCAGCCGGTCGTCCTGACGGGCGGGATGGCCTGCGTCCCAGGTATCGTCGGGGAGTTCGAGGAACGCCTGAGCGACGAACTCAACCGTGACGTGACAGCCGTCTCGGCCGACCGGCCCGACCTCTCGGCGACCGTCGGCGCACAGCGCATCGCGGCCCACCTCATCGAGAGCGACAGTTACTGACCGTCGGTCCCGGCCCAGCAGCGGTGCCAGCGGACCACGCGCGGGCCGCCGACCGGCTGCCCGCTCGCAGTCACCGTCTCGGTCGGATCGCGCGTCTGCGCCCGACCGTCTTCCGTCTGGTTTTCGGCGCTCTCGGGACCAGGGCCCGGCCGTCTGAGTTCGTCGGGCAGGTCCAGCATCAACCGTGGCATACCACCTACCAGGGAGACGACAGTACCTAAACCCCAGTCAGACAGACGTCGGCGCTGTGGCACACTTCGGCTCCGTTCGCGTACTGTGAGAATTTATTTTTCGAACCATCTGATAAATTCATCGTCGGACGCGGGCTGGAGCGAGCGTATGACTCATTATCAATCAGATTCATTGTAGGTGTGCGAGATCACCATGTTGGCTTCCCAGGACGAGAACGCGATCGACGACGAGGAGTTGCTCACTGGGACCGGTAGCGGCGGCGTCTTCGCGAGTGGCTACCTCCGCGACCGGCCCCTCATCGAGTACCTGGGCGAGTCCGAACGCGTGGCGTTTCTATTATCGAACGAGAAAAAGGGCGTTCGCCGGGAGGCCGACGACGGCGCGACGGCGTACACGCCGGGCGACGGCTACCGGGCCATCCTCGCGGTGACCGACACGCGCGTCCTGTTCGTCGTCGGGGACGGCGGCGCGGACGGCGACAAGTCCGTGGCCGTCCCCTACACGGAGATCGAGGACGTCAAGACCCGCGGCGGAATGCTGCGGAACGGACTGGACGTCTGGACGACCGAGGGCGTCAGGTGGCGCTTCGCGCTCCGCCGCTCGGTCGACGTCGAGCCGGCGGCCGAGTACGTCGAACGGGCCGCCGTCGTCTGGTCGCGGGTCGAGAGCCAGCTCAGCCACGCCAACCGACACCTCGCCGACGTGGCGAGCCATCTGGAGGAGCGTGACCACGAGGCCGCGCGCGATGCGGCCGGCACGGCACGGGATCACCTCGAAGTCGCACAGCGAAAGGCCCCGGAACTGACCACCGACCGCACCGACGCGGTCTGGGAGCGAATCCACCGGGCCGAGCGCCGCCTCGACGCGGCGGTGATGGACGTTCACGTCTCACGGGCCGAGGCCCACGAGACGACCGCCAGCGACCACTGGCGCCAGGAGCGCTACGACGACGCCTACGAGACCTACCTGCAGGCGCGCAGCCAGTACGAGCGCGCACTCGACGTCGCGCGCGAGCACGACTTCCCGGAACAGACGGAGATCCGCGAGAGCGCCGACGCGGTGACGCGGACGCTCGATCGCCTCTCGAAGTCGCCGCTCGGACGCGCCGAGACGGCCTACGAGCGGGCTCGCGAGGTCGACGATCCGAAAGTCACCGCCGAACGGCTCGAACGCGCGCTCGAACGCTACCAGACCGCACTGGTCCTGGACTGGGGCAGCGACGACAGTCGGTTCGCCGGCGACAGCGACGAACTGCGCGAGCGCGTCGAGACCATCGCGGGACAGGTAGTCACGACCCGTCGGTCGCTCGCCGACCGCCACCGCGTCGCGGGCGATCACTGCCTCGCGACGAACCGGCCGGACGCGGCGATCGCCGCCTACGAGGACGCCCGGGCCGAGATCGAGGCGGCCCTCGCCGTCGCGAGCGAACTGAAGCCCGGACTGACCCCGGAACTGGAGGCGGCGCGCGACGCGCTCGGAGACCGGATCGAGGCCGCCGAGTCCGCGGCCGCCGACGGGTTCGAGTTCGTCGGCGACATGTCGGACGGGGACCGGCGGACGCGCGGGCTCTCGAACGACTGAGCCGCCGGTCGTCCGGCCGCACACTGCGGACGAGGGTTATTTGTCAGGTCCCGCCGAACTCGCGACCGAATGGGCCCGTTCCGGGACGTCGACGTCGACGAGCACAGAAGGACCTACGTCAGTAGCGCCCGGGACCGACTGTCCGAGGGCGGCGCCGTCGCCACCGCGAGGGACCGCTGGGCGTCGTTCGTCCGGACCAGCCACGGCGACGTGTTCGCCGAGATGGCAGTCGACGACCCCGTCGATGCGGCGTTCGTCGAGACGCTGTACGTCGACTACCTGCTGGACTGCCTGCTCGATGCCGTCGAAGGCAGTACGGGGACGGCGATCGCGAATCGGGAACCGGGCACGAACACGGGCGCGACGGGCGGCGCGTTCGGCGATTTGCACGACGAAATCCTGCCGCCGGACCGCGGGCGCGAGCAGGTGCTCGAATCGGTCCGGGAGCGCGACCTTGGGCGGCTCACACCCGACCGCCTCCGGGATCTCTACGCCGAGGTGGTCCCGCACGCGGTCCGCCTCGCGCTGGGCGAATTCTACACCCCGCGCGCCGTCGCCGACCTGGCGCTGGAGTCGCTCCCCGAGACGGTCGCGGACGCGACGGTCCTCGATCCGGGCTGTGGCTCCGGCGTCTTCCTGACGGCCGCGCTGGAGCGGAAACGCGAGGGCTGGACGGGCGACTCCGAATCGTTCCTCGACGCCGCGACCGATTCCGTCGTGGGCATCGACGTGAACCCCGTCGCCGTCAAGAGCGCGACGCTCTCCTACGCGGTGGCCCTGTTCGACGAACTCGAGGCCGCGGACCGCGAGTCGGTCGCCCTCCCCGTGTTCCTGACCGACGCGCTCGCGCTGACACGCGACGACGAGATCCGGGTTCGCGGTGCCTCGCTCGATGCGTCGTTCGATGCCCTCGTCGGAAATCCGCCGTGGGTTCCCTGGGAGCGACTCTCCGAGCGGCTCAAGGACCGCTGGCGAGCGGAGTACGTCGACCGACTGGATCTGCAGCCCCACGACGGGGTGACGGCCCGCCTGGGCCACAGCAACGACGACGTCTCGGTACCCTTCGCCTGGGTCTGCGTCCACCGGTACCTCCGGGAGGGTGGGGCGGCGGCGTTCGTCCTGAAACGCGACCTGATGCGGGGGCCCGCGGGCGCGGTCCTGCGCCGGCTTCGCGTGGGTGATCGGGCACTGGATCTGCGGGACGTGCAGGACCTCTCGGCGCTGACGCCCTTCCCCGAAGTCGGCGCGAACGCGGCCGTCTACGCGTTCGCGGCCGACGCGCAGGCGTCCTTCCCGGTCCCCGCGACGGTCTGGACCGCCGGTGAGGACTCGGCTGACTTCGGGTCGCTGTCGGCCCTGCATGAGAGCGCGACGGCGACGGCGACCGAACTCGTGCCGCTCGCGCCGGACGATCCGTCGACGCCGTGGCTCCGGGCCGACGCGGAGCGGGCGGCGCTCGGCCCCTGCGACCACGAGATCAGACACGGGCTGAAAGACGACGCCAACGCCGTCTTCGGGCTGGAGCGCGAGGCCCTCGACCGGATCGAGGACGACCTGGTCTACCCGTACCTGAAGTCGCGACACGTGCGGAAGTGGGGGCTGACCGGCCACGACCTTCGGCTGGTGCCCCAGCGGCAGGCGGGCGAGGACAACGAGGAGCGCCTGCAGCGGGAGTATCCGGACGCCTACGCCTACCTCCGGGACCACAGGGAGCAACTGACCGACCGCTCGTCGTCCTGGCTGGATCACGGCCCCTTCTACTCCGTGTTCGGACTCGGAGCCTACACCTGGGCCGACTACAAGATCGCGTGGTGTCGGCTGGGGTTCAAGCCCGACTTCACCGTCGTGTCGACGCGGACGGATCCCGACCTTGGCGAGCGACAGGCCATTCCAGGGGATCACTACATGTTCGTCGCCGCGGACGACCGCCGAACGGCGCACTTCCTCTGTGCGTTGCTCAACTCCGCGCCCTACCAGCGGACGCTCCGTGACCTCTCCTCGAACGGGAAGGCGAGCCTCACGAAGTCCGTGGTCTCCGAGTTGCGACTGCCGGACCCGGCGGCCTGCCCGCACAGCGATCGGCTGGCCGACCTGTCGATCCGGGCCCACGAACTCGTGGCCGACGCCCAGCGGGCGGACGGTGACGGGGGCCCGGATCCCGAGTCACCGGCGCTGTCGGCCATCGAGGCCGAGATCGATCGACTCGTCGAGGCGTGGCTGACCGACCGCGCACCTGTCGGCTCGGCGGAGGTAACGGGCGAGTGATTGATTAGGGGGGAGCGTCAACAGTAGGTAGTTACGGGATCACCATGGGGGGCAGCAGCAACGCCGAACGAACGGTGTCGAGGGACGGCGGTGGGGCCGGCTACCTCGAGGACGCGGCACTCGAGGACTACTTCGAGGGGACCGAAGCGCCGGCGTACGTCCTGACGAACGAGAAAAAGGGAATCAAGCACGAGGACGGCGACGGCGAGCGGACCGTCACGCCGGGCTCCGAGTACAGCGCGGTCGCCGCCGTGACCGACGAGCGCGTCCTGCTCGTCGTCGGCGGCAACCACGAGGGCAGCGGCCGCAATCGGAGCGTCTCGCTGCCGTACACGGAGATCCGGTCGGTCGAGACCAAGACCGGGATGCTCAAGAGCCGGGTGACGCTGACCGCACGGACCAGCGACCGCTACACCTTCTGGCAAGGCGGCCGCGAGGACCTCGATCCGGTCGGCGAATACGTCGAGCAGGCCATCTCCTACTGGGTGACTGTCGACCGGCGCCTGGAGAAGGCCCGGGAACACGTCTCGACCGTCGAGTCCAACCTGGAGGACGGCGACCCGGCGACGGCGGAGACGGCCATCTCTCGCAGCGAGGAGTTACTGGAGGAGGCCCGGCAGGTTGCGGCGGACTTCCGTGAGGGCGAGCACGCGATGCATCGCCGGATCGCCCAGCTCGAGACGCGGCTCTCCCTGGCGCGCATCCGCACGCACTGGACCAGGGCGCGCCACCTCGCCGCCGGGGCCGAGGCCGCGCGGACCGACGGCGACTACCTCGAGGCCTACGAGACCTACGACCGGTCGCTCTCCCTGTACGAGCGCGCGATGGACCTCTCGAAGGACGTCGAGTACCACGAGGCAGACGACATGGCCGCCGAGGTGGCCGGCGTCGAGAAGGCCATCACCGAGGTCGGCGGGGCGCCGCTGCGGTCGGCGACCGAGGCCTGCGAGCGCGCGGTCGAGGTGGCGGATCCGGACGCGGCCGTCGACGCCTGGCGACGGGCGCTCGAGGAGAGCCACGAGACGCTGGCGCTCGTCCTCCGCCACGGAAACGTGTTCGACGGCGACCCCGAGGCGCTCCGGTTCCAGGTCGAGTGGGCCGCTCAGAAACTCGCCGCGGCTCACGGCGAGCGCGCCGAGCAGGCCGTCGACCGCGCCGAGTCCGCGCGGAAGGACGGCAACGCGGCCGCGGCGGATGCAGCCTACGACGAGGCCCGCGAGCACTACGACCGCGCCCGCCGAGTCGCCGCGGAGTTCCGGTCCCCCGATCCCGAGGAATACGAGCGCGCCCGCGACGAGCTGCCCGACGACGTCGCCGTCGAGGCGTCCGAAGCCGCCGTCTGATCGCCCGTCCGGACGGCGCCTCGAGCGGTCGATTCGACCGGTCGACGCCGCTGCCTTACCGCACCCGCCACGTATTTGAGCGTCCCGCTCGTGCCCGCCAGTATGTCTGACGCGGTCACGCCGTCGGTCAACGTCCCCCGGGGCGAGTTCGACTTCGAGCACCGTCCCGAGACCGACCAGTCGTTCGAGAACGCGCTCGCGAAGGCCCGCGCGGGCGATCGGCTCTCGGTCGCGGACGGGATCGAGCTGCTCACGACGGGGACCGACCGATCGGGGATCGACCGCGAGCGCAAGGAGCGCGTCCTCGAGGCCGCCGATCGCCGCCGCGCCGAGGTGGTCGGCGAGGAGGTCACCTTCGTCGCCAACCTCAACAACAACGTCACCACCGCCTGCAACACCGGTTGCCTGTTCTGTAACTTCAAGGACCGCTCCGAGCAGTTCCGCGCGTCCCACCAGGACGACCACGACGGGTTCACCAAGACGCCCGCCGAGTCCCGCGAGATCGTCCGCGACGCCGCCGAGCGCGGGGTCTACGAGGTGACCTCGGTGTCCGGCCTCCACCCGGCCTTCGCCCTCGACGCCGAACACCGCGAGATCCTCGAGGCCAGCGACCGCGAGGACCTGAACTACCGCCCGCCCGGGGAGTACGAGAAAGACCCCGCGACCTACGTCGAGCAGATCGAGGCCATGAGCGTCGACGGCGTCCACGTCCACTCGATGACGCCGGAGGAAGCCTACCACGCCCGCCGCGGCACCGACTGGTCCTACGAGGAGGTGTTCCGCCGGCTGCAGGCGGCTGGACTCGACTCGGTTCCCGGGACGGCCGCCGAGATCCTCGTCGACGAGGTCCGAAACGTCATCTGCCCCGGCAAGATCGACACCGGCGAGTGGCTCGAGGCGATGGAGGCCGCCGCCGAGGTGGGCCTCGACACGACGGCGACGATCATGTACGGCCACGTCGAGAACGAGGCCCACAGGGTGCTACACCTCGACCGGATCCGGGAGCTACAGGACCGCACCGACGCCGTCACGGAGTTCGTGCCCCTCTCCTTCGTCCACGAGGAGACGCCGCTGGCCGAGCGCGGGATGGTGGAGAACGGCGCGACCACCCACGAGGACGAACTGCTGATCGCCGTCTCCCGGCTCTACCTCGACAACGTCGACCATATTCAGTCTTCCTGGGTGAAATACGGCGACGCCCAGGGGCTGAAGATGCTCACCTGCGGCGCCGACGACTTCATGGGGACGATCCTCTCCGAGGAGATCACCAAACGCGCCGGCGGCGACTACGGCGAGTTCCGCTCGGTCCGGGAGTACGCCGACATGATCGCCGCCATCGGCCGGATCCCCGTCGAGCGCTCGACCGATTACCGACAGCGCCGCCGGGTGGACCCGGGCGCCGACACGCTCGGCCCGCGCCTCGGGCCGAAGGCCGACGGCACGCCGATCCTGACCGATCGCTGACTATTTCGGGCGACGTGCTGTCGCGCGGCCACTCCCCCGTCGCGATCGCGGGTCCTTTATTAGTAGTTTCCTTCAGATTGGAACGTACATAAACCTACCTCGAATACGCGGGTCAAAATCCAATAGCCGTCGGCCACTATCCCCTATCGCGGACGGGCCGAACTGGAGTATTCCGGCCCAGGAATCCCCGATTCGGTGGTCATCGCGGCTGCCGAGCGATTCCACCATCCCCCCTTCTCCACTTCGACGGCGTAAGAAATATTTCCTACTTGGTAGTAGTACTCGACGATGCGACACGTGACGATTCGGCTCTCGATCGACCCGGATCGGTGCCACCCGTTCATCGGGGAGACGTTTCGCGACCCGGCGGTGAGCGTCGAGGCGCTCCACCGCTCCGACGCCCTGGACGACGGGTCGGTCGTCCTGCTCGTCGAGTGCCACGGTGACCGCGACCGGTTCGAGTCCATCGTCGCAGCCGCGGAGTCGGTCCGTGAGTGCAGTCTCACCGGCGAGCGAACCTGGCACGCCTACCTCTCTTTCGAACCCACGGACTACACCCGGTCGCTGCTCGCCACCGACCGCTCCTCCGACATCTTCGTCAAGCGGCCGATCAGGGTCATCGACGGCCCCGCGATGGAGGTGACCTACGTCGGCCACGAGAGCGGCTTCCGCGAGCGACTCGAGGAGCTCCCCGATGGCGTCGACGTCGAGGTCGTCGGCACGGGGAGCTCCTACCCCGACGCCGCCCACCTGCTCGACGGCCTGACGGCGCGCCAGCGCGAGATCTTCGCGGTCGCCGTCGAACAGGGGTACTACGCCGACCCGCGCCGGGCCACCCATCAGGAACTGGCTGACGAACTCGGCTGTTCCTCGGCCACTGTCGGCGAGCACCTCCGGAAGATCGAGGCGACCGTGCTCGGCGACCTCCACGAACTGGACACCTACGCCGACCCGGACGCCGAGGTCGGGGCCCGGAACCCCTCCCGGTGACGGTCGAGGGGCAGTGACTCACGTCGGCTCGACGCCCGCCTCGTCGCGGGGCGTGAACTCGAACCGGGCCCCGCCGCGGTCCTCGCTCGCGTCGGCCGATCGACCCGGCGCACCGTCGGCAACTGCCGTCGAGCCCCCCGTCGCGGCGTCGGTGACCGACACCTGCCAGCCGTGTACCGAAGCGATCCCCTCGACGATCGCCAGTCCGAATCCGGTTCCCCCGGTCGCGGTCGTGTATCCCGACTCGAACACGTGCTCGCGCTCGTCCTCGGGGATGCCGGGCCCGTCGTCTTCGACGAAAAAGCCCGTTCGAGCGCCGCCCACTTGCTGGCTCCCGCTTCGCTCCCCCGCGAGGTGGCCGTCGGGCAGGGCACCGACGGTCACCGTGACCGCGGGGCCGGCGTGTTCGATCGAATTGCGAAAGAGGTTCTCGAGCAGGCGGCGGAGCCGCTCGGGGTCCGCCCGGAGTTCACAGTCCCGGGCGACGGTGAGCGTCGCCGTCTCCGTCCGCACGGTGTTCCAGGCCTCGTTCGCCACCGAGGAGAGCCAGACGACCTCGGTCTCGTCGAGGCTGCGTCCCTGACGGGCCAGTTCCAGGACGTCCGCGATGATCGCCTCCATCCGGTCGTGAGCGGTCTCGACCCGTTCGAAAGCGTCCTCGTCGCCGGACTGACGCGCCTGTTCGAGGTAGGCCTCGGCGATCTGCAGGGGGTTGCGGAGGTCGTGGGAGACGAGGTTCGCGAAGTCCTCGAGCCGGTCGTTCTGGCGCTCCAGTTCCCGCTCGCGGCGTTTGCGCTCTGTGATGTCGCGGGAGTTGATTACGAGCCCCTCGACGACGGGGTTGTCGAGCAGGTTCCGGGCGATCCCCTCGAAGACGTGCCACTCGCCGTCGGCGTGGCTGGCGCGGAACTCGAAGCGCTCGGTTTCCCCTGGCCGCTCGAAGAGGGAGTCGAGGAGGTCCTCGAGGCGGTCCCGGTCGTCGCCGTGGACGCGCTCGAGCCCGTTCATGCCCTCGATCGCCGCCGGATCGATACCGAGGACCGTCTCGTGGGACGGACTCGCGTAGGTGACCGTGCCCGTCTCGTCGAGGACGGCGATCACGTCCGCCGAGTGCTCGATGAGTTCCTGGTAGCGATTCTCGACCTGCCGGCGGTCCGTGACGTCCCGGAGGAGGAGTAAACTGCCCCGCTCGGTCCCGTTCTCGGCGAGCGTCGAGCTATTGGCCGTGAGATACCGGCGGTCGCCGCCGACCGTCACCGACAGCTCCGTGTCCGGCCTGCCGTCGCCGTCGAGCAGTGGCTCCACCTCGGGGAGGATCGCACGTACGTCGGCGCCGATCACGTCCTCGCCGACGCCGAGCAGCCGCTTGGCCGCCGGGTTCAGGTCGACGATCCGCTCGTTCTCGCCCAGGACCACGTACCCCTCCCGCATGTGCTCGACGACGCGCGTCCGGGCCATGGGCGCGAGATCCAGGAGCTGGTGGCGCTCGATGGCGTAGGTGAACGCGGCGACGGAGACGACGAACCCGATCGGCGACAGCTCCACCGTCGGGTGCGGTCCCAGTCCGAGCACCACCCAGAGACTCACCATTAGCGGCGCCGCGGCAGCGACGATGAGGGCGGCCATCTGGCTGCGGTAGCGCGTCCGGGAGGTGAGCATGAACCGGCCGAGCAGCGCGACGCCGAGCAGCGCCGTCCCGAACGCGGCGATCACGAACGCGTAGTAGGCGCTCGTCTGCTCGTAGGTGAGCGAACTGAAGGAGCCGTAGTCCACGACGGCGGGCGACGCCCACAGCAGTTCGTGGGAGCCGTTCGTCAGCGCGAGCAGCGACCCGCTCCCGAGGACGAGCGCCAGGCCACCGACGACGGGCACGGACACCAGATCGTCGTGCCCGGTGTAGGCCGCGGCGAACACCAGCCAGCCGATCACGACGATCGGCGTCCCGACGTAAGTCCACTGCTCTGCCAGCACCATCAGCTCGAACGAGGTCGTCGAAACCTGCAGCAGGGCCGCGACGCCCCAGACGAGCGTCCCGAGGCAGACGACGGCCAGCGACCCCACCGCCACGTCCCAGTCCCGCTCCCGGGTGCGGTGCAGGAGATACGCGCCGAAGACGAGACTGCAGAGTATCGTGACTGCGAAGGGGATCGTGTACGGCGTGTATTCCCAGGCCATCTGTGAGTGCGACCGAAGCCGCTTCGTGCGGGCGTTTTGATACCCTCCGGCATCAACGTCGTGGCTCGTTTCCGCTGTCGATACGCAGCGCCCGGCCGCGGCCGGCCAGTCACTCCGCCGCGGCGTTCCGGACCCCGTCGCCGAGCACGCGCCGGTACCGTTCGCCCGCTGCGTTCGGGGCGTCGATGGCCGCTGCGATCGGCGCCGAGAGCCACTCGTCGGTCGCGTAGCGGTCGTACACCGGCAGTCGCTCGCGGAGCGGGACGCCGGCGTGGTCGGCCACCGCCCGGAGTTCGTCCAGCCCTGGCCACTCGTAGTCGGGGTTGACGTGATCGACGGTCACCGGGGAGACGCCCCCGAGGTCGTCGATGCCGCAGTCCACGACCTCCCGCGCGGGCGCGAGGTTCGGCGGCACCTGGACGCTCACGTCCTCGGGCAGGCAGTGGCGGGCCATCGCGACCGTCCGCCGGAGCGCGTCGACGCCGACGGTGCCGTCGCGCCAGCGCTCGTTCTCGACCACCGGCTGGACGATCACCTCCTGGACGTGACCGTAGCGCTCGTGCATCGCGCGGATGGCCAAAAGCGACTCCGCGCGGTCGCGCCAGCCCTCGCCGATCCCGAGCAGGATGCCGGTCGTGAACGGCACGCCGAGTTCGCCCGCCGTCCGGATCGTCCGGAGGCGCTGGCCCGGGTTCTTCGCCCGCGGGCCGCCGTGGGCCTGGACCTCGGCCGTCGTCTCCAGCATGACGCCCATCGAGGCGTTCAGGTCCGCGACCTCGGCCATCTGCTCGCGGGTCTGGTCGCCCGGGTTCGAGTGGGGGAGCAGCCCCTCCTCGAGCGCGATCTCACAGGCCTCCCGGAGGTACTCGTGGATGGAGTCGTGGCCCCACTCGTCGAGCTGGTCGTGGATCTCGGTGTACCGATCGTCGGGGTCGTCGCCGAAGGTAAAGAGCGCCTCCGTACAGCCGGCGTCGGCGCCGCGCCGGACCGTCTCGCGGATCTCCTCGGGGCTCATGAGCGTGGCTCGCCCCGGCGGATCGTAGTAGGTGCAGTACGTGCAGGTGTACCGGCAGGCCGTCGTCAGCGGGACGAAGACGTTCCGGCAGAACGAAAGGGAGTCGGCCGGCTCGACGTCGGCCGGGGTCACGTCGAGCAGTCGCTCGATCTGGTCGGCCGCGATCTCGACGTCGACACCGTACGCCTCGGCCCCTGGAATCACAGGCTTCGGTCCGTGTCCCCCGGCCTTCACTCTTGGGAGCGCGGCAGGGTGGCACGGCCGTCGGTCGTCTCGATCTCGAAGCCGGCGTCGAGGAGCCACTCGCGCGCAGCCCCGGTTCCGTGGAGCATCACTTCGACGAGGTCCGCCGGTTCGTCGACGTCGGTCGCCAGCCGGAAGCTGTCGACTTCGGTCACCTCGGCGCCGACCTCACGGGCCGCCCGGCGGTGGTCGCGGATCGAGGCCCCGTGGTAGTCGACGCGGAACTCGGGGTGGCGGGTGACGATCGCGTTCGTCCCCCCGCCCCGACCCGGGGCCAGCACGACGTCGCCCTCGGCCGAGAACAGTCGGTCGAGCGCTTCGGGGGTCGCCAGCGCGAGGTCGGCCATGACGACGGCGACGCCGTCGCGGTCCGGGTCCGCCTCGAACGCCTCCTCGAAGACGGCGTTGACCGCGTCGGAGAGCGGGCGGTCGTCGACGGAGACGGGGGCGTCGAACGCGACGTCGGCCGTGGCGAGAACGCGCGGCTGGTGACCGCTCTCGCGGACGGCCGAGAGCACGTCGGAACACATCGCGCGGGCGAAGGACTCGCGTTCGGATGCGGCGAGCGCGTCCGCGAGCCGCGTCTTCGGCTCGGTTGCGGCGAACGGGACAACGACGTCCATCAGCGCAGCTTGTCGTAGTCGTCGCCGCGGTTGCGCCAGTAGTAGACGCCGCCGCCGATCACGGCGATGGCGACGACTGCGACGGCACCGAACATCAGCAGCTGGCTCGTCTGCTGGGAGCTGGTGGCCGAGGACTCGGCGTCTTCGGCCAGGTCCATCGCGTTCCCGAAGTTGCCGTTGTTGTACGAGGAGATCGCGCTGTCGATCGTACTCTCGACCTCGTCGGGGTTGCCGGCGCCGTCACTGGCTTCCCGGGCGCTGTCGATCGCCTCGCGGGCGTCCTTGCTGTCCTTGGTGTAGACGTGGACCTCGTAGGTCGCGAGCGTCTGGGTGTTGTCGCCCGTCGTGCTCGTGACCGCAACGAAGGTGACGTTCTCCGCCGACGGGTTCGAGTAGTTGTACTCGGGGACCGCCGGGACCTCACCGCGGATCTGGACGCGGAGTTCGTCGCCCTCCGGGTCGCTGGAGACCTGCTGGCTGATCGACTGGCCGCCGAGGTCGTTCCACCGCTCGACCCGGGAACCCTGGTCGTACTCCTCGAGCTGCCAGCTGACGTTCTGCAGTTCGGTCTCGGCGCCGACCGTCCACTGGCCGTTCTCGGTGAACGCGTCGTCGATCGTGACCGTCGTGTTGATCTCGGTTCCCACCTGGGCCTCCCGCGCGGGATCGTCCGCGGAGACGGTCAGCGCAGCGGCTGTCCCCACGGCCCCCAGGAGGACCACGAACAGTGCGATTGCGATCGTACCCTTAGAAGAGCGGATCCAGTTCATCATCATCGTCCTCGACTAACTCCTCTAAATTCGCTTTGCTTTCCTGCCGGATCTCGTCGATGTTGTCCTGTGCCTCGATGGCCACCTGCTGGAGCTCCTTGATGCGCGGGACGTTGTGGACGCCCGATAGCAGGATGACGCTCGCGACGTAGCCCGACTCGGGGACGGGGTAGTCGCCGCCGCGGACCTCCATGCTCCCGGTCTGCTCTTCGAGCCACTTCCGCCCGCGCTCGATGCCTTTCCGGTTGAGGTGTTTCGGCGGACCGCTCAGCACGAGCAGCGCCCGCTCGGCGCCGTCGATCTCGCAGGGCAGGGTCAGGCGGCCCAGCGCCGCCTTCCGGACGAGACTCGTGATGCGGTTCGTGGTGTTGGCGGTGTCCATCCCGTCGTCGCCGTCGTCGCCCTTGAACCGCGAGAGGAGGCCGCCGGAGTCCTCCCCGGGTTCGACCTCCTCGGCGGCGTAGCCGACCGTCGACACGCCGCCGCCCGCGAGCGTGTTGATGATCTCGCTGGAGTCGACGACGCTCTCCCCGACCTCCTGGCCGGGCTGGACCTCGCCGGCGCCGAAGAGGATGCCGAATCGCTTGACGATCTCGTCGTTGATCTCGGCGTAGCCGCCCTCGACCGATTCGCCGGATTTCCGCCAGGCGTCGTTGTCGAACACGAGGAGGTTGTCGACCTCGCGCACGAACGTCTGGAAGGATCGGGCGGCGTTCAGGGTGTAGATACCGCCCTCGTCCCCGCCGGGCAGCACGCCCAGCCCGTAGACGGGTTCCGTGTAGATACGTTTGAGATGTTTGGCCAGGACCGGCGACCCGCCCGACCCGGTACCGCCACCGAGTCCGGCGACGATGAGGAAGGCGTCGACCTCGTGGACAGGGATGTTGTCGATCGCACCCTGAATCTCGTCGATGTCTTCCTCCGCGATCTCGGCGCCGAGTTCGTTGTCGGCGCCGACGCCGTGTCCTTTCACCCGGGCCTGTCCGATTAGCACCCGGTTGTCTTTCGGTACGCGCTCCAGTCCAAGTAAGTCGGCTTTAGCGGTGTTGACGGCGACCGCGGAACGGACGATCCCGCTCCCGGTTCGCTCGTCGTACTCCAGGAACTTGTCGACGATTTTCCCGCCCGCCTGGCCGAAACCGATCATCGCGAGTTTCATGACTCGTCTCCGTGTGAAAGGAAACAGTCACAATACGGCTATAAGTTTTACCCCCAACTATCAGCAAATAGAATGGCGCGAACGTCGCACAATCGCCCGAACGGCCGGGCGTTAATCGGAGCTTAGACTCTCGGAAAACGAGTGCTTACGTCGTTCGATCGAGGTATTCCGAGAGTCGGGTCATGTCGGCGGGGTCGACACCGAAGGCCGCGACGTCGTTGTCGCTCGTCGTGTTGTCGAACTGGAGCGATCGGTACTGGTCGCCCCCCATCGGGAAGCCCGGGATCGCGCCCCCGAGTTTCATGCCGACGCCAGCCAGCCCCATCGGCACCGGGACGATGACGCTCCCCCGGACCATCTTGGCGATGTCCCGGAGCGTCAGGACCTCGGGCCCGCCGATCTCGTAGGTCTCCCCGACGTGCTCGTCGTCTTCGGCCGCGGCTGCGAGCATCGGCACGAGGTCGCCGACCCAGATCGGCTGGAAGTTGGTCTTCTTGCCGCCGCCGGGCAGCGGCGCGACGCCGGGCGGCGTGAGCTTCTTCGTGAAGGAGACGAACTCGCCGCCCTCGCCGAACACGACCGAGGGGCGGAAGATCACCCAGTCCAGCTCGGAGCTCGTGACCACGTCCTCGGCCTCCCCCTTCGCGCGGATGTAGGCCGTCGGCCCGTTCGGATCGGCGCCCAGCGCGCTCATATGAACCAGTCTGTCGACGCCGTGTTCCTCGGCCGCCCGAACCACGTTGCGCGCGCCCTCGGTGTGGACGGCGAAGTGCTGGTCGTTGCCGCCCTTGGGCTTGAACAGCGGCGAGAGCGCGACCAGGTACACCACCGCGTCCTGCTCCGCGAAGGCGCCCTCGATGGAGTCGTAGGCCGTCACGTCGCCGCGGGCGGTCTCGACGCCGGCCGGAAGGGGTTCGCGCTCCGGCTCCCGCGACAGAATCGTGACCTCGTGGCCTCGCTCCGTCAACGTCTCGCTTAGGTTCGTCCCGATGAAGCCACTGCCGCCGACGACGAGTACGTTCATACGTCCGACATTTCGGGACAGATCCGGTTAAAGCTACCGTGCAACCAGTCCGGTACCGCGACAGGACGGCCCGTCGGGAACGCCACGCCTCGCCGAACTGCACGGGCCGTCGGAGTGTGTTTCCCGACTGATCCGGAGCGGCCGATTTACAAGCACCGGCCGCCCAGGGCGGGTATGCTCGTCACGCTGGAGGGGATCGACGGCAGCGGGAAGACGACCGTCTGGGAGGCGTTACGTGGTGAACTCGACGACCCGGTCACCTTCACGCGCGAGCCGACCGACTCCTGGTACGGCGAGGCCGTCGGCCGCTCGATCCGGGACGACGACGCCGACCCGCTCGCGGAACTGTTCCTCTACACCGCCGACCACGCCGACCACCTCTCGCGGGTCGTCCGCCCGGCGCTCGAAGAGGGCGACCTCGTCGTCTCCGACCGCTACTCCGACTCGCGGTACGCCTATCAGGGCGCGACGCTGTCCGAGCACCTCGACGACGCGCTGGCGTACGTCCAGCGGATCCACGAGCCGTTCACGCGGGCGCCCAACGCGACCCTGTACTTCGACGTGCCGCCCGAGACGGGTGCCGAGCGCAGCGGCGCCACCAACAAGTTCGAGACCGCGGACTACCTCGCTGCGGTCCGCGAGAACTACGAGCGCCTGATCGCGGCCGAACCCGACCGGTTCGTCCGCATCGACGCGACGCAGTCGCCCGACGCGGTGCGAGAGCGCGCCGTCGATGCGATCCACCGGCTTCGCGATTAGGTACCCTGGCGCCGTCGGTCCGGCACGTCGACCTCCTCGGGCGAGGGCATCCAGAAGTAGTCGAAGGCGATGCCCACCGCCAGTGGCACGGCGACCGTGAGGCCCAGGACCGCGTTCGCGCTCCCCAGGTTCGGCCCGAGCACGCTCCCGAGGAGCAGCGTCGTTCCGACGAGCGGGATCGGCGTGAGAACGGCCGCGTAGACGGCGCTGCCCCACTGGGTGTTCAGCCGGACGCGGAAGAAGCGGGTCGCCAGCGCTGCGATGGCCGTATTGAGCGCCACGATGACCAGCAGCCCTGCGACCTCGACCACGGAGACCATACCCAACCTTTGGGCCAGGACACCTTTGGGGTGTCGGATCCGCGCCGCGTCGCGGAGGCACCTCGCAGGACCGCGGCGACGGCGGCTACTCGAGACAGATGTAGGTTCGCGTGTCCGCGACGCCGTCGAGTTCCCGGACGTCCGTCGCGACCGAGTGCATCACGTCGTAGACCTCGTCGCCCCGGGCCTCGATGATGACGTCGTACTTCCCGGCGACGATGTGCGCCTCCTCGACCCCCGACAGCGACCGCGTCGCCTCCAGGAGCCCCTGGGATTTGCCCGCCGCCGTCTTGACCATGATGTAGGCCCGGACCATGTGCCACGTTACTCTAGCGCACGTCAAAAGTGTTTACCCCGCCCTGTGGCCGACCCGTCAGGTGATCGGCCGCCCGCGTCGGGATAGCTTTATGGCCTCCCGTGGGTCAATGTAGCACATGAGATTCGTTATCGTGGGTGCCGGTCGCGTCGGCCTCCGGACCGCCCGCGTCTTGCAGGAGAGCGGCCACGAGGTCGTCGTCGTGGAGTCCCATCCGCCGGCGGTCGAGCGAGCACGCAAAGAGGGATTCGACGTCATCGAGGGCGACGGCTCGACCGAGGCGGTCCTCGCGAAGGCCGACCTCGCGAACGCGGACGCGCTGGGCGCGCTGTCGGGCGACCTGAACGACAACTTCATCGCCTGCCTGATCGCCAAACACCACGGCTGTCGAACGGTATTGCGAATCGACGAGGACTACCGCGAGGACATCTACCGGAAGTACGCCTCCGAGGTCGACGAGGTGATCTACCCCGAGCGGCTGGGCGCCATCGCCGCCAAGAACGCCCTGCTGGGCGGGTCGATCCGCGCGGTCGCCGACATCGCGCGCAACCTCCAGATGCTCGAGTTGACCGTGACCGACGACGCCCCGATGCGTGGCTACACCCTGAGCGAACTCGAACTGCCGGCCAAGTCCCGCGTGCTCGCGTTCGGCAAGCAGGACGAGTCCTACGGGCTCCCCGACGCCGACGCCTCGCTGGAGGCGGGCGACCGCCTGGTCGTCCTCGCCGACTTCGGCGTGCTGGACGACGTGCGACAGATCGTGGTCGGTGACAGTGGGGGTCGCGCCACCGCCGCCGGAGGTGTCTGACCGTGGTCGTCGCATACGTCATGGTCAAGGCCCACACCGGCGACGCCGACCGCATCCGCGACGACATCAGTGCGGTCGACGGCGTCGTCGAGTGCTCCATCGTCGCCGGCGACGTCGACTTCATCGCCAAGGTCGAGGTCGACTCCCCCGCCGCGGTCAAGGACGTCGCGGCCACGGGCATCCAGGCCATCGACGGCGTCGAGAACACCCAGACCTACATCGCGATGGACTAATCCGACTGGACTGCAAACGGCGGACGATGACGAGCTATCTCGTCCGTCGGGGATTCCAGACGGTCGCGACCGAGAGCGCCGGCACCACCGGGACGGCCAAGAGCGAGGCGGCCGCCTCGATCCGGGAGACGCTTCTCGCGGCCGGTGACGGCAGTATCGAGACGGTGAGCGCCGAGGCGACCGACGTCTACGAGTTCCCGTCGGGCCCGTTCGACCCCTACCGGCTGACCGTCCAGGGGTCGGTGACGGTAGCGGTCGAGTCGGCGGACGAGCAATCGGGGGTCGCGAGCGGCGAACGGCTGATCGAAGAGCTCCTGACGGCCGCCGATCTCGACGGCTGGGAGTACCTGGACGACGCGACGCTGGCCGAGTGAACCGGGCGAAAAATACGGCGGGCTAGAGGAACTCTTCGTCCGGCCCGGCGCCGGCCGGGTCCTCGGCGGTGTCCCACATGTCGTCTGCGTACTCGTCGGCCACGTCCGTCGCGCCGCGGTCGTCGCTCGACACGTCGCGAGTGTAGGCGTCCAGCCCGGCCGAGAGCAACTCCTCGACGGCCTCCTCCTCGGTGACGAACTCCTCGTCGACTACCCGTTCGAACTGCGCGTGCACGTCCTGTGGAAGGGAGACTTCGACGGTCGGCACGGGGGAGGGTATCGTATGGGACGAGTTCAAAGTTGGGATGGGGGTGCCGACACGCCTTTGCTCGCGAGACGACTACGGAGCGGTGACATGGGTCGACTGGGACTGCGCGCGCTCATGGCCGCCGTCGGCCTCGCGCTGCTTGCGGGCTACGCCCTGGCGGCCTGGCTGGTCTACGCCGCGCTCGTCTGGTTCTGGGCGAGCCGACCGCCGCTGTCGACCACGATCCTGTTCGTCGCCGTCACGACGCTCGTGCTCGGGTACTGCAGCTACCAGTTCGGGACGCGCCAGTTGCTCGCCGGCATCGACGCCACCGAGATTCCGCGCCGGCGAGCGCCGGACCTCTACCGCCGCGCCGACCGGCTGGTCGATGGGATGCGGATCGAGGCCCCCCGCCTGCTCGTCGCTGACCTGTCGGTCCCCAACGCCCTCTCCATCGGCAGCCGGACGGGTGGCGTAGTGGTGCTCGACCGCTCGTTGTTCCGCCTGCTCTCGCCCGCCGAACTGGAAGCGATCCTCGCCCACGAGTTCGCTCACCTGGAGAATCGGGACGGACTGGTCCAGACGCTGTCCTACAGCACCCTGCGGACGGTCGTCGGCCTCGTGACCCTCGTGCTGTCGCCGGCGCTGCTCTTTCTGACCGGACTGGCCCGGGCGACGGCGTGGATCCGCGGCCACCCGAACCGCTGGGCCGACGGCACCGTCGGCCGGTTTCGGCTGCTGATCGGCAACGGGATCGTCGTCGTCCTCTTCGCGCTCACGCTCGCGGTGCGTGCTCACTCGCGCCGGCGGGAACTGGCCGCGGACGACCGCGCCGTCTCGGTGACCGGGGACCCGCTGGCGCTGGCCCGCGCGCTGGCGAAACTCGACCGCGTCCGCGAACCGGACTGGGGACTCCTCTCGTCGCTCTACACGCTCGGCGACGAGACCGGGCCGCTCGGCCGCGCGCTCTCGACGCACCCGGCCATCGACGAACGGATCGAGCGCCTCCGCGAGCACGCGAGGACGAGCCCCGCGGGTCGACGCTGACCGTCGATTCCGTGGCCCGCCGATCGTCGCCCCTCGCCACCGCCGATCCAGCCGACCGCCGATCCCGCCGACACCGCTTTCCGCCTCCGCTCGAAGGGAGAGGCGAGATGTGCTTTCCCACACTCCAGTCCTGCGCCGAGGACGGCTGCGAGCGCGTCGCGATGACCCGGAGTCGCGTCTGTTTCGGCCACGCCGACGTCGAGGAGATCGTCGGCTGAGCGGCGGCCCGTCGAGGACGGCCCCCTATTCGCGCGGCACGACTCGCATCGACATCTCCTGGCGCGGATGGGCGGTGAGCGTCGGCAACAGTTCCAGCGGCGACTCGCCGAGGAATTCGAGGCGGTAGCGGTCCGCGACCGTCGCGACGATCAACCGGGCTTCGAGCATCGCGAGGTGTTTGCCGATGCAGTGGCGCGGTCCCCCGCCGAACGGGAAGTACGCGAACCGCGGCCGCTCCGCGCGGCGCTCGGGCGAGAACCGCTCCGGATCGAAGACCTCCGGCTCCTCCCAGTACTCGTCCGAACGGTGGACCGCCCACTGCGGGAGCATGATGCTCGCGTCCGTCGGAATCGTGTACCCGAGGATCTCGACCGGCCGCGTCGGCGAGCGGAAGATGGCGTACACCGGCGGGTAGAGCCGCATCGCCTCCTCGATCGTCCAGGTGGTGTACTCCAGTTTTCGCACGTCCGCCATCGTCGGCTGTCCGTCGCCCAGCACCTCGTCGAGTTCGGCGTGGACCCGCCGCTCGACCTCCGGATGCTCCGAGAGCAGGTACCAGGTGTACGTCAGCGTCAGCGCCGTCGTGTCGTGGCCCGCCAGGAGCATCGTCATCATCTCGTCGCGCAACTGCTCGTCGGTCACGGTCCCTTCCTCGCGAGCCCGCAGCAGGATCGACAGGAAGTCCATCGGTGCGTCCGGATCGTCCGCCTCCGCGAGCTCCGTCCGTCGCTGGCGGACGATCCCGTCGATGATCTCCTCGAGTTCAGCGACCGCCGCCGCGAACTCGGCGTCGCCCGGCATCGGCACCCAGTCCGGGAGGGCAAATCGGATCGGATCCGGCTCGAAGCGCTCACCCAGCGGCTCGAGTTGCTCGCGGACGTGTTCGATCCGCTGGTCGCTCGGTCGGACGCCCATCATCACGTCGAGGATGACCCGCAGCGTCACCTCGGTCATGGACATCTCGGCGTCGATCTCGTCCCCGGCCGTCCAGCCGTCGACCATCGATTCTGCGTGGCCAGTGATCCGGTCCGCCATCCCCGACAGGCGGTTCATGTCGAAGGCCGGGTTCGCCAGTTCGCGCTGGCGCTCCCAGGTCTCGCCCTCGCTGAGCAGCAGGCCCTCACCCAGCAGGTCGCCGATCGCGTCCGCCTGAAAGTCGGGCTTCTCGTAGGCGTCGGATTGGGTGACGAGGATCTCCTCGATCGCCTCGGGATCGGTCACCGCGTACGTCTCCATCGGCCCCATGTCGAACTGCGCGATTCCCCCGTAGGCGCGCTCCAGCGCCGTCACGAATGCGAACGGGTCCCGGGCGTACTGCCTGCTGCTACCGAACACCGGTCGCCCCTTCGGCCCTGGCGGTGTCTGGGACATCGAACCTTCTAGGGGCTGGACGACCAAATAGCTGGGTTCCAGTCGGTCAGTTGGCCTGTGCCCTGGCTGGCCAAACGGCTTTCCGTCCGAATGCCCTGTTTTCGGTATGGCCAACGTTGCCATCGTCGGCGGCGGCCCCGCCGGCCTGAGCGCCGCACTGTTCTGCCAGAAAAACGGCGTCGACGCCACCGTCTTCGACTCCGACAAGACCTGGATGCACAAGGCCCACCTGTTCAACTACCCCGGGATCGGCTCCCAGGACGGCACGGCCTACATGGAGACGCTTCGGAACCAGGTCGACAGCTTCGGCGTCGACCGCCGCCAGGACGCGGCAGTCACCGACGTCGAGGCCACCGGCGACGGCTTCTCCGTCGCCACCGACGACGACTCCCTCGACGCCGACTACCTCGTCCTCGCCACCGGCGCGAACCGCGACCTCGCCGAGGACCTCGGCTGTGATTTCACAGACGACGACGTGGTGGACGTGGAAGTCAACATGCAGACCAGCGTCGCGGACGCCTACGCCACCGGCGCCATGGTCCGGACCGAGGAGTGGCAGGCCGTCATCTCCGCCGGCGACGGCGCCGCTGCTGCGCTCAACATCTTGAGTAAGGAAAAGGGCGAGAACTTCCACGACTTCGACACCCCCGCCGACGCCGACGAAACGTTCGGCGGGATGGCCGGGGAGTAAAGTCTGTCGAGCCTGTTCGAACTCGATTAGAACGACAGTTACCAATCGCTACGTCCGCTGTGCGCCGAACTTCTACGTAGTGCGTTTAGCGTCGAACTGACTGGTCCGCAATCTTTTGCTGTGTGCCTCTCAAGACCCTGTTATGTCGTTCGGAAAAGAGTGGCACGTTCTCCTCGAGAACGTGGAGGACCTTCCATCCGAGACAGTCTTCACTACGCCGCTGTCACAGAAGTCCTTTCGTGTGACTGCTGTTCAAGAACGTCGCCTTCTGATAGAGTATCGGGACGGTGACGATAGAGTCCCGCTCGAACGTGACCAGTTTGAGACACTGTACGAACGTGTTACTGAAGCCAGAGAGGGATTCGGCCTCGACCGGCTGCCCCCCAACGCCGAACCCTACGCTACCGTTCTCAGTCTCCATCCGCATATCGAACTTGACGATCAGGGTGGAAACCTGATCGAAACTGAGACGGCTTCACCTTCCCCGCTCGTGGATACCCATCACGAAGAGGACCAAACTAAGAGTACGACTGAACCCTCAATCAAAGCGATGATGGACAACATGGGCAACCCAGCGGACAAAGTAAACTGTCCGATAGAAGGATGCGACTACAGTCATCGGTCTGCATCTTCTGTCGCGCGCCATGTCAGTGGGAGTAGCACGGATAAGCACATCTGGGCGAATACGTCGTATGAAGGCTGGCGCGATTTCGTTCGAAAACACAGCTGAGATTTAGTTGTCAAAGTAACTTGTTCCGAACGCATTGTGAACGCGAGGACTTCGCTTCGCTCGTCCTCTGGGCTCAAATCCTGTCGATCATTTTCGAGGGACGGACTCCTCGCAGCGCTCCTCGTCTTGTCCCTTGAAAATGGGTCGGGGCGGATTTGAACCGCCGGCTTTCTCCGTGTGAAGGAGATATCATAACCGGACTAGATCACCGACCCGGCGAAAAATCCTACCGCTGGACCGGACTTAAGGGTTACCTCTCAGGCTTCCGCCGTCCGGTAGGAATCGATCCGCTCCCGCGCCTTCGCGATGGCCTCCTTCGCCTCGCCCTCTGCGCGTCCCTGGATCTCCTTCAGGTCCGCACGGACTTCCTCCAGCCGGCCCGGTTCCGGTTCGTCCTCGCCGCCGGTCAACTTCTCGACGCGCCGCTGGACCGGTTCGAGTTCCTCCACGACGCCGCGCTTTGCCGTCTCGCCCGCTCGCTTCAGGTAGTAGCCCGCGTCTTCGAAGTGTTTGTTCATATCCGTCCTTACGCAGAGGACAGATAAAAGGTTTGTGGCCCTACACGTCCGGGCCGTCAGAGGGTGACGGGGTGCACTGCCCGGCGGGGCCGACCACAACCTTTTTCAATTATTTAGGCGTACCTAAAATCGGCTGCAGCCCCGTCGGGGGTCGGCCACGCGTCTGTCCCAACAACGCGTCCAAACGGTACTCGGCCGTCGAGCCTCACCGTGGGCACGGACTCGCCGGCCGCGCTTTTCGACCAAAACTGTATGCCCCAGCGGCGGGTAGGCGATTGCATGTTCACACGCCTCACGGTTCCGACGCCGTTCCAGATCGGCCCGGTCAACGCCTACCTCGCCGGGCGCACCCTCGTCGATCCCGGTCCAGACAGCGAGGAGGCCTGGTCGCACCTGCTCGACGCGCTCGACGAACGAAACCTCGAACCCGACGATATCGAGCGCGTGGTGATCACCCACCCACATCCCGACCACTTCGGACTCGCCCACCGGTTCCGCGACGCCGGCGCGACCGTCGTCGCCACCCCCGACGCCGCCGCCATCGTCAGCGACTTCGAGGGCCGCTTCGAGCGCGAATGCGAGTTCTTCACCGACTTCTTCGAGCGCTGCGGGATGGCCCGCTCGACCGCCGAGACCGTTACCGGCCTCCCCGAGGTGTTCCTGCGGTACGCCCCCGACGTCGCGGTCGACCAGGAGGTCGTCCAGGGCGACACCCTCGTCGTCCACGACACCGTCCTCGACGTCGACGAGGTACTCGGCCACGCGGACGGGGAATGTGTCCTCTCCTTCGACGCCGACGGGGAGCGCCAGGCGATCGTCGGCGACCACGTCCTCCTCGAGATCACGCCGAATCCCTTCCTCCTGCCGCCCGGCGAGGACGGCGAGCGACCCCGGGTCCTCCCGGCCTACAACCGCTCGCTCGACCGCCTCCGCGACCGCGACTACGACCGACTGCTCCCCGGCCACCGCGACCTGATCGACCGGCCGAGCGAGCGTATCGGCGAGATCCGCGAGGCCCACGAGGAGCGCACCGCGAACGTGAAAGCGCTGGTCGACGGCCCGACGACGCCGGTCGACGTGATGGAGGGGCTGTTCGAGGACCTGCCGGTCACCGAGTCCTTCGCCGGCATGAGCGAGGCGGTGGGCCACCTCGACGTGCTCGAAGACCGGGGCGAGGTGACGCTTCGCGACCGCGGCGGCGTGCTGGTCTACGAGCCCCAGTAGGTCGACGCGAGCAGCTGTTGCGACTGGACCGGGGCCTCAGTACTCGGGGTTCTCCTCGCGGACGCCCTCGCGCTTGTTGACGACGCGCGCGAGCGTGAACAGGCAGTCCGAGAGGCGATTGAGGTAGACGATGGCGGCGTCGTTGACGCCCGCCTCCTCCGAGGCGAAGCTCACGGCCCGCCGTTCGGCGCGGCGACAGACCGCCCGGGCCTGGTGGAGTTTCGCGCCGGGTTCGCTGCCGCTGGGGAGGATGAAGGACTCCAGTGGATCGAGTTCCTCGTCGTACCCGTCCATCCACGACTCGAGTTCCTCGACGTGCTCGTCGGTGATCTGCGGGTCGTCCTCGTCCGGATTCGGGTTCGCGAAGTCCGCCTGGACGACGTGGAGGTGGTTCTGGATCGCCCGGAGTTGCTCGTCGACGTCGTCCTGACCCGTCGGGCGGACCACGCCCACCAGCGCGTTGACCTCGTCGACGGTGCCGTAGGCCTCGATCCGCGGGCTGGCCTTCGACACGCGGTCCATGTTCCGGAGATCGGTCAGTCCCTCGTCGCCGCGGCCGGTGTAGATCTTCATGGCGCAAACGTGGGTCGCCACGGTCTTATAGCTCCCCGACGGCGACGGAGTTTACTGCTCGGGGACTCCAGAGTCGGTATGGCCAGGGGCGGGAGTCCGACGATCACGACGCTGTCGATCTTCGTCGTCGTCTTCCTCCTCGAGTGGGCGGCCGTGCCCTTCGGACTCTCCGGGACGCTGTTCGTCCTGCACCCACCGGTGGCCGTCCACCCGTGGACGGTCGTCACGAGCGTCTACGCCCACCAGACCCTCGATCACCTGCTCGCCAACTCCGCCGGCCTGCTGGTCACCGGCTTCCTGCTCGAACGGAAGACGACCAGCCTGCGCTATCACGTCTTCTTCGTGGGGACCGGCGCCCTCGCCGGCGTCGCCCAGATCACGCTCGGGGACCTCTTCGGGCCGGCGACGGGCGTCCTCGGCGCCAGCGGCGCCATCTTCGCGTTCCTGGGCTACCTCCTGACCGGCAACCGGCTCACCGAGACCGTCGTCGGCGGCGTCGCCCTCTCCACGCGCGTCCAGGTACTCGCCTTCCTGCTGGTCGCCGCCGTCGTCACGCTCGCGACCGGTTCGGCCCGCGCCGCCCTGGTCGCGCACTTCACCGGCCTGTTCCTCGGCCTGCTCGCCGGCCGGGCGCACCTCCTCCGGGCCCGGTAACGCCGACAGACCGTCCGCAGTGCCCTACAGTTCGGGTTTCGGATCGACCCAGCTCGGCGGCGCCGTTGCCGATTCGATATAGCGGTCAGTCGTTTATCCCCCTCGAAAACCGGGACGTTGAACTGTCCGGCCGGCAAAGCGCGGGACATGGCCATGGAACTCGATCGATCCTGTCCGAGCTGTGGCGAGTCGAAGACCTTCTACCGGGCGGCGAGCACCACGCTCCACCTGGGACAGAAGGTGAAGTGGCACTGCCCGGACTGCGACTACGGCTTCGTGAAGATCGACGGCATCGACACCGGCGCGTCCGCCTGACCCGATCGCCGTCATCGTTCTCGTCGATCACCGTCACCAGAGACCGTGAGGGCACCGGACGGCCCTGCAATTCGACACGTTGCGCGCTCACCCGCCGTTTCGATTCGCCGACGGAGCCGTTTCTCAGCGCCACTCGGCAGCTTCGCGCACGAACCCACGTTCTTCGCCGCGCATCCGGGCCCCCGGAGCCTCCTTCGTGACTCCAGCGCCCGACGGATCCGCTGCATCGCGAACGAGCGACCGTGCTGAGCCCCCGATCGGCGAACGAGACCGGTGAAACAGCCCCCAGTCCGTCGGATTCGGCCGAGTCCCCACCGATTCGCCCCCTCTATTTCCGCGTTCGACCCTCTCCTTGCTAGCTCAGCAGTCGTACCGGCGGCGAACCGGCCTCAGAACGGTCGTGAGCGGCTCGTAGAGAGTTCGCAGCCAGTACGCCTAAACGGTATGTCGCAATAGGAAATCGAGGTTGCACACGAATCGTACGGGCCGAGCGGGGCTGTCTCGAGCGGTGAAAACCGCTGCGACCCGTATTCCCGGCATTGCGATAGCTCCCCGGAGTGATCGATTCCTCTCAGACACGTCTCGCTGTGGCTCTATTCGTCACGCTGGCGGGCAGGATGGCGATCGGTTCGGTCTTCACCGTTCACGCAGCCGATAGCCGTGCCGCGATACCGGCGGTCGAGCGACGTCCCGGCGGGCTTCGAGGCTGAGATCCTGCCCCCGCGAGATCGAACCACGCGCGCTCCGCTCTCACCCCCGCTGGGATCAGTTTCCGCCGGTCAACGCCCCGTCCAGCCCGTCGACGGGGATCACCGAGTAATCCACCGTCAGCGTGTCCTTGGTCGCCCGGATCTTGCCCACGAAGGTAGAAATCTCCTCCAGGGACCCTTCGAGGATGAACAGTTCCATGCAGTAGGCGTCGCCGACGTGGTTGTGGACGTTCGACTGGACCAGTCCCTCGTGCTGGTGACGCAGGTGCATCATCCGCTCCTCGACGCTCGTGGTCTCGTAGTTGAACAGGACGGTGACGACGCCCATGAGTTCGCGGCCCTCCAGCCGACGGTCTTCGAACTCGCCGAGGAGGTTTCGAGCCGCTTCCCTGACGACCTCGCTCCGGCCGGTGTAGCCGTGGCCGTCCGCGAACTCGTCGATCCGTTCGAGTAACTCCTCGGGCATCGAGACGCTGACGACGGTCATATGTTAACGCAGCACCGCTCGACTATTAATGATTTGTAAGGGGGCCGCGGACGGCGGGGGAGTCACTCCTCGCCGTCGTCGAGCGCCTGCCACGAGAGCCGCGGGTTCCGGGCTGCGGCGACCTGGTCGATCCGGCGGGCGCTCGTCTTCGACGGCGCGGCCTCGAGCGTCGAATCGTCTTCGCCGGCGACGGCGTCGAAGGCCGCTGCCAGCTGGTCGAGCGTGCGTTTGCCCTCGATCTCGGTCGGTTCGGTCATCAGCGCCTCGCCGACGATCTCAGGCCACTTCGTGGTCGGCGGATGGACGCCGAAGTCGAGCATTCGCTTGGCCACGTCGGCGGCGTCCTGGTCGCCCGCGCTGGCGACGAACTCGTGGTGGAACGGGCCGAACGGCACCTCGTAGTCCACCTGTTCGGCCAGGTAGTTCGCGTTGAGGACGGCCTTGGCGCTGGCGTCCGCCAGTCCGGCGTCGCCCAGCCGCGAGATGTACGCGTAGGCCTTGATCAGGACGAGCCAGTTGCCCTCGAAGCCGTGGACCTTCCCCACGCTGTGTTCGGGGTCGTAACGCTCGTAGCCGTCGTGGTGGGGCCCGTCTCGCGGGTCACTCCGTTCCCCGCTCGACCCGTCCGTGCCGCTTCGCGGCACGCGCCGCACGTGCGGCGACGGCAGGAAGGGCGCGAGTTCCGCATTGACGCCCACCGGTCCGGCCCCTGGCCCGCCGCCGCCGTGGGGCGTCGCGAAGGTCTTGTGGACGTTGTAGTGCATCACGTCGAAGCCCATGTCGCCCGGGCGAGCCTGCCCCAGCAGGGCGTTGAGGTTCGCGCCGTCGTAGTAGAGCAGGCCGCCCGCGTCGTGGACGATCTCCGCGATCGTCTCGATGTCCCGCTCGAAGCAGCCCAGCGTGTTCGGGTTCGTGAGCATCAGCGCCGCGGTGTCGTCGCCGACGGCGGCCCGGAGCGCGTCGAGGTCGACGCGACCGTCCTCGGCGCTGGGGAGTTCGACGACGTCGTAGCCGGCCAGGGCCGCGCTCGCGAAGTTCGTGCCGTGGGCGCTGTCGGGGACGACGACCTCCGTCCGCTCCTCGCCCCGGTGTTCGTGGTAGGCCTTCGCGATCAGGATGCCTGCGTACTCGCCGGCCGCGCCGGCCGGCGGCTGGAGGGTGACCGCGTCCATCCCGCCGATCCGTCCGAGGTAGTCCTGCAGGCCGGCCAGGATCGCGAGCGTCCCCTGGACCGTCTCGTCCGGACGGTCCGGATGGACCGCGCCGTCGGGCAGGGCCGCCACGTCCTCCGTGAACTTGGGGTTGTACTTCATCGTGCAGGAGCCGAGCGGGAAGGGGCCGCTCTCGACGCCGTAGTTCATCTGGGAGAGTCGGGTGTAGTGGCGCGCCAGTTCCGGCTCCGAGAGGGCGGGCAGTTCGAGCGAATCACGGGTCAGGTCGTCGGGCAGCGGCGAGTCGTCGCCCCCGACCTCGACTTCCGTCGAGTCCTTCTCCGAGAGCAGCGGCTCGTACCGCTCCCCCGAGTCGGTCCAGCGGGCCTGGTCGTAGCCGAGCGGTCCGGTGGACTCCCGGCTCCCGTCACCTTCGCCCTCGCTCATGGGGCCACCTCCGCCATCGCGGCGACGAACCGATCGAGCCTGTCTGCGGTCCGCTCGGTGACGCAGATCCCCAGTCGGTGTTCGCCGAGGGTGTGGACCGCGTAGCCGCGGTCGCGCAGGTCGCCCGCCACCGCCGCGGCGGGCTGGTCCGTCCGCGCCTGGAACTCCCGGAAGTGGTGACGGTCGTGGATCGGCGCCTGGACGCCCTCGATCTCGTCCAGCCTGGCCGCCAGGTCGCGCGGGTAGGCGACGCAGTCCTCGGCGAGGTCGACGAGTCCGTCCGGCCCGAGCCAGGCGGCGTGCATGGCCGCCCGGAGCGCCACCCAGGCCTGGTTGGTGCAGATGTTCGAGGTGGCACGCTCGCGACGGATGTGCTGTTCACGCGTCTGGAGCGTCAGCGTGTACGCTCTGCGACCGCTTTCGTCTTCGCCAGCCCCCACCAGCCGGCCGGGGACCTGCCGGAGGTAGTCCTCGCGCGTCGCGAACATCCCCAGCCCCATCCCGTAACTCCGGCCGAGACCGAGCGTACTCGCGTCGCCGACGACCACGTCCGCCCCGACGCTTGCAGGCGATTCGAGCAGTGAGAGCGCCACCGGATCCGAGCCGAGACAGAACAGCGCGTCATGGGCGTCGGCGAGGCCACCGACCGCCGACAGCGACGGTTCGACGACGCCCCGGATCGTCGGTGACTCCGCGTACACCATCGCCACGTCCTCGTCCATCATTCCCTCGAGGGCATCGATGTCCACGGCGCCGTCGGCCATGGGATAGGTGTCGACGAGCAGGTCGGCGCCGTCGGCGTAGTTCTCCAGTACGCCGCGTCGCCCGTCGCTCAGCTGGGCCGGGACGAGCACCCGGTCGCCCGAAACCGAACGCACGCGGCTGGCGAGCGTGGCGGCTTCGCCCAGCGCCGTCGCCGCATCGTACATCGAGCAGTTGGCCACCTCGAGTCCGGTGAGTTCGACCAAAAGCGACTGGTACTCGAAGAGCGCCTGGAGAAAGCCCTGCGCGACTTCGGGCTGGTACTGCGTGTAGGAGGTGAGAAACTCGGAGCGGTCGGCCAGGTGGTCGACCATCGACGGGACGTAGTGGTCGTAGTGGCCGCGGCCGAGCAGTTCCGTCAGGTCGTCGTTGCGAGCGAGGGTGCGCTCTACGTCGCGCCGGACGGCGCGTTCGTCGCTCGCGTCGATGCCGAACTCGCCGTCGAACCGCACCGCCGGGGGGATGTCGAACAGGTCCGACTCGCTGTCGACGCCGACCGCGTCCAGCATCGCCGCCGTCTCCGTCGCCGTGTGGGGCGCGTACGGGCTCCCGCGTGTGTCGTTGTCGGTCATGGTAACTACCGCAGGACGGCACGCCGCCCTGTGTGTGGTTGGGGAGTGTTACGCCCGACCTGAAAAGAGTGTCCCGGTTCAGGCGGTGCAGAAGTCGATGGCCCCGTGGACGGCTTCCGTCCGGCCGATGATCGTGATGTGATCGTTGCGCTCGATCCGGTCGTCGGCGTGGGGGATGCGGTTCTCGTCCCCGCGACTGATCAACCCGACGTAGCACCCGTCGGGGAGGTTCGACGCCAGATCCGACACGGTGCGACCGGCGGCGGCGTCGGCCGTCACTTCGACCTCCTGCACGTCGCCGCTCCGGTCCAGTTCCGTCATCCAGCGCGCGATCGCCGGCCGCTCGATCACGTTGTCCATCGACCACGCGACGGACATCCCCGTCGAGATCGCCTCGACGTCCAGGTCCCGGAATGCAGCCTCGTTGTCGGGGTCGTTGACCCGCGCGACGATCGTCTCGACCTCGAAGGTGTTCCGGGCGAGTTGCCCGACGAGCAGGTTCACGTCGTCGTCGGCGGTCGCGGCCGCGACGACCTTGGCGTTCTCCGCGCCGGCCCGCGTGAGGACGTCCTTGCTCGCACCGTCACCGACTTCGACCCGGTAGCCGGCCTCTCTGAGTTGCTCGGCCACGTCCGGATCGTGGTCGACGATGGTCACCGCCTCACCGCGGTCCGCGAGTCGCTCGGCCAGCGCCGTGCCGATCCGTCCGCCGCCGACGATGATGGTTCGGTTCGGGATCACGTCCAGTGCCTGCGCGATGTGTCTCGCCAGACCCCCTTGAAAGGTCACGGTCGCGAAGATGACGAGGAAGACCGTCCCGACCAGCGTCGTCGCGACCGCTGGCTGGCTGTCGCCGATCCGGAGGGCAAAGAGCGTCACCACGCTCGCCGGGATGATCCCTCGCGGCCCGATGGCACTGACGAACAGCCGTTCGCGGAGCGTCAACCGCCCGCCGACGGTGCAGAGGAAAACGAGCAGCGGCCGGATTACGAGCGCGACGGCGACGACGACCACGAGTCCGCCCAGTCCGAGCGACAGGAGGTCGGAGAGCGAGAGCAGCGAGGCCAGCACGACGAAGACGAAGGTGAGCACGACCAGCGTCACGTCGCCTTTGAACTGCTCGATCTGTTCGCGGTACGGGAGGTCGACGTTCCCGAGAACGAACCCGGCCGCGGCGACGGCCGCGATGCCCGACTCGCCGACGCCGAGTCCGGCCTCCGCGAGCCCGTAGGCGGACAGCGCCGCGGCCAACACGACGAGTCGCGCGTTACGGAGGGCGTTCTCGGTCGGTAACTCGACGCGCGCCAGCAGCAGCCAGACGACCGTCGCGACGGCCACGCCCACCAGGACGCCGGCCCCGAGCCGGAAGGCGAACTGCCCGATCAGCGTCGGCAGTCCCTCCCCCTCCAGCAGGAGGTACTCGAACATCACGATGGCGAGGATGGCGGCGGTGACGTCGTTGACGACCCCCTCGGTCTCCAGGGTCGTCGCCACGCGCTCGCGGACGGGGACGACGGCCAGGATCGGGTTGATCACCGTCGGGCCGGTCGCGATCAGCAGCGACCCGATCAAAAGCGCCAGTTCCCAGGAGGTCCCCAGCGCGTACCGGACGACGACGGTCGTCGCGAGGTGGGAGATGACCGCGCCCACGGTCACCAGCCTGAGCGTCTCCCGGGGCGCCTCGCGCAATCGATCGACCCGGAGGTGGAAGGCACCCTCGAAGACGATGACGGCGACGCTCAGCCCGACGATGGCCGACAGCGCGCCGCTGTCGATCGTCCCGGGGTCGATGATCCCCAGCACCTGGGGGCCAGCGGCGACGCCCGCCACCAGCCAGAAGAGCACGCTCGGCACGCTCAACCAGTCCGAGAGCACCTGTGCGGCCACGCCGACGCCGATGACCGTGACGACGAGCGCGATCAGTTCGGTCGAAGCTGTCACGTTTCCGGAGTCGTTCGAGGATCCGACCCGCCAGCGTCGAAAGTGTTGCGTTCGCCGCTCTCCGGTGGATTCCGTGTCCACCGACCGGGTGCGTAAACTGTTATTCGCGATATCAAATCAGCCAGTCACGGACACGGGTGGGGACGAGCCGGCGGCTACGCGACGGCGGAGTTCGCGTCGGCGAGAGCCACTGACAGCGTCAGGGAACCGCCGGACAGGAGTCGGATGAACGGCGCGGGACCGGCGGCTTCACTCGCCGGTCTCGGTTTCCAGCCAGTCGAACTGGGCGTCCAGTTCGCGCCGGCGCTGTCGCTTGATCACCGTCGCGTCCAGCAGGCTCCCGATCACGGCCACGTCCAGCGAGAACTCGGTCGTCGCCGTGACGCGGGTCCCACCGTTCTGGGCGGTTACCTCGTAGGTCGTCCACATCTCGTCGAAGATGCCGTCGACCTGTTCGTAGGCCAGTTCGGCGCCCTCCCGGTCGACGAGCCGGAGCGACAGTTCGATGGCGGCGATGCTGAACCCGTTCTCGATGCGCATCGCGTCGCCGTCGACGTCGACCGCGTCGAATCCGGCCCCTTCCATGAACCGTTCGACGTCGGCCATCGCCTCGCGGATCTGGTCGGGCGGGGCGTCGAACGTCCGCGTTACGCTGACAGAGTCCATGCGTCGGGCTACTCGGCCCTCCCCTAACCCGTTTGTGGCGAACACCAGCGGGACGCCGTCGTCTCTGTGACGGGGTTCCGACCCGAGGAGCGGGGACGACCGGCTCTGCGCCGATACTCAGTCGCGCGTGTCGAACGTTTCGGAAGAATCCGTCGGCGGGGCGGGCTCCTCAGGCGATCTGGTCCTCGTACTCGTCGGGCGAGAGCAGGGCGTCGAGTTCGCTCTCGTCGTCGAGTTCCACCTCGAGCATCCAGCCGTCGCCGTAGGGATCCTCGTTGACCAGTTCCGGCGCGTCGACGAGGTCTTCGTTGACGCCGACGACGGTGCCCGAAACCGGGGCGTAGAGGTCCGACACGGCCTTTATGCTCTCGACCACGCCGAAGTCCGCGTCCTTGGTCACCTGCGTCCCCTCGTCGGGGAGTTCGACGAAGACCACGTCGCCGAGTTCGTCCTGGGCGAAGTCCGAGACGCCGATGCGCACCGTCCCGTCTTCGCGCCGCGCCCACTCGTGGGACTCCAGGAACCGACAGTCGTCTGGGATCTCGAAGCTCATCTATCCAGAAATGGCAACGCCTGTGTTTGTGCCTTTTTCGGCTCGCCCCGGACGACGACCTGGACGTTGACGCCCGGACTCCGGTACTCCACCGGGAGGTACGCCAGCCCGATCGGCTTGTTCAGCGTCGGGCTCATCGTCCCGCTCGTGACCTCGCCGATGGGCTCGCCGTCGAGGTCCTGGACGACGTACCCCTCGCGGGGGACGCCCCGATCCACGAGGCGAAAGCCCGTCAGCTTCTCCTCGACGCCCTGGGCCTCGACGCCCTCCAGGGCGTCCCGGCCCACGAACTCCGTGTCGAGTTTGACCGTGAAGCCGACGCCGGCCTCGTAGGGGTTCCGGGGGTCGTCCTCGGGATCGAAGTCCTGCCCGGAGAGCAGAAAGCCCATCTCGATGCGGAGGGTGTCCCGCGCGCCCAGCCCGCAGGCCTGGCAGTCGAACTGCCGCCAGACGCGGACGGCCTCGTCCCAGGGGACGATCAGTTCGAACCCGTCCTCGCCCGTGTAGCCGGTGCGGGCGACCAGGGCGTCGACGCCGCCGACGGTCGCCGTCATGGTCGAAAACCGCGAGAGGTCACAGATCGCGGTCCGCTGGTCGTCGGCGACGGCGTCGAGCAGGCGCTCCTCGGCTTCCGGGCCCTGCAGGGCGAGCATGGCGTAGTCGTCGGTGCGGTTCTCGACGGTCGCGTCCAGTCCCCACTCGTCGCGGTGGGTGACCCAGCGGTCGTACATCTGCCCGTCGTGGCCCGCGTTCGGGATGAAGAGGAAATCCGCCGGCCGGTCGTCGGGGAGGTCGTAGACGACCGTGTCGTCGAGGATAATCCCGTCGTCGTCGGTGATCATCGCGTACTGGGCCTCGCCGGGATCGAGGGCGGTCACGTCGTTGGTCGTGAGTCGCTGCATGAGCCGCTCGGCGTCCGGGCCGGACACCTCGATCTCGCCCATGTGCGAGACGTCGAAGATCCCGGCCGAGTCGCGGACGGCCGCGTGTTCGGTGCGGATAGAGTCGAACTCGACCGGCATCTCCCACCCGCCGAAGTCGGTGAATGTCGCCCCCCTGTCCTCGTGTATCCCGTGCAGGGGCGGCGTCCGTTCCGTCATACCTGTATCCGCCCCGGCCAGCGACCTAACTCTTTGGTCTACTTACGGTCCATCACCATGACCACTGTCGACTCCGGATCGCCGTACTCGTCCCCGACCGCGACCGTCACGACGGGGCTCGGGAGCGGGTCCAACCCCCTCGAATTTCAGGATCGATACGCCCGCTATACTTATTCACGATGATGAACAACAAATGGTAGACAATGTGCAACGTGATCGGATACGAGACGCATCCTCGATTGGCCCCTGCAGTTTCTCGGTCCGATCGGTACGCGATAGTTGCAGCCAGATGACGTCGGGGTAAACTGAATCAGAGATGAGAACAGATCGAGACGGCGGGGTGACGGCCGGACGGCTCCGGGGGGACCGGCGCGGACAGACGCTACAGGATTTCCTCCTGGGGGTGTCGCTGTTCCTCGTGACGACGATGTTCGTCCTCAGTCTCCTGCCGGGGTACCTGTCGCCGTACACGGTCGGCGTCGGCGGGGACGAGGAGGCCCAGGCGGACAGGGTCGCACAGACGCTGGTCTCGAACCTCTCGGTTGCGCTGGACGACCCCACCCTGTCGACGAGCACCCTCGACACGGTGCTGGCCCTCGAGCAAGACGAGATCCGGGAGCGGTACGCGCTCCCACCGACGGCACGGGTCAGTATCTCCGTCCGGACGGTGCCGAACGGGTCCGTCGTCAGGGCCGGTGGCGCCCCGCTCACGAACGACCTGAACCGGACCAGCGGGTCGGTCGCGAGCGCGAGCCGACTCGTCGAACTCCGCGGGACGAGCTGCGATCCGGTGTGTCGGCTCGTGGTGGAGGTGTGGTGAGCATGGGGGCCGCGCCCGACGAGCGGGGACAGGCCTTCACCCTGGAGGGGCTCATCGGGGCCATCGTCCTCCTGACGGCCGTGCTGTTCGCGTTACAGGCCATCAACGCGGTCCCGACCGACGACGACGGCGGTCCCGGAGCGGAGGCCGAGGTGTCGGCCCAGGCCGACGACGCGTTGCGGATGGCGGCACGGAACGACACGTTCGGCCTCTCGGAGCTGATTCGGTACTACGCGCCCGCCCAGGAGCAGTACTACGGGGCGGTCGGGAGCCGCGTCGGCTACGGCGACGGGACGCCACCGGGACAGGTCGGCCGGATCCTCGAGTCGACGATCACCGAGCAGGGCCGAACCTACAACCTCCGGATCAGGTACCGGAACGAGTCGCTCTCGAACGGCTGGGAGTCGACGCCCATCGTCAGGCGCGGTGAACCCGACGAGACCGCCGTCCGGGCGACGTACACGATCACGCTGTACGACAACCAGACGCTCACCGCCCCGACGACGTCCGGGATCGAACTCCAGGAGATCAGCTCGCGTCGCGGTGGCAGCGGGGGCTACTATCCCGTGCCGAACGCCGTCGACGGACCGGTGTACAACGTCGTGGAGGTGCGATTGACCGTATGGTGAGCCAGAGCAGCCGGCGCGAACGGGCGCAGGTCCTGTTGACCGGTGCCATCGCGGTCGCGTTCGTCATCATCGGCCTGGTCGTCGTCGTGAACACGCTCATCGTCACCGAGGACGGGCTGGCGGGCGACCGACTCGACCGCGCGGACCAGGCGGAGTCGTTCGAGTTCGAGGCCAGGCGGAACGTCCAGCGACTCCTGCTCGAGGTGAACCACCGGGAGCGAAACGTCACCGCGCCCGCGGTGAACGCCTCGATCCACGAGAACGTGAGCCGGTACGGTCGTCTCCTGGGTGAGACCTACGGCGCCAGCGGCTCGACCTACGTCGATCTGGCGTACCACAACGCGAGCAGTACCTGGGGGGAGCGCATCGTCCAGGTCGGTGACGACCGGTACCAGTCGCCGGGCGGCGGCTCCGACTGGTGGCTGATCCGGAACGTCTCGGGCCAGCGTCGAGAGGTTGGCCGGTTCGTCGTCAACGCCAACATGCGAAGCAGGTGGCTCAGCACGGTGAACGTGTCGGCGACGAACGCGACCGGCTCGTCCCTGCAGCTCGAACTTGGCAAGGAGCGCGACGGGAGCGTGCGCGTCGACTGGACGGCCAGCGACCGCCCCGACGGCACCACGACCTGCGACACCCGCGGGGGCCGTTCCCTCCTCGGGTTGGTCTCGGGACGCGCGCACACAGCCGATTGCGACTTCCCCGGCCTCGAAAACGTCGGCGGACCAGTCGCCGTCCGGATCGAGAACGGCCAGGGCGGCGTCGGGAAGTTCGGCCTCGTGGCGAACGACACGGTCGACACCTACGACGACGGCACCGTGGATCCGTACCCGACCTGTGACGACGGGGTCGATGCCGACCGTCCCTGCACCGCCCCCGTCGTCTGGGAGGCGAACGTCACCGTCACGTTCGACACCACTGGCGTCACCATCGACCGAACGCAGAACGTGAGCGTGTATCCATGAACGGACAGTCCAGAGGGAGCGCGGTCGTCTCCCACGTCCTGGCGGTCGGGATCGCGAGCCTGCTCATCGTCGGGCTGCTGTACTCGGCGGGGACGCTCCTGTCCGATCAGCGCGAGTCCAGCGCCCGCCAGCAGATGGAGACCGTGGGGAACAGGCTCGCGGCGGAACTGACACAGCTCGACCGGATGAGCGAGCGTGGCGGCAACGTGTCCATGTCCGTGCGCCACCAGCCACTGATCGCCGGCGAGTCCTACAACGTCAGACTCCGGCAGGGCAGCGACTGCGAAGCGGACGGCATGGATCCCGATACGTGTCTGGTCGTCACGTCGGCGGGGCACTCGATCACCGAATACGTCCCGCTGCAGGCCGAGAACGACCTGTCGGTCGATTCGAACGGCGCCGGCGAGTTCAGACTCGAAGGACGGCCCCAGGGCGAGGCGGCACCCGACGCGGGCCGGCAGTCGCTTCGGCCCGGCGTCGGCCACGACTTCACGAGCACGACGCGGGTGTCTGGAGGCCTGAATCAGGAACCCGTCCCGCGGTTCACGATCGACCCGGGCGCGCCGGACAGTTCGAACGACATCCTGTTCGACGGGTCGACGTCCGTCGACGACAGTCGCATCGTCAACTACACCTGGAGCTTCGGCAACGGCGATCGGATCGGGAGTTCCAAACCGAAGATCACCTACGACTACGATCACGACCCCGGTTACTACGAAGTCTACCTGAACGTCACCGACGACGACGGCGCCACGGTCAAGACGAGCCAGAACATCACCGTCGCCGGGCTCGAGTACAACCGCGATCTCACGATCGCGAGCGGCAACGACGAGACGGAGTTCACGATGACGAACAACTGGAGTTCCCACCCGGTGACCATCGAGTCGATCCTGATCGATCCGCCGAACGACGTCGACGAACTGGATTGCTACGGGTGGTTGTGTGAACCAGAGGTCACGATCACCTCCGACACCGATTCGAGCGTGCGTGAGATCGACGACACCGAAGTCCCGAACGACGGCATAATCGTGACCGGCTTCGACACGACGGTCCAGCCCGGTGACGACGTGACGATCACCGTCGACGACTACGGCCAGGACATCAGCGGCGAGACGATGTCCTTCTCGGTCCGCCACGAGGTGGATGGGCAATCCAACGTGACCCGGTTCACCGACGTGGTCGGGAGCATGGAGATCAGGAACTTCTACCTCGAGGAGGACGACACGGACCTCGATGCGGTGTTGATCACCGACAAACCGATGGACACGGTGGAAGTCGAGTGGGACCGGCTGTTCACGTTCGAGGACGGTACGCTCACCGAGGCCGACTTCAGCCAGGACTCGAGCCTGACGGACGCGAGCCAGGACCGCTACGCCTACCGCGCCCAGGTCAACGACGAGTGGGGCCTGCACTACGTCGTCCTGCGGGAGGCGACCAGCAGCGGCGGGATCCAGAGCGGCGAGACGCCGATCTACCGGCTGGAGTACGTCTCTACCCTGTACGACTGAGTGATACGATGATCCGAAACACACCCACCGACGATCGTGACCGGCCGCGAGACCGCGACGGCGACGACCGCGCCGTGAGCGATCTGGTCGGGTTCATCGGGACGTTCGCGATCATCATCACCGCCGTGGCGATCATCACGACGGTCGGGATCGGCTCGCTGGGCGAGTTCCAGCTCCACGAGCAACACAACAACGCCGTCCGGAACATGGAAGCCGTCGGGAACGACCTCGATCGACTCCAGCAGCAACGCGCCAAGCGCCACTCGACCAGGATCGACCTCTCGGTCGGCCGGCTGCGGTGGATCGACGACACGGCGATCGAGGTGGAGACGGACACCAACGTCGAGCACTCGTTCAGGCCGGGCTCGCTGCGGCTCGAACTCGCGGACACGGACGTCGCCTTCGAGAACGGGGCCGTCTTCCGGTCGGATGGATCGGCCGGCGGGGTCATGAAGCAGCGTCCGGAGCTGGTCTGTCGCGACGGCGAGCGGGCGATCGTTTCGATCGTCGAACTCGACGGGCCGGACCAGCGCCAGGTCGGCTCCGGCGTCGTCCACGTGGTCGGCGTGCGAGAGCGGACCGACCTCCTGTTCCCGCTCAACCGGACCGGCGCGAACAGTTCGACCGCACCGACCGAGGTGGACGTCTCGGTCCGGAACTCGCCACGCGAGTCGCTCTGGGTGGACTACTTCGAGCGTCCGGAGTCGGGGTGGACGATGGTCGACTCTGACACCGCGCGCTGTACCGTCGGTGACGACGGCGGCGTCTACGTCCGACGGACGGTCGTCAACGTCTCCTTCCGCCGGTGACGGGCCGGGTCACCCGTCCAGGGAGACGTTGTGGACCCGCGGTTCGAAGACCTCGGCTCTGGTTCCCTGGTCCGGGAGGCCGACCTCGTACAGGACCAGCAGCAGGTTGTCCGAGTCGACGCTGTCGTCGAAGTCGTAGGCGATGATGGCCTGGTTGCTCTTCAGATCCAGATCACTCCCGTCGAGATACGGGTCGAGCTGGTCCCCCATGTCCGTCTGCCAGTCGGCGGTGTCGCTGGAAAGCAGCGGGCTGGCGTCGTCGCCGTCGGTGTAGACGGTCGTCGGAACCGTCGTCCCGCTGCTCTCGTCGAGCGACGCGCACCTGGCGACCTGGTAGGTATCCCCGCCGCTCTGGACGGTCTGGGAGGTTCCCGCCCAGGAGTCGCAATCGTACTCCGTGGCACCGATGTCGACGCTCTCGCCGCCGGAGACGGGGAAGGAGTGCCCGAACAGCGACGGCGCCGTCGGGTCGTTGACGTTGAGATACGTCGTGCCGCCGCTGTCGTCGCGGGCGAGGTGCGAGCTGTCGCCGGCGATCGTCGGTGGGTGCTCACCGTCGGTCGAGAACGACGTCGTGATCGGCGCCCTGGTCACCCGTGGCTCCGACTGGATAGACTCGAGGATCGTACCGAATCGGTCACCTAGTTCGTCACCGTCCGCGGCGTAGTAGTACTCCCCACCCGTGATGTCCGCGACGTCTCGCAAGAGGTCATCCGCGACCTGGTCTTCGCTCGAGCTGAACCCGACCGTGTAGATGGTCACGTCGTTTCGAGCGGCCGCCTTCGCTTTGTCGATCGTCGAGGCGTTCAACTCGTCCGTCTCCGGTTGCCCGTCGGGATGGTCGTTGACGCCGTCGGTCAGGAGGATGGCGACCCGGTCCCTGTTCTGGTCGCTGAAGTAGTCGTAGAGTTCGTTCGAGACGTCGATTCCCCGGTTGATGTTCGTCCCGCCCTCCGTGCCGAGCCGGTCGATAGTGCCGTTGACGCCGGTGTCACTGAAGTCGTTCGAGAGGTACTTCTCGTCGTCGATCAGGTAGATCTTGGTTACGTCGGTGTAGCCGTCCATCGTGTATCCCACCAGCCCGGCCCGGTCGACGGTGCTATCGAGGTCGGCGAGAAAGCCCTTCGAGGCCGACTTCGCCTGACTGAGCTTCGACGGGTAGCCGTCGTTCATCGAGAGGCTCCGGTCCATGATGAACACCAGGTCGAGGGACTTGCGGCGGACGTTCTGTGAGGTCTCGACGTCCCGAACGTCCCCCACGTCGATTCCGTCGTGCAGCGGCGCCGCGGTCACGGTGAACGTGTTCTTGACCGACTTGTTGACGGTGATCTGATCGTTCAGGATTTCGACCTGGTCCATGTAGGCGGCCGTCGGCGACTGTGAGAGGTTGATCACCTGATTGGCCGCGTCGTCGGCCGCCACGGGCAACTCGTCGCTCGACAGCGACAGGCGAACGGTGTCGTTGCCCTCGAACCGCGTCACCGGCTGTCCCGTCTCGCCGCGGAGGTAGTCCGCCCAGGCGACGTCGAAGTCGCTCTGGACCGACATCGTGAGATTGTCCGGCCGCTGACAATCGTCCTCGTAGAGGTCGTCGATCAGCCGCTGGGTGGTCGCCTCCGAGCGCGTCGCGTTCATCCGGGCATCGATCCGCGAGGCGTTGACGTCACCCACGACGTCGACGACCGACACCGACAGCGTCCCGTTCTGGAAGGATACGTCCGGCGCCGAAACCATCGCACTCCCGGTCTCCCCGGCCCGCCAGACGCCGCCCGCCTCGTAGGCGACGGTCCGCCCCGAGTCGTCCTCGTACCGGATCGAGCTGAGCGGGATCGAGGCCTGACAGTTCGGGTCGTCGTTGGCCGTCACGGCGATCGATCCCGTCCGAACGACGCGAACGTCTCCGGGGTCGACGTTCCCGAGGTCGAAGGCGACCGTCGCGTCGTCGGTCTGCCGGCCGAACGAGCCGAAGGTCGCGTCGAGCTGTTGCACGCTCGCGAGGGCACTCTCCATCTCGTGTTGGTCTTTGGCCTCCGTGATCGCGCCGGACCCCATCACGACGACCGCCATCGCGCCCCCAAGGACGAGCCCGAGTAACAGGACGATCCCCAGGATCTCCGAGGCACCCCGATCCGCGTCGCCGAGCGACCGATCGTTCTCCCACATCGTAGTTCACAGATGTTGTGCATCGTGAAGAATAAGCATACTGGCCGTTTTGAGCGTCGAGGACCGGCCACGCCCGAGTGGCTGCGTCGGGGCCGAACGGGGTCGCTATCGCGGGGTCAGAACAGGACCGGGCCGACGCCGAACAGCTGGTTCACGACGAGGAGGCCGCCGATGACGAAGCTCGCGCCGCCGGCGACGGTCTTCAGGAGCGATTTGAGCCGCGTCGTGAGGATCCGGCCCCAGAGGAAGGAGAGCACGCTCATCGTGCAGACGGTGACCAGGGAAAAGGAAAGCAGCAGGGAAAACGAGGAGGTGATCGAGGAGGCACTCGCCGCGAGCGCGACGACGATGGCGCCGCTCCCGGCCAGCCCGTGGACGATCCCGACGAGGAACGATTCGCCGTCCACGTGCGTGTGGAAGGAGCCGATCGAGACGCTCCCGACGGAGACGTGGGTGTGCTCGTGTCCGTCGTGTTCGTGCTGTTCGACCGCGAGCAGCCCCGAGACCTCGAACAGCATCCGGAGCCCGAGATAGACGAGGATCAGGCCGGCGAGGATCTCGAACCCGGTGGTCACCGATTCCGGGAGCGACGCGCTAATGGCGACGAACAGGAGGCCGATCGCGACGATCGGAATCGAGTGACCGACGCCCCAGGAGGCGCCCACGACGCTGGGCCGATCGGTCTTCTCCTCGTTGACGAGGGTCGAGATCGCGGCGAGATGGTCGGCCTCCAGCGAGTGCCGGAGCCCCACCACCGCGCCGGTGATCGCTGCCGCAGTAATCGCCATGTGTCCCGACACGAGCCACCGCCGTAATCAATCCACCGATCCGGCCAGGCCCTCCGTCGATTTTCGCGACCAGAACCGGACGGATTTTATCCTGCCCCGGGATGAAAGAGCACAAACGCTCGTCGATGCGTCCAAAATCTGTGTATGGTGAAACAGGGGCTCGTAGCTCACCGACCTCGTGGGTGCGCCCCAGCGCGCTCGGGATCAGTCGCACGGACGTCCAGCGACTCGTCATCGAGACAGGTCCGGCCGAACACGAGCACGCCGAGCGCCGTCTCTTGCTCAGTTGACCCCCAGCTCACGGGACCCGCGCTCCGCCGGCAGATTTCGACGAGCGTTCACTTGTGCTCCACTCACCCGACGTTTCGACTGGAATCGGACGCGAAGTGAACTGGACCGAGACGATCGTTCGATTCGTCGTGGACGTACGCTGTATCAGGATAAATCATGAAGGTTTATAGTGATCGCCGTGGGAGTGTGAAACGAAGACGGCGGACCCACAGACTATGACCCGGCCACGACACGACGAGATCGACCCGATGGTGCCCGTGATCGCGAGCGCGACCGACAGGACCGACGACGCCCGCGTCGCGTCGGACGGCGGAGTCGCCCGCGCGACGGAGACGGAGGCGCCGCTCGTTCCCGACCTGACCTGATCGAGGACCCACTGCGGCGGTTTCTCGCTGTTTCGACGCACCCACAGCGACTGCACAGTCCGGGCCCTGACGGGGCGGGGGTTCGTCCCGGAAGCACAACCTTTGATTACCCGGTGGATGTATCCGCGAGCATGTGGTCCGACAGCAGTGATGACGGAGGGGGGCGGTATCGTTCGGACGGGGGGAGACATCGGGCGACCTGGAACACCGAGGACCCGGATTCGCTACCGAGTACGGTCGTCAACGCCGTCGCCGAGGCGAAGGGCGTCGACGGGCTGGCGCTGTCAGAGGTACTCAACGACGTCGTCGACCCGGACGCGCTCGTCCGCGTGGTGGGATCGTCGCCCGCCGAACCCGTGACGGTCGAGTTCACGCTCGCGGGGCGGCCGGTGACCGTCGACAGCGACGGGACCGTCGTCGTGGAACCCGCCGAGTCGGAGTGACCGGCCTGGCGGGCCGGGGGAAACGGCCACGCATATAACGTTCGCCCGCCCTCTCGGAGCCATGGGACTGCTGGACCGGCTGTCGGCCGGCCGCGACGGTTCGCGCGTGGGACTGTTCGTCGACGGGCCCAACGTCCTGCGCTCCGAGTTCGACGTCGACCTCGCCGACGTGCGCGAGGTCGCGGCCGGCAAGGGACGCCTCGCGGTCGTGCGACTGTATCTCGACGAGAACGCGACCCCGGGGCTGATCCAGGCCGCCGAAGCCAACGGGTTCGAGGTGGTGACCACCAGCGGCGACGTGGACGTGAAACTCGCCGTCGACGCGACCGCGGCGGCCGCCGAGGACGAGATCGACGTGCTCGCGATCGCCTCCCGCGACACCGACTTCAAGCCGGTCGTCGAGGCCGCCGCCCGCCGGGGGATCGAGACCTTCGCCATCGCCCCCGGCGAGCACGGCCGCTCCGACGCGCTCCGGACCGCCGCCCACGACGCGGTGACGCTGGACTAGCCTGTCGGGAGCACCCCGGCGACCACTCCCGCGGACTCGAGGATCATCCAGAGCACGAAGGCCGCGTAGGCCGCGAGCAGGGCGTACGCTTCGAGATCGGTGAGCGAGAGGTCGGTCCGGAGGACGGTGAACAACAGTACGGTCGCGCCGGTGAGGACGGCGAACATCGGGACGGCCATCGCGAAGTCGATCGACGCGGCGCCGACGATGAGGACGCCGATCGGAATCGCCACGAGCAGGTCGAAGGTGTTCGAACCCAGTACGTTCGCGAGCGATGCCACGCCCCGCTCGTCACGGGCGGCCCGGACGCTCACCAGCGCGTCGGGCAGGCTGGTCGCGCCGGCGATGACCGTCACACCCATGATGAACTCCGGGACGCCGAGCGCGGCGCCGATCAGGTCGACGGCGTGGACGAGGCGCTCGACGGCCACGAGGATGACGACGAGGCCGGCGGCCAGGAAGGCCCACTGGCGGCGGACGTCGATCCCGCCACGTCCACCCCGGTCGGCATCGAAGTCGCCGGTGTCCTGGGCCTGGATGAAGAGGTAGAGCCCGTACAGGCCGATCGGGATGAGCGCCAGCGGTCGGGTCACGAGGCCCTCCAGGTCCCCCGCGGCCGACGGATCGGGGTAGTAGATGACCGCGAGCGCGAAGGTAATCACCAGCGTGGACACCGCGAGCATGTAGAACTGCGCCTCCTTGTAGACGAGCGTCCGGTTGGCCTCGATCGGCTCGTCGGTCGCCAGCGTCGACACCGCCGGGATCACGAGGACGTTGAAGATGGCCGAGCCGACGATGGCCCCCACGCCGAGTTCGATGGAGCCGGTCACGATCGCGGCGAAGACGACGGAGGCCAGTTCGGGGAAGCTCGACCCCACGGCGGTCACGACCGCTCCTTGCACGACCATCGGGAGCCCGTAGTACGTCGAGAGGTCCTCGCTCGCCCCTTCCAGCCAGCCGCTGCCGACGTAGATCGCGCCGGTCGTGAGGAGGATCACCGCCACCTCGACGATCGAGACGCCCGCCCAGTTCATCGAGTGGGCGATCAGCCAGGAGACACTAAGCGGTTCCGGCGCGTCGGCGGGCCGGAGACGGCGAACGAACCGCTTTTGCGGCGGGCCCGACCAGGGTCGGTATGGACGACCTCGACACGCCGGTCCTCGATAACCATCTCCACCTGGACCCGGTGAACGGACGCAACACGGACGCCGTCGAGGAGTTCGCCGACCACGGCGGCACGCACCTGCTGGTGCTGAACAAACCCTCCTGGTCGCTCGGCGTCGAGGTCGACGCCGCCGACGACTTCCGGGAGGGGTTCGACCTCACCGTCGGCGCCGTCGAGGACGCGACCGACGTGCTGGCAGGGCGGGCCTGGCCCGTCCTCGGCGTCCACCCGGCGCTGATCTCACAGCTTCTCGATCGGGGCTACGAGCCCGCGGAAGCGCGCGATCTGATGCAGGCGGGTCTGGACGTGGCCGCCGAGTACGTCGCCGACGGACCTGCGCTGGCGATCAAGTCCGGGCGGCCCCACTACGACGTCGACGACGACGTGTGGGCGGCCTCGAACGACGTGATGAAACACGCCTTCGAACTGGCCGGCGAGGTGGGCTGTGCCGTCCAGTTGCACACCGAGGGCGGCGAGGACTTCACCGAGGTGGCCGAGTGGGCAGAAGAGCGTGGCCTCCCGCGCGAGCGCGTGGTAAAACACTACTCCGGCGGGCGGCTTGCGGGGCCGATCCCGAGCGTCCTGAGCGACAAGGAGGAACTCGAGGTCGCGGTAGAGCGGGGCGAGCCGTTCCTGATGGAGACGGACTTCATCGACGACCCCGACCGGCCGGGGGCCGTGCTGGGGCCGAAGACGGTCCCCCGGCGCGTCCGCTGGCTGCTCGAGGAGGGCCACGACGAGGCCGTCCGGAACGCCCACGTCGAGACGCCCGCGTCGGTGTACGGGATCGACACGGAGGCGACCATGGAATGACGGGGACCGCCCGCTGTCCCGGGTGCGGGCTGTTCGGGTTCTCCGCGGCGATCGAGGGGTAGGCGACGGACCCAGGTACGGCCGGGCCGTACCGCCCGTATGGTCGAGCGAACCTGTCCCGACTGCGGCGTGCCGATGGAACCGGTCCAGTTCAGTCTGCGCGCGGGCTTCGCCGAGTTCCTGACGGCGTACGTGACGACCGACGAGGACGGCGGCGGGTTGCTTGGGCTGCTGGGGGGCGGCCGCCGGCGGCCCGTGAGCACGGTCCGGTGCCCGGAGTGTGGACTCCTCCGACAGTACGCGTGAATCCTCGGAATATGAGGCCTCTGTCCGGCGTTTCGACGCCGGACGGCGGGTCTGTCGAGGTTCGTTGACCTCGAAGTCTTTAACCCCGGCCGTACATTGGTGGAGGTATGAGCGAGAGCGACCCGCCGGGGACATTTTATACCGAGGAGCGGTGGCAAAACTGGATCGAGCGGATCGACGAGGAGGAGATCGACCCGGAGGACGAGGACTCCGCGCGGCTCCTGTTGAACCTCCAGGACGACACGGCCATCGCGGTCGCGAAGATCATCACGGCCCACGAGGACGGCCACATCGACGAGGAAGAGGCCCGGGAGAAGCTGGCCGACATCCGCGAGATCGTGCTCTCGGAGGTCCAGCTCGACGACGAGGAGAAGCTGATGCTCGTCGACGGCGTCCAGACCTCGCTGGTCTGCGTCTTCTACGCCGCAGAGGAGTACGTCGCGGGCGGCGTCGCGGACGACGGGTCGATCGAGGAGTACGTCCGCGCGGCCGCCGACGCCGAGGCCGAGGAGGACCCGGACACCGCCCTGGGCTACTGCGCGCAGGCCGGCACCCGCATCATCGACGGCGAGGAACTGTCGATGGAACTGGCCGAAGACCTGGAGTTCGGCCTGGTCGCCGAGTGGGTCAACGGGCTCGACAGTCTCCAGACCGCCATGAGCGACCCCGAAGTCGTCGAAGAAGACGAGGACTGAACGCGTTGCGGGGGGACGGGGCCGCCGGGTCGATACGCCCCCAATACTATTGCGCGTCCGGCGCCGATTGCGTACGTCTCGGATGTCTCGCGCGCGTGCACAGTCGGAGGTCGTCGGCGTCGTCATCCTGACCGGCGTGGTCGTCACGATGGTCGGACTCGTGAGCGTCGTCGCCCTCTCGAACGTCGTCGACGAGCCGGCGCCGGTCGCGGACCTCCGGATCGAGGGCAACGACACGCACCTGCAGGTCACCCACGTCGGCGGCGACGGGCTCGCGGTCTCGGACCTCGACGTCGTCGTCCGCGGCCCCGACGGGACGACCCGGTTCGGGGTCGACGCGGCGAACCTGACGAACGACGACGGCGACGCCCGGCTGGCGTTCGGGGAGGCGCTCGTCCGCGAGCACGGGATGAGCGGCGACGAGGCGCGCGTGCTGGTGGTCCACCGGCCGACGAACGAGATCGTCGCCGAGGGGACGGTGGTGTTCGTCGCCGACGAGTAGCCCCGGACGGCGTTACGGTGGACGGAACAGCCACACGAGTTTTACTCACGGAGCCGAAAGCACCGAGAACGTGATCTTTCGGGACGACGAGCGCGGGCAGGCCATCCAGATCGGAGCCGTGCTGCTGTTCGCGGCGCTGATCATCGCCTTCTCGACCTACCAGGCGTTCGTCGTCCCCAATCAGAACAAGCAGGTGGAGTTCACCCACAGTCAGGAAGTGCAGGGGCAGTTACAGGACGTCAGAAATGCGATCGTCTCGGTCCCTGGCGGGAACACGGGGCGGTCGGTGACGGTTGATCTCGGGGTCCGGTATCCGAGCCGCCTCGTCGCACTGAATCCGGGGCCCGCAAGCGGGTCGCTCCGGACCGTTGGAACCACCGACGGGCGATACAACCTGACGATCGAGAACGCCACCGCCAGCGGGAGCGGTGAACTCGCGGACTTCTGGAACGGATCGGCGCACGTCTACGAGACGGGCGGTCTCGTCTACACCCCGGACTACAATCGATACGACGAGGCGCCGCGTTCGATCTACGAGAATTCCGTCCTGTACGGCGCGGACGGGGACCAGTCGGTTCCGAGAACCGGGCAGGGACTGATCGAGGGCGATCGCATCACACTCGTGACACTCAACGGGTCCCTCGACGCGACGCGGACCGGAGCCATCTCGGTCGATACCGACGCACTGAGCACGTCGACGCGCACGGTCTCGGTGCGGAATACCTCGCACAACGTCACGATCGAGGTGCCGACGCGACTCTCGGCCGAGCGCTGGCGTGAGCTGACTGCGGGCGAGTCCAACGTCGCGGGCCTGACGGTCGATCCGGGCACGATAGACGGCGACTGGGGACTGTTGCGACTGGATCTGGAGCCGGACACCACCTACGACCTCCGGATGGCGAAAGTGGGCGTCGGGACCGGACGCCGAGCCTCCGAAACGGGATACCTCCTCCCGGTCGAGGGGAACGGGTCGTCGGTCCCAGAAGGCGGGGACGAACGACTGGTGGTGGAAGTCCGCGACCGATTCAACAATCCCGTCAGCGGTGTGGACGTGAACGCGAGCGCGGCGGAGGGAACGGTGACTGAACCCGGAGAGACAGACGACCAGGGGCGCGTCGCACTCGAATACAGTGCCCCAGGCGACATCACCACGTCGGAGCTGACGGATACCGTCAGAGTCAGCTACGCGGTCGATCAATCCGACGTCGAAGACTACACTGGCCCGTTCGATGCGGGCAGGCCGGAGAACGCGGTGCTGAGAGTCAACGTCAGGGACACCGACGGTGGGAGTGGCGGTTCCAGCGCGTACACGGTCGACTGGCTCGCCCCGGACGCGACGGGCGACAATTCCGGCGCGGCGCTCTCGAACTGCGACGACGAATCGTGTGTCTGGGACGTCGGCAACAGCGGGAGTTCCTCGCTGACGCTTCGCAGCGACACGACACCGAGCGTCGAGGGAGTGACGCACGACTACGGCGTGAACGACTCGACCGTCGCGAGTTCGAGCAAGAACACCGAGACGTCCGACGCGAACGGTGAAGCGACGACGGATCTGCTGGCACAGAACAATGGAACCGTCGGCGTTTTCGTGGCGAGCGGTGGCTCCAGCGAGGACATCGCCGTCGAACTCGTGAACGTCGGGGCCGGTGGTGGCGGAAGTGACACGACGCCCCCCACGATCAGTTCCGCGGCTGCGACCCACGACGACAACTCAGGGATCTTCCTGGACTTCGACGACGACGTCTTCTTCGACCTCCAGGCCAGTGACGCGTCGGGGATCGACCGCACGATACTCACCGCTAGCCGGGCGACGAACGGGAACCAGTTCAACCAGCGCGTGGTCACCACCTCGCCGGGATCGTTCACCGACGAATCGCTCGCGCTCAACGCCGAGGCCAGTTTCAACGGGAACAACGGCGTCGCCGTCAACATGACGGTCGTCGACGACGCGGGCAACGCCAGGACCTGCACCGGGACGATCGACAACAGCGGCGACACCATCGATACGGCCGGTGGAGGCCTCACCTGTAACTGACTCGCTTCGGCGCCCCGGGCTCGGTCGATCTCCGACGCCTCCTGGAGAAGTCGTTCGGGAGGGCTGGTGAGGCCGACGGTCGGACGGGAACGGTTGTCGACGATCGTCGATAGTACAGTCGACAATATATTATACCACGTTCCCGCAGTTGCTGGTATGACAGCGGTCGGCATCGACGCCGTGGAGATACGAACGGGGAAGCTCGAACTGGACCTGGCGGAGACGTTCGCGCCGGCGAAGGGGGAGGAACCGGGGAAGTACACCAAGGGGCTCGGGCTGTATTCGAGTTCGTTCCCGGACACCTACGAAGACATCGTGACGATGGGGGCCAACGCCGCCCATCGCCTGATGGAGCGCAAGGGGCTCGAACCGGACGACATCGGCCGGATCGACGTGGCCACCGAGAGCGCCTTCGACAACTCGAAACCCGTCTCGACGTACATCGCGGGCTGTCTCGAGCAGGTGTACGACGGGGACTTCCACCACGCGAACAAGGGCGAACGCAAGTTCGCCTGCGTGGCGGGCACCCAGAGCATCGACGACGCGTACAACTGGATCCGCGCGGGGCGCCACCGCGGTCGGAAGGCGATCGTCGTCGCCACCGACACGGCGCTGTACGCCCGGGGCGACCCCGGCGAGGCGACCCAGGGCGCGGGCGCGGTCGCGCTCCTCATCGGCGAGGACCCCGACCTGGTGGAACTGTCGCCGGAGCAGGGATTCGGCAGCGCCGACGAGACGGACTTCCTGAAGCCCAACCAGCAGTTCCCGTCGGTCGACGGGAAGCGCTCGGTGCAGGTGTACCTCGCGCGGATGCGCGAGGCGGTCATGGACTTCGAGTCGGTCTGGGGCGAGGTCGAGCCCAGTGACTTCGCGCTGGTGCCCTTCCACACGCCCTTCCCGGGGATGGTCCGGAAGGCCGCACTGCTCGGCTATCGGCACATGATCCGCGACACCGAGATCGAGGACGCCCTGGCCGAGGAGATCGGTCGCCAGCCGCGGCCGGAGGCGTTCGACGACGACGAGGCCTACCTGGACGCCATCGCGGAGTACACGGACGGCCTGAAGGAGACCGAGCGGTACGCGGACTGGTACGACGACGTCATCGAGCCGACGCTGACCATCTCGCGGGAGGTGGGCAACTGGTACACCGGCTCGGTCCACGTCGCCCGAGTCAGCGGGCTGAAGCAGGCCCTCGAAGCCGGCGAGGACCTGACGGGTGAACGCATGCTCGTGGGTTCCTACGGCAGCGGCGCGCAGGCGGAGATCCACGCCGAGACGATCCAGCCCGGCTGGGCGGACGAGATCGAGGCGCTGAACGTCGACGAACAGCTCGAGGCGCGCTATCCCCTCTCCTTCGAGGAGTACGAGCACATCCACGACGTGCACAACCACGACAAGGAGACCGAAGCCGACGCGGAGGAGTTCACGACGCCCGACGAGGAGTTCGTCTTCGACGGCTGGGGCCGGATGGGCGAGCGCAAATACCGCTACGTGGAGTGAAGTCGTTCTAGGGGTCGTGAACGAAGTGAACGACCCGCTTTTTCATCGACGTTCGCAAGAGCGGAGCGCTTGCGCAGCCCACCAGAAATCTCCAATTTCTGGGGACGTTTTTCAAGGAGGGGTTCCCGAGCGTTCAGCGAGGGAACCCGACGCAGAAAAAGGTCGGATGGCTGGGGCCGGATGGGCGAGCGCAAGTACCGCCACGTGGAGTAACGACCCGTTACGATCGCTCGTTTTCGATTCTGATAGCAGAAATTCGAGAGAGGAGAGCCCGACGCGCTCGAAGGTAGATCTGGTCGCAGACTGGTAAAAAGTATCGATAACGATAAAATTAACGAGGGATTCAAATCGGATGGGAGACAACTCGGGGTATGGCACACCCAGCGGAGAGTGCGGTCGTCGGTGCGGTCGTCGGACTCGTCGTCGCCCTCGCAGCCTTCCCCACCAGGGTCGGGCGACTGCTCGCGCCGGCGGCGGGGGCGGTCGTCGACGGAATCCGCTGGGCCAGCGAGTCGCTCCCCGAACCGGCATTCATCCTGTCGGTGTTCCTGGGGACGATGGTCCTCACGGTGTTCGTCGCCGTCGTCTTCGCGCGGGTCGGCTACGCCGCGCTCCACCGGGCGGGGCCGCGGACCAAACGCCTCTACCGGTTCGTGACGCCGAACACGCCGATCGGGAAGGCGGGCTTTGCCTTCGCGCTGACAGTCCTCTTTCTCATCGGCTCGGTCTGGTCGCTCCCGTACGTGATCGGCGACCTCGGGGAGAACAGCGCCGTCAGCAACGCGGGGGACTTCACCACCGACAGCGGTCCGGACGACGCACTGGAGAACGCGGAGGAGGGGGTACTCCACGATGACGCAGCCACCACCGGCGACGGCGCCGCCGCCGACGAACGCGCCTACGACCGCCCAGGGCCGGACGCTGACGGGGACCGGCTGCCAGACGAGTGGGAGGAGCGCGGCCGGACGGCGGATGGGGCTGCGCTCCCGAACGCCGATCCCGATCGCATGGATCTCTACGTCCAGTTGAATTACGGCTACTACACCCATCCGCTGAACGATCGCGAGAAACGGGCGCTGAAATCGGTCTGGGCGGAGATGCCCGTCGAGAACCCGGACGGCTCGACCGGGATCGCGCTCCACATCGACGACGACGGACGGGACGGCTACGGCGGCCCCGTCGGGAGCGAAGTCGTTATCTCTGGGACCGACGGCGCGGAGATCCACCAGTACTACACGGCCGAGAACCTCGGGCCGCGACGCTGCGTGTACCACCAGGTCGTGGTCGGCGAGATCGACGGCGGTGACCGCCCCGGGTTCGGCAGCGCCCCCGGCTTCGGAAGCGTCATCGACGACCAGCGGCGGGCTACCGACGGCTCGGTCCCGTTCCGGGTCCAGGTCATCACGCACGAACTCCTGCACAACGTCGTGGGCGAGGTCGACGGCGGCACGCACACCGACGCGGGCTGGCTCTCACCGTCCGTCGGCGCTGACGACGAGTTCCTCTCCGACGCGACCGCCGCGGAACTCGACGACGGGTTCGCCGGCTCCGGGTACTACCAGCAAAATCTCTGCTAACCCACCTTTTTGGCCGGGGGGTTCGACCCGCGAACCCCCCGGCCAAAAACGTGGTTCCCGCGAACTGGGAGGGACCGGAGGTCCCTCTGGAAGCCGGACGTAGTCCGGCGACGCAGTGAGCGGGAGTGCTCAAAAATCGAAGATTTTTGGCATGCCAAGAGAACGGAGTTCTCTTGAGCACTCGAAAGACGAGCGTAGCGAGTCTTTCGGTGGCGAAAAAGGCTGCCTCGCTTCGCTCGGCCAGTGAACCGGCGCGCTTCGCGCGCCGGATGCTCCCCCACCGCAATTTCGGTATACCACTTCCGTCGAACCATCAGGGCAACTCGTCCAATCCTTCCAGCATCGTCGGCAGATCCGTCGTCGTCACCGCGAGCGAGAAGCCGTCGATCTGCGCCAGCCGCGGCGCGTGATCCCAGAGGCTCTCCTCGTCAAGTCCGTGGAGGACGATGGCGTTCGGCGTCGGGGTGACGACGCGCATGGCGACCAGCGGCGACTCGCCGCGCGTGACGTTCGTGAACACCAGCGCCCGGTTGGTGGACTGGCCGTAGAGCCGGTAGAACTCCTCGCTCGAGAGACGGGTGATCGCCTGGATGCTGTCGATGACCGTATGGCCGGCGACCGTTGCCTGTGCTCCCTCGACCAGTTCCGTCGCGCCGATGGCGTCGTAGTAGCGGTCCATCGGGATCGTCGCGGGGTACTCCCGGAGGTCGTGGACGATCTCGCTGTCGAACCCCGCGGATAGCACGCGCGCGTGCTGGCGGATGCGCCCGCCGCCGCGGGACTCGTCGATCTCGAGCAGCGCGCCGACGATGCGGTCGACGACGCCGATGCCCGGACTCTGGCGGCGGCCGCTCTCGTAGTCCGAGATGACGGAGGAGGAGACCTCGAGGTGGTCGGCCAGTTCCGTCTGGGAGACGTCGAAGTCCGTCCGCCACTTCCGCAGCGTGGCGCCGGGATCGTCACTCAGCGTGATCTCACCGGCGATCTTCTCGGCCAGTTCCCGCCGCGGTTCGCGGCCCATGGGGACAGTGGACGCGCTCCAGGGCAAAAACGTACCGACACCGGCGGTCGGCGGCGCGGCCGTCACGGGCAGAGCCACCGGAAGGGATTTGCACCCCCGCGTCCAGGCCCCTGCCATGCCATCGACGGTGGTGCACCTGGCCTTTGCGGGCATCCTCGCGGCCGCGTTGCTGGGCGAGGCTTTCTCTCCCCGGAGCCTCGCGGTCGTGTTCGCCGTCGTGATCTTCGCCGACCTGGACGTCTTCCTCGGCTTCCTGGTCGGGGGCGCCCACCGCGCGGCCTTCCACACCCTCCTGCTGCCCGCGATCGCCGGCGCGGCGATCTACGCCGACGCCCGACGCGAGGACCGGTGGCTCACGGCGCGGTTCGGCGAGTCGGCCCCGACGGTCGCCTGGACCGCCCTCGCCGCGTTCGTCTTCGCGGCCGTGGGGCTCGACCTGTTCACGACCTGGGGCGCGAACCCGTTGTACCCCCTGCACGACCAGTTCTACCGGATCGAGGGGACCCTCGAGCTCTCGTCCCAGCGAGGGCTCGTCCAGACGTTCGTCGAGGTCGGCGGGCCAGAGGCGGGGCCCAAAAAACTGGGAACCACCGCGGACTATCACGTCAACAGCGGCGTCGATCCGAACCGCGGCGCCGAGCCGGAGGGCGTCGACCGGATCTTCCCGGTCGCACAGTCTGGCTGGCAGTTACTGCTCGTGCTCGCGAGTCCGGTCGTCCTCTGGGCGCGGGTTCGTCAGGACTGAGTCGCGAAGGCGACGACACTTCCCAGCGCACCGAGGACGGCAGGGTAGACCAGGCCCGCGAGGACGGCCCCGAGGAGCAGGTCCGGTCCCGCCGAGGAACCGCCGGACTGGACCTGGACCAGGAAGGCACCGATCACGGCCAGCGGCAGGTAGCCGACGACGACGGTCGCGCCGGCCGCGGCCGCGTCACCGTAGTCCTGCTCACCCGCCGTCCGGCGGCCGATGGCCAGGCCCGCACCGAACAGCAGGAGGACCGGGACCAGATACAGGATCGCAGAGAAGGCGTCGACCTCCGCGATGAAGTTCACCGTACTGGAGCCACCGATGAACGGCACGTCCACGTCGACGACCGTCGAGACGAAGTGGGCGTTGTAGAACACCCACCCGACCGCCTGATACGTCAGATCCTGTCCCCCGAACGCCTGGGCGACCTGATTCGCGGCGGATTCGCGAACGTCACTCCCGACCAGCAGATACGTGAAGACGTAGCCGAGGACGTACGCGCCCGCACCAGCGATAGCCCCAGTCGTCAGCGGCAGCGACTGCAGTCGTTGTGTACTCATCAGTTTACAGAGAAGAGAGGCGGAGGAAAAACCCTTGTGGCCGGCGGTTACCGACGGCGGGCGACGACGGCGGCAGCCACGTAGAGGGCGATGGCGACCAGCACGATGGCGCCCGAGGCCGCCACGTCGTGGGTGTACGACAGCGTCACGCCCGTGACGGCGGCCAGTTCCGCGACGGCGACGGCGAGGAAAATCGACGCGCCGAAACTCGGCGCGACCTGGCCGGCGGCGGCGACGGGGACGACGAGCATCGCCGCGACGAGGATCACCCCCATGACCTGCATGGCAGCGACGACGACCAGCGCGGCGAGGACGACGAGCAGGTGGTTGTGGAAGTCCACGCGCAGGCGTGCGGCGCGGGCGGCCTCCTCGTCGACGGTCACGTACAGCAGCGGCTTGTAGGTGAGCGCGACGACGCCGACGACCAGCGCACTCAGCCCGGCCATCACGTACACGTGGGACCAGCCGACGGTGGTGACGCTCCCGAAGATGTACTGGTCGATGCCGACGGCGACGCCGCCGCCGAGGCTGACCAGCACCGTCCCCACCGCGAACCCGCCGGAGAGGACGATGGCCATCGAGACGTCGTTGTCCACGTCAGTGTAGTCGGCCATGGCCTGGATCAGGACCGCCGCGAGCGCCGCGACGACCAGCGCGACGAGGAAGGGGGACCCACCGACGCCGAGGACCGCCTCGGCGAACAGGCCGGCGGCGACGCCGGCGAAGGCGACGTGGGCGAGCGTGTCCCCGATGAACGCCATCCGCCGGTAGAGGAGAAAGGATCCCACGACCGGCGCCATGACCGCCACGAGCATCGCGGCCAGGAAGGCCCGTCGCATGAACTCGAAGCCGAGCATCTCGGCGAACACGTCGACGACGGGGACGGCCTGGAGGGCAACGGCGCCCGTCACGAGTGATCGTGCTCCACGATGCGCTGGGTCGTCCCGTAGGCGTCGGCCAGCGCGCCGCTGTCGGCGAACGCGCCGGGATCGCCGTGGTAGTGGAGCCGCCGGTTGATGCAGGCGATACTGGAGGCGTACTCGGTGACGACGCCGATGTCGTGTTCGACGAGCAGGATCGTCAGCCCGTCGGCGTGGAGCGAGCCCAGAAGCTCGTAGAAGGCGTCGCGGGACTCGACGTCGACGCCGACGGCCGGTTCGTCGAGCGCGAGCAAGTCCGCCTCGCAGGCGAGCGCGCGGGCGATGAACGTCCGCTGGCGCTGGCCCCCGGAGAGCGCCGAGAGCCGACGATCGGCGAGGTCGGTGATCCCCGTCGTCGCCATCGCCTCGCGGACTGCCGCGCGGTCCTCGGCGCGCAGCCGGCCGTAGCCGACGTGGGGGTATCGTCCCGTCGTGACGACCTCCTCGACGGTCACCGGGATCCCTCGGTCTGCGGTCGCCGTCCGCTGCCCGACGTACCCGATGCGATGCCCGTCGGCGAAGGCGTGGGCCGGCTCGCCGAACAGCCGCGCGTCCCCGGCGTCGGGCTCCAGGAGCCCGAGCAGTACCTTCAGGAGCGTGCTCTTCCCCGAGCCGTTGGGCCCGACCAGTCCGAGGAACTCCCCGGCCTCGACGGACAGCGAGACGTCCCGCAGTACGTCGACGTCGGTGTAGCCGAACCGGAGGTGCTCGACGGCCGCGACGCTCATTCGGCCCCCAGGGCGCGCTCGAGCGCGGGCAGGTTCACCCGCTCCATGAGGTCGACGTAGCCCCAGTCGCGCTCCTCCCACTCCTCGGTGAGGCCCGCGATGGCGGTGATCTCGAGGACCTCGCTCGCGTCGGTCTCCGCGACGAGTTGCTCTGCCGCCCGCGACGACTCGAGGGCTGGTGCGAGCACGTACTCGACGTCGTGTTCGGCGACGAACACCTGGGCCCGGGAGACGGTTCGCGCGCTCGGACGTTCGTCCGGCGAGAGCCCGCGGAGCGCGTGGATCTCGAACCCGTAGCGCGCGCCGAGGTACTGGAAGGAGTTGTGTCCGGCCACGAGCACCGCGTCCCGCGATCGGTCGTCGAGGGTCTCCGCGAAGCGGTCGTCGAGGGCCTCCAGCTCGGCCAGGTACGCGTCGGCGCGGTCACGGAACCCGGATTCGCCGTCCGGGTACGCCTCGATCAGGCCGTCGCGGACGTTCTCGACGGCCGTCCTGGCGCGAAGTGGGTCCAGCCAGAAGTGCGGGTCGCGATTTCCTGGGTCGTGGTCGTGTCCGTCGTCGCCCCCCTCGTGGTCGGCGTGGTCGCTACCCTCGTGCGCTTCGGTCCCGTGTTCCCCGGCATCGTGCTCCTCGTCGTGCTCGTGTTCTCCGGCGCCGTGGCCGTCGACGTCGAGGAAGTCCACGCCGTCCCAGGCGTCGGTGACGACTACGTCGGCGTCGTCGTCGCGCATGTTCCGGACGACGTCGTCGGCCCACGGCTGGAACCCCTCGCCCATGTAGACGAAGAGTGCGGCGGTGTAGACGTCCCGCTGGACCTGTCCCGAGGGCTCCCACCCGTGCCCGTGCTGGCCGAAGGGGACGATGCTCTCGACGGGGACGTCCTCGCCCGCGACCGATTGCGCGAAGTCGTACAGCAGGTGGAAGGAGGTCTGTGCGCCGTCGCTGGTCGATCCCTCGCCGGAGAACCCGCCGAGACAGCCGGCCGTCGCCGCACCGAGCCCCGCCGCGCTCGCCGTCAGAATGGATCGTCGCGTGCGCTTCATATCCGGGAGCAGACGGCAGCCGAGTAAATAAGTTATTATCTCTACCCCCGATATTATTAATAGTTGCTTGGTTCGCAGACCCCATTATTAATTCGGGAGGCGTCGGGGATGCCGTGCCGGTAGCGCTGCCGTCGGACCCCCCGGAACCCGGGCTCCGCAACCCATAAGCGCGGGCCGTCCGTCCCCACTCGCAATGAGCGACTGGACCGAAAAGTACCGCCCGTCGACGCTGGCGGAGGTCCGGGGCAACGACAAGGCCCGCGACGCCCTCCGGGAGTGGGGCGAGACGTGGGACGAGCACCGAGAAGCGGCCATCCTCCACGGCAGCCCCGGCATCGGCAAGACCTCGGCGGCCCACGCGCTGGCGGCGGACATGGGCTGGGAGACCGTCGAACTCAACGCCAGTGACTCGCGGACCAAAGACGACATTGAGCGGCTGGCCGGCCGCGCCGCCAAGAACGCGACGCTGGGCGGGACCGGCAAACAGCTCATCGTCGTCGACGAGGCCGACAACTTCCACGGCAACGTCGACCGCGGGGGCTCGAAGGCAGTGACCGGCATCGTCAAGGAGGCCGGCCAGCCGATGGTCCTGATCGCCAACGACTTCTACGAGATGTCGAACACGCTGCGGAACGCCTGCCGGGAGATCGAGTTCCGCGACATCTCCGCGCGCTCGATCGTCCCCGTCCTCCGGGACGTCTGTCGCCAGGAGGGCATCGAGTTCGAGGACGAGGCGCTGTCGGCCATCGCCGAGTCCAACAGCGGCGACCTCCGCGGGGCGATCAACGATCTGCAGGCGATGGCCCAGGGCCGGACCGAACTCCGCGCCGAGGACGTCGTCACCGGCGAGCGCGACCGCACCAGCGGCGTCTTCGACTACCTCGACACGGTCATCAAGAAGGCCGGCGCCGAGGAGGCGCTGAAGGCGTCCTACGACGTCGACGAGACGCCCGACGACCTCATCAACTGGATCGAGGACAACATGCCCAAAGACTACGAGGGGCGAGAACTGGCCCGGGCCTACGACTTCCTCGGGAACGCCGACCGCTGGCTCGGGCGCGTCCGCGCGACGCAGAACTACTCGTACTGGCGGTACGCGGGCGACAACATGACCGCCGGCGTCGCCGCTGCCAGGGGCGGCGAGAAGGGCGGCTGGACCCGCTATGGCCCGCCGAGCTACTGGTCGAAGCTCGGGCGCTCGCGCGGCACGCGTGAGAAACGCGACTACGTCGCCCGACAGATCGCCGAGGAGCAGGGCGTCAGCATGGCCACGGCACGCCGGGAGATCATGCCCCACCTCGCGGTCATGACCCACCACTGCAAGAACCGTGAGCTGACGGTCGCGATGACGGCCCGCTACGACCTCGACGCCGAACACGTCTCCTTCGTCACCGGCTCCGGCAAGGACACGAACAAGGTCCAGGACATCGTCGAGGACGCCGAACGACTCCAGGCTGAGTCCGCCGTCGAGCACTCGGGCGGGGCCTTCGAGGGCGGTCGGGCCGGCCAGGCGGCCGAGACGAACGCGACCGAGTCCGGCACCGAGGAAAGCGCCGGCGGTACCGAATCGGACGACGCGGACGGGGCGGGGCAGGCGACGCTCGCCGGGAGCGCAGCAGACGACGAGGAGGAGCCCCCTGCATCGGCGACCGAGGGCGAGGACGCGGACGCGAACGATCAGCAGTCGGGGCTGGGCGACTTCGTCTGAGTCAGAGCCGGACCGGGCCGGAGGTGTTCTCGGCGCTCTGTTCGGCGTCCGAGGGGGTCTCGGCGGCTGCCGCGGCGGCGTGCTGGAACGACCAGGCGGTCGCGGCGGTCAGCGAGGCGAAGATGAGCAGCGCCGCGGAGTGGTGGAGCACCTGTGCGAGCGGCCCGTAGCCCCAGATCGTGTTCGCGCCCAGCATGACCTGCACGGGGAGGACCGCCAGCGCGACGATGGACGCGCGCCGGACGGCGTCGCTCTCCTGGCGTTTCCAGGCGGCGTAGGCGGTGCCGATGATCATGAAGCCGGTGATCATCGCCACGAGGCGGTGGAACCACTCGACGAAGCTGGGCCAGTCGGCCGGGAAGAGGCCGAAGACGCTCCCGTTACAGAGCGGCCAGCGCGCTCCGCAGGACAGTCCCGCGCCGATAGCGCCCGTGTAGACGCCCAGCAAGATCAGGGCGAACGTCATCGCCGTCGTCGTCGCGGCGAGGTGGCGAAATCCCAGTCGCATAGCCGAGGGTCGGGTTCGCGCATACTTATGCTCCGCCTTTCGTTCCCGCGATGCGAGAACGACCCCGACGGTACAGACGGGTATCGACGAACGTCGAACACGATTTTCGGTTACCTTTTTACCCTGGCCTGAACCCCCTAGAGGCATGGGACTAGACGAGGATTCGCTCGACTATCACCGGGAGGATCCACCCGGGAAGATCGAGATCTCCACGACGAAGCCGACGAACACGCAGCGGGACCTGAGCCTGGCCTACTCGCCGGGCGTCGCCGCTCCCTGCCGTGAGATCCGCGACGCGCCCAACGACGCGTTCACCTACACCGCGAAGGGGAACCTCGTCGGCGTCGTCTCCGACGGGACAGCCGTGCTCGGCCTCGGCGACATCGGCGCACAGGCCTCGAAACCGGTCATGGAGGGCAAGGGGGTCCTCTTCAAGCGCTTCGCCGACATCGACGTCTTCGACATCGAACTCGAGGAGGACGACACCGACCAGATGATCCGCTCGATCGCCTCGATGGAGCCGACCTTCGGCGGCATCAATCTTGAGGACATCAAGGCCCCCGAGTGCTTCGAGGTCGAGGAGCGCCTCCGCGAGGAGATGGACATCCCCATCTTCCACGACGACCAGCACGGCACCGCGATCATCTCCGGGGCCGCCCTGCTCAACGCCGCCGACATCGCCGGCAAGGAACTGGCGGAACTGGACATCGTCTTCTCCGGCGCCGGCGCGAGCGCCATCGCCTCCGCGCGCTTCTACGTCTCGCTCGGCGCGAAACGCGAGAACATCACGATGTGTGACTCCTCGGGGATCATCACCCAGGCCCGCGCGGAGTCGGGCGACGTCAACGAGTTCAAACGCGAGTTCGCACGCGACGTGCCCGAGGGCGACCTCGCGGACGCGATGGACGGCGCGGACGTGTTCGTCGGCCTCTCGGTCGGCGGCATCGTCTCCGAGGAGATGGTGCAGGCGATGGCCTCGGACCCGATCATCTTCGCGATGGCGAACCCGGACCCGGAGATCGCCTACGAGGACGCCAAGGCGGCCCGCGACGACACCGTCATCATGGCCACGGGCCGCTCCGATTACCCCAACCAGGTGAACAACGTGCTCGGCTTCCCCTTCATCTTCCGCGGGGCGCTCGACGTGCGGGCGACCGAGATCAACGAGGAGATGAAGCGCGCGGCCGCCGAGGCGCTGGCCGACCTGGCCCGCCAGGACGTGCCCGACGCGGTCGTCAAGGCCTACGGCGACCAGCCGCTCCAGTACGGGCCCGAGTACGTCATCCCGAAGCCGCTCGACCCACGCGTGCTCTTCGAGGTGGCACCGGCGGTCGCCCAGGCCGCGATGGACAGCGGCGCGGCGCGCTTCGACATCGACCACGACGAGTACGTCGAACAGCTCGAAGCCCGCCTGGGCAAATCGCGGGAGATGATGCGGGTCGTCCTGAACAAGGCCAAAAACGAGCCCAAGCGGGTCGTGCTGGCCGAGGGCGACGACGAGAAGATGATCCGGGCGGCCTACCAGCTGGTCGACCAGGGCATCGCCGAACCCATCCTGATCGGCGACCGCGAGCGCATCTGGGCGATCATGGAGACCCTGGCCCTGGACTTCGACCCCGAGATCGTCGACCCCGGCGAGGGGAGCCTCGAACCGTACGCAGAGCGGCTGTACGAACTCCGCCAGCGCAAGGGCATCACCCGACGGGAGGCCGGCGAACTCGTCCAGGACGGCAACTTCCTCGGCAGCGTCATGGTCGAGATGGGCGACGCCGACGCCATGCTGACGGGGCTGATGCACAACTACCCCTCGGCGCTCAAGCCGCCGCTCCAGATCGTCGGCACCGCCGACGACGCCAACTACGCCGCCGGGGTGTACATGCTGACTTTCAAGAACCGCGTGATCTTCTGCGTGGACACGACGGTCAACCAGAACCCCGACGCGGAGGTGCTCTCGGAGGTGACCTGCCACACCGCCGACCTGGCCCGCCGGTTCAACGTGGAACCGCGCGCGGCGATGCTGTCGTACTCGAACTTCGGCTCGGTCGACAACGAGGGCACGCGCAAGCCCCGCGAGGCCGCGGAGTTGCTCCGGGCCGACCCAGAGGTCGACTTCCCGGTCGACGGTGAGATGCAGGCCGACACCGCCGTCGTCGAGGACATCCTCAACGGCACCTACGAGTTCTCGGACCTCGAGGAACCGGCGAACATCCTGGTGTTCCCGAACCTCGAAGCGGGCAACATCGGCTACAAACTCCTCCAGCGCCTCGGCGGCGCCGAGGCCATCGGCCCGATGCTCGTCGGCATGGACAAACCCGTCCACGTCCTCCAGCGGGGCGACGAGGTCAAAGACATCGTCAACCTGGCGAGCGTGGCGGTCGTCGACGCCCAGCAGAACGACTACTGACCACCTTTTTCTCCTCGGGTGGCTCGCGGTGCTCGCCACCACTTCTCGAAAAACGTGGTTCCCGCGAACGCAGTGAGCGGGTGCTCGAAAGACGAGCGAAGCGAGTCTTTCGGTGGCGAAAAAGCGGAACTCGCGCTCTGCGCGAGTTCCGGGATACCCGCGAGTGACCAGCGGGAACGAGTGGGTGCTCGTCAGAGCAAAGCTCTGACGGAGACTGCGGCGCTTCGCGCCGCGGATGTTGGATATGGGTGTCTGAATCCCCGTTCTATCTTCGCTACCGAGTATCGCGCGTACTAGGTTGGTATGGGTTCGTGATCGTCACCCTCGAAGTACAGTTTCGCGCCCACGCCGGTCCAGAGGAAAGCGAGGACGCCGACCGTTACGCCGGCCGGGACGCCGACGGGGGAGACGATCTTCGCGGCGACCAGGCCGATCGCGACGACGGTGACGAGGAAGACGTATTCGTCGAGGGGATCGGCAGACAGCCGGGAGACGCCGACGAAGGCGAAGCCGACGCCACCGCCGACGCCGACGACGAGCGCGAGCAGGACTGCGAGTACGGAGCCGCCGGGGAGCAGGCCCCTCCATAGCTCGACGGCGACGTAGACAGTCAGCGCGAACGTGAGCACGCCGGCCTGGGCGACCGACGCGAATGGCTCCCAGAACCCCTCCCTGCCCCCCATTGACAGATTGTGGCACTGGCCAGCGAGTTAAATCTTGCCGCGTCAGTCGCTGGCACCGCGGTCCGACCGGGAGGGCGGGGGGACCTGCTCCTCGGTCGGATCTTCCGGGATGACGCAGCGGTCGGGTTCCCGGTTGACGTGGGCGTACTGGTCGGGCGCGTTGGCCAGCGGATGGGCCGGGTTCACGTCGCTCCGGATGCGGGCGGCCCGGAGTTCGTCGAACCCGTTGATGCGGGCGCGGATGCCGCGCCAGTGGTGGTTCGTCGCCGTCGGGACTGAGACGGCGGGGTCCCAGTCGGCGCCCCGGGCGTCGAGGACGGCCTGGTTCACGTTGCCCGCGAGGGCGTCGTGGTCGATGAGGACGCCGACGCGAGCGTCCGCCGGGGCTCGCGCCGCGAGGACGTCCAGGCCCAGGTGGAGCGCGCGGTACTCGGCGACGTTGTTGTCAGGGGCGCTGTCCGCGACCGAGAGCCGCGCCACTCGCTCACCGTCTCGCGTCTCGATGACCACGCCGAGTCCGCCGGCGGGGTTGTCCTCGCCGCCCACCGCGCCACAGCGGCCTCTGTAGGAGCCGTCTGTGGCGAGGTAGAAGTCCCGATGGTGGGTGCGAGGGGGGTGGGCAATGTGTGGCGTCGGCGACTCGTCGAACAGGTCCCGAAGGGACGGCCGGCCGTAAGCGGCCATATACGTCCATTAGTTGCGGGGCAATTTAAATATATGGCCCGATGCGCTGGCGGAAACCGCCCGAAGTGAGGGCAAACCCGTTTCGAGCGACGCGCGAGCCGGGCGATTCCGTCGCGTCAGGCGGTCTCCGACCGATCGCTCGCGGGCGACCCACCGACCGCAACGCCTACGGCCGGGCCGTCCGTCCCCTCGGCCATGCTGACGGCTCGCGACATCATGACGACCGAGGTGGAGACGGTGGCCCCGGACGACGACGTGGCGTCGGTCCTCACCCGACTGGCGCGCGCGGACTTCAACGGCTATCCGGTCGTCGACGAGGGTGGCGACCTCGTCGGCATCGTCACGCAGGGCGACCTCGTGGACCTGTTCCAGCCCTCGGACCGGACGCTGTGGATCCCCGTCGGATTTCCCCCGTTCCTCGAGAGCCTGACCTATGGAATCGACCTCTCCTGGGACAATCTGGACGTGGGCCTTGACATGGTGCGCAACTCCGGCAAGTCGATCAGCGACGTGATGACCACCGAGGTGGTGACGGTCGCGCCCGACGACGACGTCGACCACGTGCTCGATCTGCTGGCCGACCGTGAGCGAGACATCAACAGACTGCCGGTCATCGAGGACGGCGCGGTGGTCGGGATCATCGCCCGACAGGACGCGATCAGGGCGCTGCGGGACGCGCGGAACGGGGCCTGAGAGGACTCAGTCGTGATAGCGGTGGCCGATGACCGCCGCCACGACGTTCAGGGAGAGCAGGCCGACGAAGGCGGCGACGATCGAGCTATCCCGGAACCCGTAGAACAGAAGCGGGAGATAGAGGAAGGGGAGGACGACCGCCGACCAGAAGGCGAGGCCGGTGACGCCGGCTTTGAGATCGGTGCCGTACTGTGCCAGGGCTGGCGGGACGCTGCGCTCCCCCGGGGACAGTTGGCGTTCGTTGCTGGAGGGACTTGACGGTGCCATCGGTTCGTTCTATCCAGCTGTATGACGGGTACATTCTTATAACTGCAAGAGCCTTCGATCCGTTTCGGTTCATTTCACTGCGGAACCCGCTCTCTACGGACCTTTCACGAACGCCGCAGAATCGGTAACACGTTTTATCCACCGACCTAATCGAGTTATATCGACCTGTCAGAAGGCATCCTTCCGCGACCGTCGCGGCGGAAGGAAGGCGCCACTGAATCGTCGATTGAACCGGTCGATCGGGGGTGTAACTGGACGGGCGTTCACCCTGATCCGAGCACGGTGACGTCGACTTCGTGGGGTCCGGACGGTGCCTCGATCGCGACCGCGTCGACGACGTGGTCGGCCACGGACTCTCGCCACGCTCCCACGGCCTCGGTGTGGCGCTCTCGATGTCGCTCGCGGGTGTATTCTTCGTCGGGATCGGCGCGAAGTTCGTCCTCGGTCTCGGCCGGCGCGGGATAGGCCGGGGCGTCGTCGGCCACGAGGTCGCGCGGGTCGACGTGGACCGGCGTCGGGTCCTCGTCGTACTCGGACGCGTTCTCGCGGTGGAGGCGGGCGCGCATCCGGCCGCTAAAGGGCGGCGTCACGCGCAGGACGGAATCCTGTCCGCTCCGGCGGGTGGCCTCGAGCGCCGTGACCACGTCGTCGGCCCGGACCGCGATGGAGCGGATCGCCGTCGGGTCGTCTCCTCCGGACATATTCCGACCTCAGGCGCCGGCCGCCCTTGACGGTTTCCCGTCAGTCGCCGGCGGCGCTCGTCACCGATACGTCGTCGATGAGGTCGTCGACGGCCCCGTCGATGTCGGTGACCTGGTCCGTCTGGTCGTCGATTTCCCCGGCGATCTCCTCGACCGCGTCGACGATCTCCTCGGCGTTCGTCGTCGTCTGGTCGACCATGCTGGCCACTTCCTCCGTCGAGGCGGCCTGCTGGTCGGTCGCCGCCGCGACCTCCTCGATGCCGTCGTTGACCTCGCGGACGGTCTCGCCGATCTCCTGGAGGTTCTCCATCGCGTCGTCGACCAGATCGATCCCGTCGTCGATGCGCTCGTTGTTGTCCTCCAGACTATCCACGGCCCGCTCGGTGTTGCCCTGGATCTCGTCGATCATCGCCTCGATCTCGCCGGCCTGTGACTGGGACTCGCCGGCGAGGTCCTTGATCTCGTCCGCGACCACGGCGAAGCCCTCGCCGGCCTGCCCGGCGCGGGCGGCCTCGATCGAGGCGTTCAGCGCCAGAATGTTCGTCTGGTCTGCGATGTCGTTGATGATATCGACGATGTCGTCGATCTCCTGGACGCTCGTCTGGATCGTCCGGACGTCCTGGGCCACGCTGTCGGCCGCCTCCTGGATCTCCTCCATCGCCGTGACGACCTCCTCCGCGGAGGCCTGGCCCTCGTCGGCCAGGTCCCGCGCCTGTTTGCTGGCCGCGGCGACTTCCTCCGCCGAGGAGGCGATCTCTTCGACCGAGGCCGACAGCGTCGACACCTCGTTGGCGACCTCGGACATGCCCTCGTGCTGTTCGCGAGCCAGTTCCGAGATCTCGCGCGTCCGGTCGGCGACCTCGACCGACGAGTCCTCCAGTTCGGCGATCGAGGTCTGAATCTCGCTCGCCGCCTCGTGACCGTAGCCAGCGTCTCGGTCGATGTCTTCCGAGACGTCTTCTTTGACGTCCTGTTCCACAGCGGCGTCAATACCACCGTCGCGAGACATCGTGTGGATTATAAGACGACGATCGAATTAAACCGTAATACCTGACTAGTTGGGTACCAACTGAGGGGTTCCCGCAGACCGCTCATTTGCGGCGTCACTGCCGGTCGTGTTCGAAAAACGAGTCCAGCAGTTTCCGCTCGGCGACCCGGAGGTGCTGGTGGAAGGTAGAGCGGGAGATGTCCATCATCGCGGCGAGTTCGTCGCCGTCGACGGCCCGGGGCCAGTCGAAGAAGCCGCTGTAGTAGGCCGTCCGGAGCGCGGTCAGCTGCCGGTCGGTGAGCCGCTCTTCGAGGCCGGCCCGGAACTCCTTGCGCGTCCGCACGGGGCGTTCGTGTTCGTGGTAGCCGACGAGTTCGGTGCCGTCGAAGCGATCGGCGACCGACTCGAACAGCGACCTAGCGTCGGCCTCGCGGGAGAGTTCGGTGGTAAACTCCGTCTGACCGTCCTCGCTCGTGACCGCCTTGGTGACCACGCCCCTGTCGACGAGCAGTTCGACGACCGACTCCCGGAGCGTCACCTGGAGGAGACAGCCGTCGTCGTGCTCCGTGAGGACCGTTGCATCGGCGACGGCGTCGTGGGCTGTGAAGAAGGTGCCGACCTCGCCGGCGTCGGGGCCGTCGACCGTGTAGAACTCCCGGAGCGAGCCGTCCGAGCCGTACACCGAGCCGGAGAAGGAGAGTCGGCAGTCACGGTCGATCGTGGCCGCGTTGAGCACGAACTCCGGGTCACCGACGGTGAACTCCATCTCGACGATCCGATCGGCCGTGAGCGTGCGCTTGCGCTCGAGCGCGTCGATGGCGTTGGCGATAGCCCGCCCGAGCGCTTCGAGCACGACCTGCTCGCGCTCGTCGAACGCGTCGGGGTGATCGGCGCAGACGGTCAGTACCCCGTACTCGCTCTCGCGATTGCCCAGCGGGATCGAGATGACCGACTCGACGCCGGCGTCGCCGTACCGGCGACCGACGGCCGACCCGGTGTCGACCGTCGAGACGATCCGTGAGTCCCCGTCGGCGAACGCCTGCCCGCTGGGCGTCGCGGCCTCGGCCCCGAGATCGAACGGCTCGGCCTCCAGATCCACGTCGGCAGATCCGGCAGCGGCGCGCACCCGGAGTCGTTCCTCCGGGATGTCGGCGCTCCCGATCCAGGCGAACACGTAGGGGTCGGTGTCGGCGAGGCGTTCGCAGACGCCCCGCTCGATCTCCTCTCTGGAGACGGACTCGACCAGCAGCCGCGTGATGTCCTGGACCAGTCCGTTGATGCGGTCGACGAGGTGTTCGAGGGTGTGTCGCTCGCGTTCGGCCTGTCGGGCGTGCTCCTGGGCCTCGAGTTCCGCGAGTCGGCGGTCGGTGATGTCGATGTGGGCGACCGTGGCGAAGTTCCCGCCGCCGATCTCGAACGGCGTCGCCCGCATCAGGAACCAGCGTCGCTCGTCGGGGGAGTGGCACGGATATTCGAGCGTGAACTCGTCACACTCGCCGTCGAGCACCCGGCGGATGCCGCGGACGGCATCGATCGCGTAGTCGTCGGCTGTCGGATCGACCGAATCGAAGTAGTTCGTCCCCTCGGCGTCCGCCCCCGCGGCCGCACTCCCGGCGCCCGCCGAGCCCCACGAACTGTTGGTGAAGAGGATGTGACCGGCCTCGTCCAGCACGGCGACCTGACTCGACAGGGTGTCGAGGGCCGCCCTGGCGATCGATTCCGTGACTTCCATTCACCCTTTTTCGGGGTCCCAGGCCCATAAAAACCACCAACCACCGCAATCGTCGGTCCGGGGGCGAGACCCGACCGCCCCGACTGCCCTCACTCCGGCGCGAACCGGTCCAGCACCGGAATCTCCGCCCGGCGCTCCTCGGACAGTAACGACCAGTCGATCCCGGCCGGTTTCGCGCCCCCCGCTGGACGGAGTACCCGCTCGGGCGTGACCACCAGGTCCATCGGGACGTCGTGGGCCGCCGTCGACACTGCGTCGTCGCCCACCTGTCGCTCGTGGACCGTCGTCGCGACCGGCGTCTCGCCGTCGACCAGCCCCAGTTCCCGGAGGACGGCGAACTCGAGGTCACTGTACCCCTCGCCCTTGCCCACCCGCGCGCCGTCGGGGGTGACCGCGACGCTGCCCGAGATCACGAGGTCGATCGGCGCCACGTCCTCGGGCCCCACCTGCTCGCCGACCTCCGCGGACCCGCCGACCGTCGTCGCGTGATCGACGTCCTCGATCTCCGCCGGATCGAGCCGGAGGAAACACTCCTCGTCGGCCAGTCTGGGGACGGCCATGTAGACCGTCTTCCCCTGACGCAGCGCCGCGCGGCGGACGGGCAACTGCGGCGCGTCCGGATTCGCTTTGATGACGTCGGCCGCCCGCCAGGCGTCCGTCTCCGTCAGGCGCTCGGCCGCCGCGTCGGCCCCATCGAAGTTCGGGATCCGGCCGTGGGGCGGGAACGGGAACCGCGCCGTCCCGCTCGATTCGAGGTCGTCCCAGACGCGCTCGCGAAGCGCCTGCTTGTCCATGTGCCCACAAGCGATGCCAGCGGCATCAGGCTTCAGGAATTCCAGTCCCGTTCGGTTCGGATATAAACGCCCGGAAAATATCCGCACAACCGCTACGACGCTGCGTCCGCAGCTAGCGGTATGGGAGACCTCGACGGTACCCCGGGGAGCGGTTCAGACCGCGGTCGCCGCGCGTACCAGACCCGGAACCGGCCCGCCGTCCGCACCATCGAGAGCACGAGCGGCCGGACGGTGTTCTCCGAGGCCGGCACCATCGACGCCTGGATCGCGACGGACTACACCACCGAAGTCCGGCGATAGCGACCCGTTTGAACCGTTCTTCGGATTCGTCGCCACTCGATCGCGCTTCGTCGCCACGCGTTACATCGGGTCGGCGACGCCGCTCACCGGTAGTTCTTGACGGAACGTAATGGACGGGGAGGGCTCCGAACCACGGAAAATCGAAGATTTTCCTGCTCCCGTCTCGCTTCGCTCGACGGGACACTCCGGGTTCGGAGACGGCCGGACATTCTGACGGCGTTGCAACTCGCCGATGGCTCGTTGCGGTGTCAGAATGCCCGGGGAGGGCTCCGAACCCTCGATCTCCGCATGTCCCAGGTTCGAGGCTGACGGGCCTCAGGGACCGGGAGCGACGCCGCGTGAGTCTCGAAAACCCTATGAGTGCGGCGCTATGTCCAGCTAAGCCACCCGGGCTCAGTGTGCACCCGGTGGTAAACGAGTGGTCGTCTTTAACCTTCCCATCTCCGACCAGCGTCCCGCTCACTGCCTGCGAATCCCACCCAGGACCGCGAGCGCCAGCGCCACCAGTGCGATCGCCCACCCGAACCCGGGCCCATCGGCCTCGGTGATCCGCGGCCCGACCACCGTTCCGGTCGGCGTCTCCGCCGTCTCCGTGGCCGCGCGTGTCTCCGTCTCACCCGACTGTGCGGCCGCGCGGTCGGCTCGCGCCGGCCGGTCCGTCGTCACGGTCGACTCCGTCGCGACGGTCGTCGGCGGGGCCGTCGTTTCCGACGGCGTCTCGGTGGTCGTGTCCGCCTCCTGCTGGCCGAGGTTGACGTCGATATCCGCGCCGCCACCGCCGCCGGGCAGTGACCCACCGGAACCGTCGCCGTTGGCATTTCCACCGCCGGACTCGTCGACCTCGTCGGTCGGCTCCGGCGTCGGCTCCGTCGGCTCAGGGGTCGCAGTCGGCGTCTGCGCCGGAGCCGGCGTCTGCGTCGGCGCGTCGGTTGCTGTGGCCGTGTCCGCCGGTGTCTCGGCCGTCGAATCCGTCGATGCCGGCGTTCCGGCAGGTACCGGCGTCGCCGTCGATGCCGACGTTCCGGCTGGTTCCGGCGTCGCCGTCGGTTCAGCCGTCTCGGTCCCGCCGGGCGTGTCGGTCGGGTTCGGGGTGTTCGGCGTCGCCGTCGGTGGAGGCGTCTCCGTGGCCGCAGGCGTGGCGGCAGGAGCCGGCGTGTCCGTGCCCGCCGGCGACTCGGTCGGTTCGGCGGTCGGAGTGGAGCCGGCCGGCGACCCGACGGTCGGCGTGTCGACTGGCGGTCCCGGTTCGGCAGGGGCCGGCGTCTCCGGATCGGCTGTCGCCGTTGAGGTGTCTTCCGCCGCGGGCGTCTCCGGGTCGGACGATCCGTCGGGCGTCGACGCCGTCCCGTCGTCGTCACCGTCGTCGGTTCCGTCCTGTTCGTCGATCCCCAGCGCGTCTTCCAGCTCCTCGACCAGGTCCTCGTCGAGCGTATCGTCGTCGTCCGTCTCCGCCGGTTGGTCATCGTCCTCCGTCGCCGCATCGTCGACGGTGGATCCGTCGTCCTCGGCCGTCCCCTCGTCCCCTGCTTCGGTCGCCTGGTCCACGGTCAGAAACCCGCCGTCGTCATCGCCGTCCCCTCCCTCGTTCTCACCGTCTTCGTCTTCCGTTTCGGCCGGTTCCGGGTCCTCGTCTCCCTCTTCTTCCTCTTCCTCCGCTTCGTCTTCTTCCTCTGCCTGCTCTTCTTCTTCCTCTGCCTGCTCTTCTTCTTCCTCTTCGTCCGCTTCTTCTTCCTCTGCTTTCTCTTCCTCGGCTTCGTCATCTTCCTCCCCTTCCTCTTCGTCCGCTTCTTCCTCTGCTTCCGCTTCCTCCTCTTCCTCCGCTTCCTCGGTCGCTTCGTCGGGGTCGTCGTCCTCGACGTCAGTCGGCTCCGGGTCCTGCTCGTCGCCGGGGGCCGTGTCGTTGGCCTGGAGGGCCTGCGCGGTCGGCGACCCTGTGGCCGGGACGGCGGTCAGTACCGCAGGTGAGAGTGCGAGGGCGACGAGTACCGACAGGACCACGAGTAGCGGCAGGGGAGGGCGTGACACTGCAGGCGAGAGAGCGCCCGCGCGGTTTGTTACGCGGGGGGTAGTGGACCGGCAGGAGTCGCTTATGCGGTCGAGCGCCGGGTAAGCTCGCGGTACCTCGGCGGCCGGGTCGGGGTCGCGGCCACCCGCGGATTTAAGCCACCCGGCAAGCACACATCGAGCATGGAGATTCCTGACCTCGTCCGGGACGCGCTCGGGGGCGAGGACGTCGAGCTGGGCGTCAACCTCGGCGACGAGGACGTCGTCTGTCTCACGCCGACCCGGACGCTGCTGTACCGGGCTGAAGGCCTGTTGAGCGACGAGAAAGTGCAGGAGTTCCCTCACGACGTGGAGTCACTCGACGTCAAGGAGGGGCGCCGCAAGACCAAGTTCGTCCTCGAGTACGTCGAGGGCACCCGGTCTCTGGGCGTCCCGAAGAGCCGCGACGGCGCGGTGCTCGAACTCCTGATGACCGGCATCCTCCGGGCCGACGACGTGATCGAAGCCGACGAGTCCGTCGCCGGCGCCTTCCGCTTTAGCGAACTGGTCCTGATCGTCACCGACCGCCGGGTCGTCCGCCACATCGGCGCGGCGGTCTGGACCGACGACTACGAGGTCTACCCCTTCGCCGATCTGACCGGCCTCTCCTTCGAGCAGGGCAACGTCGCGACGGAGGTCGTCCTCGAGGTCGACGGCCGCCCCAAGCGGATCAAGACGCCCAACGACCAGGCCCGGAAGGTCCAGCAGATCGTCGAGGAGGCCGTCTTCGCCTTCTACGACGTCGGCGGGCTCGACGCACTCAACGCCAAAATCGGGCTCGACGAGGACGATACCGAGCGGGACGCAGACGGCGGAAGCGACATCGACATCGGCGGCGGCATCGACCCGCTCGTCTCCGACGACGGCGAGGCCGAACCCGCCCAGGACCACGGCTTCGCACCGAAGGACGCGACCGGCGGCGAGGCCGGCACCGGGTCCGGCTCGTCGTCGGAGGCCGCGTCGGAGACGAAGTCAGAGACGACGTCGGACGCCGGGTCCGGGTCCGCGGAGGCGAGACAGTGGCCCAGCGAGTCCGACGAGTCGCGATCGAACAGCGGCGGTGGCACGACGGCCGAATCCAGTCGGTCGACCGACGGGCCGAGCCGGGCGGAGTTCGACGCCGTCGAACAGCGACTCGACGAACTGACGACCGCCGTCGAGCGACACAACGAACTCCTGGAGCGACAACAGCAGACGATCGACACGCTGATCGAGGAACTGCGGAAAGGCCGCTAATCCGCCCGGCCGGTCACTTTTTTGATACAGGAAGAGCCGAAGGGCCCGTGTTCGCCGGTGTCGAAGTCGATGAAGTAGCCCGTCGACAGTCCGGCGCCGCAGCGCCGGCAGGAGAACTCGCCCTCCTTCGTGATCACGTCGGCCTCGAAGCTGACGTAGTCGTGGCTCGTCGGACGGATGGTGCCGTCCTCGCGTTCGACGACGCCGCGCGTCACCGCGGTGTCGAGGATCTCGCGCTGGACGTTCGGGTCGGTGGTGACGGTCTCGATCCGGTCGAGCGCGTCGGCGACCGACAGGGCGTCGTGTTCGAGGCTCGCGAGGAGTTCCAGGCCCAGTTCGACCGGATCGACGTCCTGCACGGTCGCTCCTGCGCGGCCGACCGGATTAAACGTTGTGCGGCCACCACAAGACGTTTGGTTCGCGGGCGTGGGACGTGTGATAGATGCGAGGCGTATCGCGCGGGCGGTTGCTCGGCGCCGCGATGGTGGCCGCGATCTTGGCCGTGGCGGTCGTCGGCCGGTCGCCGACGGCGCTGCTCCAGTGGGCCGAGAGCCTCGCCGGCCAGCCGGTCGTCTTCGCCCTCGTGCTGGCGGGCCTGTACCTGTTTCGGCCGCTCGCGCTCCTCCCTCTCGCGGTCCTCTCTGTACTCGTCGGCTACGTCTACGGCCTGCCCGGGATCCCGGTCGCGCTGGCCGGCGCTGTCGTGAGCAACCTCCCGGTCTTCCTGCTGGCGCGATACACCCGTGCTGACGGCGGCCTCGCGGCCTGGTTCGGCGCCCGGGCCGACGGGTTCGTCGCGACGACCGGGGCGTTCCGGGGCGTCACCGTCGCCAGACTCCTGCCGCTGCCCTCCGACGCCGTCTCCTACGCGGCCGGCCTGACGCGCGTGCCCGTCCGATCGTACGTCCTCGGCTCGGCCGTCGGCGAGATCCCCTGGGTGATCGTCGCGGTGCTGGCCGGGCGGTCGATGCACGACCTCACCGCTGCTGGCGCGACCGCCGGACTCGACGTGATCGTCGCCGTCGCGGCGTTCGCGGTGCTGTTGCTCGCTGGTCCGGCCTATCGATACCTCAGCGACCGACGACAGAGCGCGGCCTGAGAGTCAGTAGAAGGTGTCCGCGCAGTCGTAGACGACGCCGTGTTCCGGGCAGACGTACTTGCAGTGGCGGCTGTACATCGGCCGCTCGCAAAGCGGGCAGGGACGACCCCCGGGAGGACCGTCGGTGCCGGCCGACGCGTCCCCGTCCTCGGCGTCCGCGTCGGCCCTGTCGGCGTCGCTCATGGCCTCGGCGAGGGAGCAGACAGGCTTCACTCTTCGGGTCGATCCCGGTCCAATTCTAGAACCATCCCGAACGGAGTCGGTCCGGAGTTCGGAAAATCGGTTTAGGCGGGTCGGTCCTCCTACCGGGTATGACGCGCATCCGTGACCGGTTCGGTGACGCGCTGCCGACGCTGCTCGTCGGCCTGTGTGCCGGACTCACCGCCGTCGTGGGATCGTACGCGGCCGCCGGGTTCACGCCGGCGTTCGTCCTCTCGCCGATCACCGCGTGGCTGACGGCGACGATTCCGAACGCGGTCACCAACACGGTCATCGAGACCCTGGGGAGCCTCGGTCAGCAACTCAACCTCGCGACCGCCGTGGCGCTGACGGTGACGGCCGTGGGCGCACTCGCCGTCGCGGCCCTTGTCGTCGGTCGACGGCTCCGCAACCGCGCACTCCCGGTCGTTCTCACGGGGGTCGGAACCTGGGGATTCGTCGCGGTCGCCACCGGTGAACCGCTCCTCGCACTGGGCGCGGCCCTGCCGCCCGCAGTGGTCGTCCTCGTGGCCGTCGCCGCGCCGTCGCTGTCCGCGTCCCGCCCGGTGGACTCGCGCCGACGCCAGTTGCTCGCCGGCAGCCTCTCACTGGTCGGATTCGCCCTCGGGGGCTACGCCGTGGGACAGCGACGGACGCCGACGCTGGGCGGCGAGTCCCTGGATCCCAGCGACCGACGAGAGCGACTGCTCGCCGCGGCCGAGGCGCAGTCCTTCTCGCTCGAGGGCGCGGAACCGCTGGTCAGCGATAACTTCTACACCGTCGACGTCGCCAACGTCGACCCCACGCTCGACGAGTCCGACTGGACGCTGACGATCACCGGCGAGGTCGCAGAGGAGGTGACCCTCGACTACGAGGACCTGACGGCCATGGAGTCGGTCGACCGCTTCGAGACGCTCCGCTGCGTCGGCGAGTCTCTCAACGGCCAGAAGATGGACACCGCGCTCTGGACGGGCGCCCCGCTGCGCGACCTGGTCGAACGCGCGGGGCCGAAGGGCGACTGCGAGTGCGTCCGGCTCCGGGCCGCCGACGACTACTACCAGGTGTTCCCCATCGACGCGCTCGAGGACTCCCTGCTGGCGTACGGGATGAACGGCGACGCCCTCCCGCGCGGGCACGGCTACCCCGTCCGGGCGCTGATCCCCGGCCACTGGGGCGAGATCCAGGTCAAGTGGCTCACCGAGATCGAAGTCCTCGACCGGGACGCCGACGGCTACTGGGAGGAGCGCGGCTGGCACGGGACGGGCCCCGTCGAGACGGTCGCGAAACTCCACTCGGTCAGCGACCTGGCGGACGGGCGCAAACAGGTCGGCGGCCACGCCTACGCCGGGACCCGCGGGATCGATCGGGTAGAGGTGTCGACCGACGGCGGCTCGACCTGGAACGAGGCCGAGTTGACCGACCCGCTGGAAGGCATTTCCGTCTGGCGACAGTGGCGCTACCGGTACGACCCCCCGAGCGGCGAGCACGAGGTCGTCGTCCGCGCGATCGACGGTGAGGGCAACCGCCAGCCTCGCGAAGAGCGCGACGCCTTCCCGAGCGGCGCGACCGGATGGGTGTCCCGGACCGTCGCGTGAGAGACCAGCACGCATAAACCGAGACCGTGACAACTGAACGTATCCGTCGATGGAGAAGGCCCTGTGGTACCTGCTGGCCGGCACGCGCGGGGGCGAGAACCGGGCGCGGATCATCCGCACCCTGGACGAACGCCCGCGCAACGCCAACCAGCTGGCCGAACACCTCGAGGTGGACTACAACACCGTCCGCCACCACCTGGAGATGCTCCAGGACCACGACGTCGTCGAGACGGGCGGGGACGACTACGGCAAACTGTACTTCCTCACCGACCGCTTCGAGCGCCACCGCGACGCCTTCGAGGAGATCATCGACCACGTGGAGTGACCGACAATGGCAATGAGTACCTGGATCACGATCGCGAGCGGGCTCGCCGGACTGAACGTCCTGTTACTGGCGGCGCTTTCCGTCGTCTGGCTGCGCAACTACCGGCAGTTCCGGTCGCCACTGGTGCTCGGCCTGCTCGCCTTCTCTACTGTGATGCTCGTCGAGAACCTCGGCGCCATCTACTTCTTCTTCTCGATGGGGATGCTCTACGCCAGCGACCCTGCGGCCCAGCAGTTCGTCGCCGCACTCCGCGGGCTGGAGACGGTCGCGCTCGCCTTCCTGACCTACGTCACCTGGCAGTGACGCCGGCGAACACACTCATCCCCACCGCCGTCCGTCGCCGTCCGTCTCGCCCCACAGCCGATCGAACAGTCCCTGTACGTCGGCGATCGGTTCGATTCCCTCGTGGGCGAGTTCGATCGTCTCGGTCGCGACGCCCGATCGGTCGGCGACCAGTTCCGGCCCCGTCCACTCGACGGGCACCGCCGCGCGACAGCGCCAGCCGCGGGCCGGGTCGCCCGCCTCGTCCAGCAGGACGACGTGGACGTCGCGGGGTTTGGTGGTCCCGGCCACCCAGTCCTGGACCCAGTCCCAGAGCCGGTCGTCGTCTGTGACGCCGCGGCTGAGTTCGAGGTCCGGCGACCGCGTCCGGCGCCGCTCCGCGGACGGCAGCGCGTCCCGGTACTGGTCGAACCAGTCACCGAAGTCCCACCAGGGGTCGTCCGACTGATTCGTCCTGTTCGTTCCGTCGGCCGCAGCCGCCTCCTCGCCCACTTCGACGCGGACTGACAGCCCACGTACGGCAGTGAACCCCAGCGGCGGGCGTTCACCGATATCGACCGCGAACCGGTGGCGCCGGTAGGGGTTCGATCGATCGTCACCGGACATCGCCGTCGACCCCGCGACCGCTGTCCTGATTCGAGACCGTCATTCGACTCGCTTGAAGCCCTCGCAGGCCAGTTCGAGGGTCTCGATGGCGACGTCCTCGCCGCGGGCGTCCAGCCGCGGCGCCTGGTAGGCAACCGGCCAGGTATGCTCCAGTTCCCAGCGCGCACCGGCGTTCCCTTCCCGGTCGAGCAGGACGATCGCCGCAACGCGCCGCGCCTCGTCGACCTGCCCCTGCTCGACGGCCCGTCGCCACTCGAACAGTTCCACCGAGTCGTCGGTGACGCCGCTTCGCAGGACCAGTCGCCCGTAGCGGTTCAGGCCGGCGAGCTTCCGGACCGTCGGCGGGTCCGTCCCCTCGCGGTACTCCACCACGTCCGTTCGATTCTCCGGGAGCCGACAGTGACTGAAGCCGGCCTTCGCGATCCCGTCGAGTTCGAGCAGGAATCGCACGTTCCGGTAGGGACCGCGTCTGTCCGGCATCGTTACCGGCCTCCCCCGGTCGGCCGCGCCGCGTTCGGGGGCGCACAGATCCCGGATCGCCTCGTCTGGATACGGTCTCGCATTTCGTTTCGCCTACAGATCCGGCTTATATAACAGTATCCCCAACAGCGGGGAAAAACGAGCGACGGCGTCCGGTGTAGCGCTCCCGCGATGTCACACGCTCCAGGTGAGACAGGTCAGCGGGCCCTCAGCACTCCGACCAGCCGCAGGACTCGCAGGTCTTGCAGCCCTCGGAGTAGTACAGCGTCATCGCGCCGCAGTCGGGACACTCCGGGCTCTCGCCGCTGGAGATGAGTTCCTGCGTCGCGTCCTGTTTGCCGCCGGACTGGGCCTTCGCGGCGGGGCCGCCGTCCGGTTCGGGCGCGCCCGAACCCGTGTCGGCGACGGCGTCGGCGTTAGGGTCTTCGGCGGTCTTCGCGTCGGTCTCGGCGGTCTCCTCGAGAGTGGCCTGCTTGGGGTAGCCCTTGTCGATCTCGTCGTCGAGGTAGCGACGCAGGGCCGTCCCGATGGCGTCGGGGATCGACTGGATCTGCTCGCCCTTGTCCCAGGCGACCTTCGGGCTGCGGGTGCCCTGGAGTTCGTCGACGACCTCCATCGGGTCGACGCCGCTGCGCAGGGCCGTCGAGATGACCTTCGCCAGCGCCTCGGTGAAGGAGTTGGTGAACCCGCCCGAGTGGCCGATGTTGGCGAACAGCTCGAACGGCTCGCCCGTCTCGGGGTCCTCGTTGATGGTCACGTACACCTTCCCGTAGCCGGTGTCGATGCGCTGGGAGACGCCCCGCAGCGCGTCGGGCCGGGAGCGCTTCTCGGCGTACGTCTCGGCGTCGATCTCGAACAGCTCCGAGACGTCGGTCTCGAGTTCCGCGCGGACGCCCTCGTGCTCGAGGAACGCCTCGACGTCGCCGAAGATGTCCTCGATCTGGGCGGAGAGGACCTCCGCGGCCTCCTCCTCGTCCATCTCGGAGAACTCCGCGTTGTCGGCGCGGGTCGTCAGTACCTGCTTCGAGCGAGTGCCGTCACGGTAGTAGGTGACGCCCTTCCCGCCGTGTTCGTAGATGTACTCGAAGACCTCCTTCGCGTCTTCGACCGACGAGTCGTTGGGCGCGTTGACCGTCTTCGAGATGGCCGAGTCGACGCCCTCCTGACAGGCCGTCTGGATCGCGGCGTGCTGTTTGGCCGTCAGGTCCTGCGTGGTGACGAACAGCTCGCCGATGGCGTCCGGCACGGTGTCGAGGCCGTCGATGCCGTCGAACTGGTTCGTGGCCATCTGCTCTTCGGCCTCTTCTTTCACGGCGTCGACGTCGACGCCGTTCTCCTCCAGCACGCGGAGGAAGTAGTCGTCGAACTCGACGAGCATCTCGTCGCCCTGGACGTCGTCGGAGACGTTCTTGTAGTAGGCGACGTTGTAGATGGGCTCACAGCCGCCGGTCGTGTTCCCGACCATCGAGGTGGTCCCGGTCGGCGCGATGGTGGTCGTGTTGTGGTTGCGGACGGCGAAGCCGTCTGCCCACTCCTCGGCGTCGAGGCCGGTCTGCTTCTCGAACCACTCGCGGTACTCGGTGGGGTTGGCGTACTTCGATTTGTCCCACTCGTCGAACGCGCCGCGTTCCTCGGCGAGCTCGTGGGAGGCCCACTTCGAGCCGTGGTTGATGTGGCGCATGAGCTGGCGGGCGACCTCGTTGGACTCCTCGTCGCCGTACTTCATGCCGAGCTGGACGTACAGCTGGGCCAGGCCCATGACGCCGAGACCGATCTTGCGCATCTCTCGGACCTTCTCCTCGATCTTCTCGACCGGGAAGTCGGACATGGTGACCACGTTCTCCAGGAAGCGGGTCCCCATCTCGATGCGGCGATCGAACTCGTCGACGTCGATGGCCTCCTCGAGGAAGGCCTCGACGGCGGCCTCCAGACTCTCGTACTCGTCGCGGTGCTCCTCGGCCCAGAGCCGCCAGTCCGGCGCGTCCGTGGCGGCCAGCGTCGAGAGGTTGATGTGGCCGAGGTTACAGGCCTCGTACTCCTCGAGGGGCTGCTCGCCGCAGGGGTTCGTCGCGAGGATGCGGTGGTCGGGGTGGGCCTCCACGTCGAAGGAGTGTTCCTTGTTGACGCGTTCGAGGTAGATCACGCCGGGTTCGCCGTTCTCGTGGGCGCCCTCGACGATGTGCTCCCAGACCGCCTCCGCGGGCACCGAGAGGACCTCGCCGACCTCGACGTGCTCGCCGAGTCCGAACATGTCGTAGAGTTCCTTGGTCTCGGGCGTGGCGACGTGGGGTTCCTCCGTGCGCGGGTTGGTGAAGGTGAACTCCTCGCCCGCCTTGACCGCGTCCATGAAGTCGTCGGTGATGCCGACGGAGATATTGAAATTCGAGAGGTGGCCCTCGACGGCGTTGCGGAGGTGTTCGGGCACCTTGCCGTCGTCGTCGATGAGTTCGCGGGCCTCGTCCAGCGCGTCGGCGAAGGAGGTGTGCGTGAAGTCGTCCGGGTCGTTCAGGCGCAGGGTCTCGGCCAGCGAGACGTCCTTGTTCTTGGCGTGGATGAACTGGATGACGTCCGGGTGGGAGACGCGCATGACGCCCATCTGGGCACCGCGGCGGGCACCCCCCTGGGCGATGGTCTCGCACATCTGGTCGTACGTGCGCATGAACGTGATGGGGCCGGAGGCGATGCCGCCCGTACTGCCGACGGCGTCGCCGTAGGGGCGGAGCCGCCAGAAGGCGTAGCCCATGCCGCCGCCGCTCTGGAAGACCTGGGCGGCCTCCTTGGCCGTCTCGTGGATGTCGTCGATGTCGTCCTCGGGCGAGTCGACGAAACAGGCCGAGAGCTGCTGGAGTTCGTCGCCGGCGTTCATCAGCGTCGGCGAGTTGGGCATGAAGGCCAGCCGCTCCATCAGGTCCTGGAACTCGGCGGCCGTGTCCTCGACGTGGGTCCGGACTCCCTCGGGCAGATCCGGGACCACCGTGTCGTAGGCGAACTTGTTGACGTTGTAGATAGAGAGGGTGGTCTCGGCGTCTGCGTCTGCGGTGACGCCCGCACCGAAGACCTCCGCGGCGAGTTCGTCGCGGCGTGGGTGGTCGGGCTTGAGCTGGTCGGGCGTGACGGTGATCTCGACGTCGCGCTTGCCGGCCTCGAAGACCGCTTCGGCGAGGGCGATGTTCTCGGCGACTCGCTCGAAGAGGTCCTCCTGCTGTTCGATCGGTTCGCCGTCGGCGTCCTTCCGGAGGTAGCGCGCGGGCAGGATGTTGTGGTAGGCGTTGCCGGTCAGTCGCTCCTCTAAGGTCTCCCCCTCGGTGCGCTTGATCGGCAGCGTTACCTCGTCGGTAGAGAGGTCGTGCCCGCTCACGGACGCTCCCCCCATTCGGATCGTGTCTGACGTGTGATTCTCGGCGGCATAGTGGACCTGTGACCTGTCATTTGTAACGGAACTCTGTTGTCGTGGGTGGCAAATAACCCTTGTCGTTGGGGCGTTTTCCGCGGCTGTACAGATGTAACTTGTGAGTCATTCACTGCCCACAGGCACCGCTTTGCGGGCGTGGTTGCTACGGTCAGTAGCAACGAGAGGACACTTCATAAGGATGGCCAGACCGGAGTGAAAGTGAAACGGTCGTCCGCGGAACCGCGAGACGTGGTAGGCGTTTGCAGTGGAAACTAGCGGGGGTTCGGCCGCGATCGCACCAGTGTCCGCCGAGCGTTTCGGACGGGTACACCGCCGTTCACTGTCGTCCGAAAACCCGTAGACGGCAGCCGGATCCAGGGAGAGAGACGGCTCGCCGCGTCCGCGGTGCGGCGGCACGTCGCGGGCCGACTGCGTCGGGCGATCGGCCAGTACGCTTTATTGTCGTCGGCATGTAGTATCGGCCATGTTACCGCTTGCGTTCGGTCCCCTGGGATCGCCCCCGTCGCTGCTCGTCGGCCTGGTCGCCCTCGCGGTCGTCCTCCTCGTCGGGCGAGTCCTGTTGAGTCTCGCCTGGCGGCTCGTACTGATCGCCGCCGTCGTGGTCGGCGTCCTCTGGATCGTCGGCGCGGTCAGTCTCGGCGACGTGCTGACGGCCCTCCCCGCCTAATCGCCCGCCTCGTACGCCGCGGCCCACTCGAGGAAGTTCCCCACGACGTCGTGGCCGACGGCGGTCAGGACCGACTCGGGGTGAAACTGGACGCACTCGATGGGGTGCTCGCGGTGGCGGATGCCCATCACCAGTTCCTCGCCGTTGCTCTCACAGGTCGCGGTCACTTCGAAGCAGTCCGGCACCTCGGTCGCGACCAGCGAGTGGTAGCGCCCGCCCTGGAAGCCCTGGTCGAGGCCGGCGAAGACGCCCTCGCCGTCGTGGTCGATGGCGAAGGCCTTCCCGTGGATCGGTTCCGGAGCGCGCCCGACCTCGCCGCCGTAGACGTACGCCGCGGCCTCCAGCCCGAGACAGACCCCCAGCGTCGGCACGTCTGGGCTCACCTCGCGGAGCACGTCGGTGGTGACACCCACGTCCCGCTCGTTCGCGGGGTGGCCCGGACCGGGGCTGATCACGATGGCGTCGGGGTCGATCGCGCGCACGTCCGCGAGCGAGACGGTGTTGCGCCGGACCTCGGTGTCGGCGTGCTCGCTGACGTACTCGACGAGGTTGTAGGTGAACGAGTCGAAGTTGTCGACGAAGAGGACCCGATGGCGGGCCGCCTCCGCGTCGTCGGCGCCGCGCGCGGCGCTCATCGGGACGCCTCCTCGGCGTCGGCCCCAGTTGGCGCTTCGGCGACGCCCTCACCGTCGGCTTCGGGGTGCGCGTCCGCCTCGACCGACCGATCGGCGATGCGGTCCAGCGCGGTGAGCACGCCGTCCATCTTCTTCTCTGTCTCGTAGTACTCGCTGGTCGGGTCCGAGTCGGCGACGATGCCCGCGCCGGCCTGGACGGTGACGCGGTCTCCCGAGGCGCTGCGCGCCTCGCCATCCTCGACAGTCGCCGTCCGGATCACGATCGCGAAGTCGGTGTCGCCGGACCACGAGTAGTAGCCCACGCCGCCACCGTAGAGCCCGCGCGGTTCGGGTTCGAGGTCGTCGATGATCTCCATGGCTCGGATCTTCGGCGCGCCGGAGAGCGTGCCCGCGGGGAAGGCCGCCCGGGTCGCGTCGAACTGGTCGGCGTCGTCGGCGAGCGTCCCCGTCACCGTCGACTCGATGTGCTGGACGTGGCTGTACTTCAGGACGTTCATGAACTCCTCGACGCGGACGCTCCCAGGCTCTGCCACCCGGCGCACGTCGTTGCGCGCTAGATCCACCAGCATCGTGTGCTCGGCCCGTTCCTTCCCGTCGGCGAGCATCTCGCCGGCCAGCCGCCGGTCTTCGACCGGGGAGGTCCCGCGGTCGCAGGTGCCCGCGATGGGGTTCGAGACGATCCGGTCGTCCCGCACCGAGATCAACGTCTCCGGGCTCGCGCCGACGACCGTGAGGCCGTCGTAGCCCAGCAGGTACATGTACGGCGAGGGGTTCACGGCCCGGAGCGACTCGTAGAAGGCCAGCGGATCGACTTCGCCCTCGAGTTCGCGCTTCCGGGAGATCACGCCCTGGTAGATGTCGCCGTCGAGGACGTGCTCCTTCGCCCGCTCGACCGCGGCCTCGTAGTCCCCGCGGGGGTCCGCCCGCTCGTCGTCGTACGTGAACCCGCCGGTGTCGAGCGACAGGTCGCCGGCCAGCAACTCTCCCACGCGCTCGGCCTCGGCTTCGAGTTCGTCGTACCGCGCGCCGGCGTCTTCCTCCGGTGCGACCAGCGGTGTGAACACCAGCGAGACGGTGTCGTCCCGGTCGTCGAAGACGAGCGTCTTCGTGTTCAGCACGAACTGAGCGTCGGGGAGCCGTCCCCCTGGGTGTTCGAGCCCCACCTCGTCGAGCCACATGTCGTAGACGGCGTCGTAGGACAGAAAGCCCACGAGGCCGCCGTCGAGGTGCTGGCGATCCGACCCGTTGAACCCACGAAGCGTCGCGTCCGGGAGCGCGCTCCGGAGGTGATCGACCGCGTCGGCGTCGGCGCTATCGTCGCCCGTCACGCGGCCCGCGTAGCGCTCGTCGAACGTCTCGACCCTGGCCCCGTCGGGGTCGACCGTCACGACCGCTTCGGGGTCGTAGCCCACGAACGAGTAGCGCGCGTGGCGGTCGTCCGTGGTGGGCGCGAACGCCCCGTCGGGGTCGCTGGAGGCGACCTTCTCGGCGCTCTCCAGCAGGAAGGCGTACGGCGCGGGGTCGGCGTCCGTCGTCCGCCCGGTCAGCGCGGCGTAGGCCGCAAGCGGCTCAACGTCGACGTCGAGGTCTGCCGCGACGCGGACGACGGCGGGGCCGTCCGGAACTGCCTCCACGTGGTCGACGAACTCGCCACGGCTGGTGTCCATCATGCGCCGATCACCGCGCTCTCGGCCCGATCCACGAACCGGCGGACAGCGTCGTGGTCCTTCTCGCCGCCGGTCGACTCCACGCCGCTGGCCACGTCGACGGCGAACGGCCGGACGGTCTCGACGGCCTCGGCGACGTTGTCGGGGGTCAGCCCACCCGCGAGGATCACCGGGGCGTCGAGGTCGTCGACCAGTTCCCGCGTGCGCTCCCAGTCGTGTGTCTCGCCGGTGCCGCCGCCGCCCTGTTCGTCCACGGAATCGACGAGCAGGGCGTCGGCCGCTGCGGCGTAGGCGTCGACGTCGGTGTCCTCGGCGTCGACGGCCGCGATTGCCTTCGAGGGCACGGCCTCGCGGACGGTGGCGATCTCGTCCGGCCCCAGTGCCCCGTGCAATTGAACCGCGTCCGGTTCGACCCGCTCGACCAGTTCGACCGCTCGCTCGGGCGTCTCGGGCATCGTCACCAGCACGCTCGCGACGAACGGCGGCGCGCCGGCGACGAGCTCAGCCGCCCGCGCGACCGACACCTCGCGGGGCGTGTCGACGGTCACGGCGGCGGTGACGCCGACCGCGTCCGCGCCCGCCGAAACGGCTGCCTCGCGGTCCCGTTCGCGCGTGATCCCGCAGATCTTCACACGCGTCATCGCTGACCCGCGCGGAGGTCCGCGAGCTTCTCGGCGGCGCGGCCCTCCTCGATCGCCTGCCGGGCACGCTCGACCCCGTCGCGGTGGGATTCGGCCTCGCCCGCGAGGTAGACCGCCGCGCCCGCGTTCGCGAGGATGATGTCTTGCTTGGGTCCCGTGACGTCGCCCTCGACGATGCCGCGGAGGTCGGCGGCGTTCTCCTCCGGCGATCCACCGGCGACGTCCTCGATGGGCGCCCGCTCCAGTCCGAGGTCGGCGGGCGTGAGCCGGTACTCCTCGACGGACTCGCCCTGGACCTCGGCGACGACCGTCTCGTCGTGGATCCCGATCTCGTCCAGGCCGGCGCCGTGGACGACCATCGCGCGCTCGACCGGCATGTGCGTCAGCGAGTTCGCGATCAGCGGCACGAGGTCGGGGTCGTAGACGCCGAGCACCTGCGCGTCCGCGCCGGCGGGGTTCGTCAGCGGCCCGAGGAGGTTGAAGATGGTCCGCATCCCCAGTTCCTTGCGCGGGCCGATGACGGCCTTCATCGCCGGGTGGAAGACGGGCGCGAGCATGAACCCGATCCCGTCGTCCTCGATGGCCGCCTCGACGGCCGGCGGTTCGGCCTCGACGTTCACGCCGGCGACCTCTAGCACGTCCGCGCTGCCCGAAGAAGAGGAGACGGAGTAGTTGCCGTGCTTGGCGATGGGAACGCCCGCCCCGCTGGCGACGATGGCGCTCGTCGTCGAGACGTTGATCGTGTCGTAGTCGTCCCCGCCGGTCCCGCAGGTGTCGACCAGCGGTGACCGATCGGGTTCGATCGTGCGCGCGGCCTCGCGCATCCCCTGCGCGAAGCCCGCGATCTCGTCTTCCGTCTCGCCCTTGGCCCGCAGCGCCGAGAGCAGCGCTCCGATCTGTGCCTCCGTCGCGTCCTCGAAGACCGCCGTCGCGGCCTCGCGGGACTCGGCGACCGTCAGATCCTCGCCCTCCGTGACTCGTTCGATGTATGCCTGCATTGTGGACACCAGTGAACTGATTCGGCTTATGATGTACAAATCCGTTCATCATCTTAAGCGTGTCGGGACGGGCGTGGCGCGAGCGCAGGTGGCCGAGGCCGTGTGAGACGGGCACGAGTGCCGGACGGGACGGCGTTCTCCAATCCGAAACCTTCAATTACCACTGCGGATTACGGTGTGATGGAGTCAGCGCGGGTTCGTGGTCTAGACCGGTTACGACACCTCCTTGACATGGAGGAGGCCGACGGTTCAAATCCGTCCGAACCCATCCCCCGGCTTTCTGACATTTTTGAAGACCGTTCGACGAAGGATACCAATCCCCCTGACGGCCGTTGACGAGGCGATCCTCGACGGGGCACGCGGGGCCGACGCCGTGATTCGTCCCGTGAGCCGGCGCGAATGCTTAACCGCGCGCCGTTCCTTGTACGTCGGAATGGATTCCGGCGAGGGGAATGGTCCGTTCGATGCAGAACACGTCGAAGACTCGCTGGACCGGATGACGGACGCGTTCATGGCCCTGGACGAAGACTGGCAGTTCACGTATCTGAACGAGCGGGCGAAGCGGGTCGTCAGTGAGGCGATGAGCGTGGAGCAGTCCGACGCGAAGCTCGAGGGACGGGTGATCTGGAACGCGATTCCGGAGCTGACGGGGACGCGGTTCGAGGAGCACTATCGCGAGGCGATGCGGACGCAGTCACAGGTGTCGTTCGAGGCCCAGTACGACCCCCTGGAAGCGTGGTTCGAGATTACCGCCTATCCATCGGCCTCGGGACTATCGGTATACTTCCGGGACGTGACCGAGCGCAAGCGCCAGCGCGAGCAACTGGAGACCCAGGAAACGGTGCTTCGGGAGATCTATGAGGTGATCTCGAATCAGGATCTCGCCTTCGATGGGCGCGTTCAGGAGCTGCTGGCGATCGGGTGTCGGGAACTGGGAACCGACTACGGCTCGCTGTCCCGGGTCCGGGACGAGAAGTACGTCTTCGAGGTCGTCAGGTCACCGGACGACGCGATCGAAGTCGGGGACGTCGTGGACCTGGAAGTCACGCACTGCGAGCGCGTGGTGCTCGACGAAGAGCGTCTCGTCGCGGGCGACGTGGCCGGGGAACACCCGGAACTGACCGAAAAGGCAGGATACGCGGAGTGGGGGATCAGCTGTTACCTCGGGACGCCGGTACTCGTCGACGGTGACGTGTACGGGACCTTCTGTTTCTACGACACCACCGCGCGCGACGGGACGTTCTCGGAGTGGGACGTGACGCTGGTCGACCTCATGGGCCGGTGGGTGGGATCGGCGCTCGAGCGCGAACTCACCGAGGAGCGCCTCCGCAGGCAGAACGACCGACTCGAACAGTTCGCGACCATCGTCTCTCACGATCTGCGGAACCCGCTGGGCGTTGCGCTCCAACGGGTCGAACTGCTGTCCCGGGACTGCGAGAGCGACCACCTGCCGGTGATCCAGCGAGCACACGAGCGCATGGAGACGCTCATCGACGACGTACTCACGATGACTCGCGCCGGCGACACGGTCCAGGACACCGAGGAGGTGCGGATGACTGCCGTCGCGACCGACGCCTGGGAGACCGTGCAGACGGGCGCGGCCTCCCTGGAGGTGGCGCCGGACCTCGCAGTGTCGTGTGATCGGAGTCGCCTCCAGCAGTTGCTGGAGAATCTCTTCCGCAACGCGATCGAACACGGCGGCCCCGAGGTGACCGTTCGGATCAGCAGCCTCCGTGGCGGGTTCGCGGTGGCGGACGACGGCCCGGGAATCCCCGTCGCGGAGCGCGACGACGTGTTCGAGTTCGGGTACTCCACAACGGAGGGCGGGAGCGGCGTCGGGTTGGCCACCGTCGAACAGATCGCCGCCGCCCACGGCTGGGAGGTCGAACTCGGCGAGGACAGTGACGCGGGCGCGAAATTCGAGTTCCTGACGACGAGCGACCGCTGATCGGGTTACTCCTCGGCGACCGGCGTCGGGGCGACTAGTTCGGTCGGCTGGTCCGTCAGGCGGCGTTCGAGCTCGTCGAGGTGATTGATCACGCTCGTGACCTCGTCGCCCTCGGTGCAGGGCGTGACCTGCTGGAGTTCGGTGCCCTCGTACTCGGCCAGGCCCATCTTCGGGAGGACGATGGTGGTGTGGTCCTGCCCGGTGATCGAGGAGGACTGTTCGTGGGTCTGGTAGAACGACTCGAGCGTGGTGTTCTCGGCCAGCGCCCACTGCTTGAACTCGGCGATCCGGTTGAGGATGAACTGGCCCTGATCCGTGTCGGCGGCGTTGGTGGTCGGGTCGATCTGGCGCCCCCAGACCTTGACGTAGAAGTCGGTGATCTGCCCCTCGTCTTCGAGGCGCTGGAGGCGCTCGATGACCTCCTCCTGTCGCGTGCGTGCACCCGGCGGCGAGAGCGTCCGGACGTAGAGCTCCAGTCGTAGTGAGTCTGTGTTGGTTGACATTGGTGTCCCCTCCCGTGTAAAAAACGTGAATCACTCCCCTAAAGCGTTCCTCTGGTTGGCGTAATACCACATTCGATCCCTTATACCGATATAATGTCCCGTGGGGTGGCGTCCCGCGGATCGGGGGCGGCCGAATCGCCAGGGGAAGCCGGTTTCGGCGATCCCCGGTGGCCCGGAACCACTGGGAAGTTTGATTACCCCGGGCAGCCAAGCAAAAACGGGAGATTACGATGGATATCGCCGATATCGCGACCAGTGATTATATCGAAGTCGACGCCACCGAGCGGCTGGCGAAGGTCCGCTCGATATTCGAGCGCAAGAACCCCCGCGGGATCATCGTCACGGCCGACGGGGAGTACGAGGGCGTGATCGGACGCCGGCAGCTGCTCCAGTCCCACGTCCAGGACGACGCCAAGGCCGAGTCGCTCGTCGTCTCGGCGCCGAAGGTCGAACGGACCGACGACGTCCGGGAGGTCGCCCGCGTCCTCGTCGAGGGCGGGACGAAGATCGCACCCGTCTTCGAGGCCGGCCGCCTCTGGGGGATCGTCACCACCAACGCGATCCTCGAGGCGGTGCTCGAACACCTCGACGCGCTCGAGGTCGGTGACATCTACACCGAGAACGTCGTGACGGTCTCCGAGGACACCCACATCGGGCAGGCGATCAACCTCCTCCGGGAACACGGCATCTCGCGCGTACCGGTCCTCGACGAGGACGGCCTGCTCTCCGGAATGCTCACCACCCACGACATCGTCGACGTGGTCGTCCGCGACATGGACAAGTCCACGCGCGGCGAGCGCGCGGGCGGCAACGACCGCATCCTCGACATCCCCGTCTACGACGTGATGTCGAGCCCGGTCGCCACGACCGACCTCTCGGAGTCGGTCCGCTCCGCAGTGAGCCGGATGATCGAGAACGACTACAACGGCCTCGTCGTCACCCCGGAGGGCGACGACGGCCAGGTGGTCGGCATCCTCACCAAGACGGACGTCCTGCGGGCGCTGACCTACACGGAGGAGGAGCACATGGACGTCCAGATCACGAACATCAAGCTGCTCGAGACGCTCTCCCGTGACACCGTCCGCCAGGACATCGAGAGCGTCGTCGACAAGTACAGCGACATGCAGGTGCGCCACGCCCACGTCCGCTTCCACGAGCACAAGGAGAAGCTCCGCGGCACGCCCCTGATCCAGTGTCAGATCCGCCTGCGGACCACCGAGGGCCAGATCGCCGGCTCCGGCGAGGGGTACGGGTCGGAACAGTCCTTCAACGTCGCGCTCGACAAGCTCGAACGCAACGTGCTCGAGCTGAAAGACGTCCGATCCGACGAGGAGTACCGCGGCCAGTTGCTCCGCAAACTCGGCGAACTGTAATCCGAGTCCACTGGTCGTCGAGTCACACCGCACGAGGCGAGCGATTCTGCGGGCCGCCTTTCGCTGTCACTTCGTTCCGATCCAGTCCCGCGCTTCCGACCAGTCGTCCGTGAAGAGCCGCTCGAGGTCGGTGTAGGGCTGCTCTCTGGCCATCATGTCCACCGTCACCCGGGCCGACTGGTCCGCGGGGTAGACCACGGCCACGTACTCGAGGCCAGTCGATTTCGCCCGCGGCACCCAGTCCTCGATCGTCCAGGTCTTGTCTGCCTCAGCCATCAGTCCCTGTGCCTGGCTGTCGGTGAGGAGTTTGCTCGCGTCCCGCTCGCGAATCGCCTCGAGCGCCCGGTCCAGCCCCCGCCGGTAGTCCTCGCCGCCAATGTCCCCCTCCCACTCGACGACGACCGCGTCGATCTGCCCGTCCCAGCGGATGGTACAGACCCCTTCGTCGCTGTACAACGTCTCTACCATACAGGGTCGTTGGTGTGAACCACCTTGTAAGTTCACACGATATCCCGGCGTCGAAAACGGCAGGTCCCGGCCCGGTGTGGGAGCGATCTCCCCGACCGGCTCGGGACCGGCTGGTGCGTTACTGGAAGCCGATACGGCCGCCGCCGCGACCGCCCTTGCGCTGGGGTTTGGCCCCGCCCTTGAACTCGTCTTCCATCTGCTGGAAGTAGTCGCGGATGTCCTCGTCGACGGTCGGGCGGACACCCTCCATCGCCTGGCGGAAGTGGCGCATCTCGACGACGTCCGCGTCGTCGTCCTCGCGTAGCGCCTCGATGGCCGCCTCGCGGCAGATGCTCTCCAGATCGGACCCGACGTAGCCCTCGGAGATCTCGGCGAGTTCCCGGAGGCTCACGTCCGCCGACAGCGGCGTGTCCTGGGTGTGGATCTTGAGGATCTGCTCGCGGCCCTCCACGTCGGGCTCGCCGATGTAGGTGAGCCGGTCGAACCGACCCGAGCGGATGAGCGCGGGGTCGATCATGTCCGGCCGGTTGGTCGCGCCGATGACCATCACGTCCTCCATCTCTTCGAGTCCATCGAGTTCGGTCAGCAGCTGGTTGACGACGCGCTCCGAGACGTTCGAGCCGACCTCGCCGCCCCGGGCGGGCGCCAGCGAGTCCAGCTCGTCGAAGAAGATGATCGTCGGCGCGACCTGCCGGGCCTTCCGGAAGGTCTGCCGGATCGCCTTCTCCGACTCACCGACCCACTTCGAGAGCAACTGTGGCCCACGCACCGAGATGAAGTTCGCGTCGGTCTCGTTGGCCACCGCCTTCGCCATCAGCGTCTTCCCGGTGCCGGGCGGGCCGTAGAGCAACACGCCCGAGGGCGGGGTGACGCCCATGCGCTCGAACTTCTCTGGGGAGTTCATCGGCCACTCGACGGATTCCTGGACCTGCTCTTTCGCGTCCTGGAGCCCGCCGACGTGGTCCCAGTTGATCTTCGGGAGTTCGACGAGGACCTCCCGCATCGCCGACGGCGAGACCTCGTTCAGCGCGCCCTTGAAGTCGTCGCGCTTGATGATCATCCGGTCGATGAGACTCGGCGGGATGTCCTCCTCGTCGAGATCGATCTCGGGGAGGTAGCGCCGCAGGGCCTTCATCGCCGACTCCTTCGTCAGGCTCTCGATGTCCGCGCCGACGAAGCCGTGGGTCTCCTCGGCCAGTTTCGAGAGGTTCACGTCGTCGGAGAGGGGCATCCCGCGAGTGTGGATCTGGAGGATCTCCTCCCGACCGACCTCGTCGGGGACGCCGATCTCGATCTCGCGGTCGAACCGGCCCGGCCGCCGGAGTGCGGGATCGACCGAGTCCACGCGGTTCGTGGCCGCGATGACGATGACCTGACCCCGGGATTCGAGGCCGTCCATCATCGTCAGCAACTGGGCGACGACCCGGCGTTCGACCTCGCCGGTCACGTCCTCGCGCTTGGGCGCGATGGAGTCGAGTTCGTCGATGAAGATGATCGAGGGCGCCTCCTCGCTGGCGTCCTCGAAGATCTCTCTGAGCTGTTGTTCGGACTCCCCGTAGTACTTCGAGATGATCTCCGGCCCGGCGATGGAGAAGAAACTCGCCGAGGTCTCGTTGGCCACGGCCTTGGCCAGTAGCGTCTTGCCGGTGCCGGGCGGGCCGTGCAGCAACACCCCCTGGGGCGGCTCGATGCCGAGTTTCTTGAAGATCTGGGGGTGTTTCATCGGGAGTTCGACCATCTCCCGCACGCGCTGGATCTCGTTTTGCAGGCCGCCGATGTCCTCGTAGGTGATCCCGCCGCCGGTCTTCTCGAACCCGGAGATGGGCTCCTCGCGGAGTTCCACTTCGGTGTCCTCCGTGATGAGCACCACGTCCTCGGGATCGGTCTCGACGGCGATCAGCGGGATCGCCTGGCCCGGCGAGCGCATGAACGGGTGGTTCGTGCTCGACATGACGGGCACGATGTCGCGCTCGACCACGGGCCGCTTGAGGATCTGCCGTTTGACCATGCCGGCGGCGTCGCTGCCGAACTGGACGGAGGCCTCTTCGGGCGGGGCGAGGACGAGTTCGTCCGCCTTCTTCGCGTCGGCCTTGCGGATGGTGACGCGTTCGCCGATGCCCACGTCGGCGTTCTGGCGGGTGAACCCGTCGATGCGGACGGTGTCAGTGTTCCAGTCCTGGCGGTCGGCGCGCCACACCTTCGCCGCGGTGGTGTCACTGCCCTCGATCTCGATGATGTCTCCCGGTGAGAGTTTGAGATGCAACAGCGTATCGGGGTCGAGGCGGGCGATACCGCGTCCCGAATCGTTCGGGTACGCCTTCGCCACCTCTAGTTGAACTTCGTTCATACTCTGTGGGGATGTAGCACACTCGGGTACGGCGGGAGATATGCTTTTTGCTACCGGGGATCCGGTTCCGGCTTCGTTACCGGTCGGTTACGATCGGACACAACGGCCGTGCTGGCGGCTCCGGACGCCGTTCCGCCCATCCGAGTTCGGTACGACCCGAAAGGTAATTTCCGTCCGTGCCCGTTACCTGTGTCATGGCTGGCACCGCGTCGACGATTCGGGTGCTTCACGTCGACGACGACAGGGAGCTCGCGGCCCTCACGACCGACTACCTCGAACGCGCGGACGACCGGATCGTGACCGAGACTGCACCGAGCGCCAGCGACGCGCTATCCGTCCTCGACGACCACGCCGTCGACTGTATCGTCAGCGATCACGACATGCCGGGGATGAACGGTCTCGAGTTCCTGGATGCCGTGCGGGCCGACTACCCCGATCTGCCCTTCATCCTGTTCACCGGCAAGGGCAGCGAGGAGATCGCGAGCGAGGCCATCTCCGCCGGCGTCTCGGACTACCTGCAGAAGAAGCCGGGGACCGAGCAGTACGAGCTCCTGGCCAACCGGATCGGCAACGCGGTCGAGCAGCGCCGGGCCGCGAGCGCCGTCGAGCGCGCCGAACAGCGGCTCCGCGAACTCGCGGAGAACTCGAACGACGCACTGTGGATGTATTCGGGCGACTGGGAGGAGATCGAGTTCGTCAACTCCGCCTACGAGGAGATCTGGGGGCAGTCCGTCGAGCGACTCCGGGCGGACCCGAGTTCGTTCCTCGACGCCGTCCACCCCGACGACCGGGACCGCGTCCGCGATGCCGCCTCGCGGGTGTCGGCGGGGGAGTCCATCGACCTCGAGTTCCGCGTCAACGAAGACGAGGGGTACCGCCGCTGGGTCTGGGTCCAGGCCGAGCCGATCTTCGAAGCGGAAGGTGACGGCACCGACGGGTCGGAAGTCGCCCGCGTCGTCGGCTTCACGCGGGACGTCACCGACCGCAAGCGCGGAAACCCCGAGCGCGAACTCGAACGCTACCGGCGCATCGTCGAGACGATGGGCGACGGCGTCTACTCGCTCGACGAGGCCGGAAATTTCGTCCACGTCAACGAGTATCTCGCCGAGCTCTCGGGCTACGATCGCGAGCGATGGCAGTCGGCCGATCCGGACGAGTTCTTCGCGGCCGAGGACATCGAGGCGTTCGAGGCGGCGATCCGGAGCCTCCTCTCCGCGGACGAGGCGGCGGTCCGGACCGTCGAGGCCGAGTTGCTGACCGCCGCGGGCGACGCGGTCCCGATCGAGGTGAACCTCACCCTCCGGCCGATGGACGACGGCGAGTTCCGCGGCACCGTCGGCGTCGTCCGTGAAATCAGCGACCGCCGGGAGCGCGAGCGCGAACTCGAACAGTACGAAACCATCGTCCAGACGATCCCGGACGAGGTGTACATGCTCGACGCCGAGGGCCGGTTCACGTCGATCATCCCGCCGACGGACGCCGACCTGACGACGACCGGGTACGAGCCCGCCGAACTCGTCGGCGAACACGTCTCGATCATCATGGACGACGACGACGTCGCGGCCGGCGAACGGGAGATCCGGGGCCTGCTGGCCGACGACGACCGGCTGAAAGCCTCCTTCGAGATGGAGACCATCACGAAAGACGGTCGACGGGTCCCCAACGAGAACCACATCGCCCTGCTCCCGATGGAGGACGGCGAGTTCCGCGGCACCGTCGGCGTGTTGCGCGACATCACCGACGGGAAGCAGCGCGAACGGGAGCTCCGCCGACAGAACGAGCGGCTCGAACGGCTCGTCGGCGTGGTCTCCCACGACCTGCGCAACCCCCTCAACGTCGCCGAGAGCCGCCTGGCCTTCGCCCGCGAGGAGTGCGACAACGAGCACCTCGACCACGTCGCCGAGAGCCACCAGCGGATGGAGACCCTCATCGACGACCTGCTCACGCTCGCCCGAACCGGCGAGCGGGCGAGCGACGTCGGCCCGGTCGATCTCGGCGCGGTCGCCGAAGCGTGTCGCGAGGCCGTCGAGTCGGACGCGGCGACGCTCCACGTCGAGACCGACCGGACCGTGGTGGCCGACGAGGGCCGGCTCGCCCGCCTGCTGGAGAACCTCTATCGCAATGCCGTCGAGCACGGCGGCGACGCCGTCACCGTCACGGTCGGGGCTCTGGAAGACGGGTTCTTCGTCGCGGACGACGGGCCCGGGATCCCACCCGATGAACGCGACGCGGTCTTCCGGTCAGGCTATACGACCGCCGAGGACGGGACCGGGTTCGGCCTCTCGATCGTCGAGGAGATCGCGACCGCGCACGGCTGGGAGATCGCCGTCGCCGAGAGCGACGAGGGCGGTACGCGCTTCGAGATCACGGGCGTCGAGTTCGCCTGAGCCTACCCGGGATCGGACCCCCGGCCAGTGAGAGCAAAGCGAGAGCGGCGAGACCCTACCGCCGGGGTTCCTCGCGGCCGTCGGGGAACGGGTCTCCAGGATCGGGGTCGGCGTCGGGCCGCTCGGGCGCCGCGAGCCCGCGCCGGCCCAGCCAGTTTCGCTTCACACCCCGGGCGAGCAGCACCAGGGCGAGGAGAGAATAGCCCAGGAGCACGGCCGGAAGCCCGACGCTCGAACGGTCGAGCGATGGGACGAGCAGCGTCGGGTCGGTGGGGAGGGGTGGGGACATAGCGACCGAACGTGGGGCAGTTGGCGGGGTCAGTCTTGCCCCCGATATTGCCGGCCACCTACCAGGGGGTGAGAGATCGGCCCCCTCCCGTCCGACGCGTGACCGAACCGTTTTCCCGGCCCGCGACAGTCTCACGGGTATGCGAACACTCGCGTTCGACGGCCGCATGGGAGCCAGCGGCGACATGCTCCTCGGGGCACTTCTGGCGGCGGGCGCCGACCGGGACGCCCTCGCGCCCGTCGAGGAGGCCGACGAACTGGACGTGCGCTACGCGGTCCGGTCGGTCCGGAAGACCGGGATCGACGCGACGGCGGTCGACGTCCTGCTGGCCGACGACGAACCCGACGACGGTGGTGGAGCCGACGGCGACCCCCACGACCACACCGGCGAGGGCACCCACGACCACTCGCCGGACCCGGAACACGGCCACGGCGAGCACACACACGACCACGGCGACGCGGAACACGACCACAACCACGGTGACGAAGACCACGACCACACGCACGCGGAGGGGCACGGCCCGCACCGCACTTACGCGGAAGTCGTGGCGATCGTCGAGGGAATGGACCTCCCCTCGGGAGTGGCCGACGACGCGCTGGCGATCTTCGAGCGCCTGGGCGAGGCCGAGGCGGCGGTCCACGGGACGGACCTCGACGAGACGCACTTCCACGAGGTCGGGGCGGACGACGCCATCGCCGACGTGGTCGGGTTCGCCCTGCTGCTCGACGACCTCGACGTCGATCGGGTGGTGACGACGCCGCTCGCGACCGGCGGCGGCGAGGTGTCGATGAGTCACGGGACCTACCCCGTGCCCACGCCCGCCGTCGTCGAGGTCGCGGAGCGGGCCGACTGGGCGCTGCGCGGCGGCCCCGTCGATGCGGAACTGCTGACGCCGACCGGGGCGGCGATCCTGGCCCACGTCGCCGAGGGCGTAGAGGCGCTGCCGTCGCTGACCGTCGACGCCTCGGGCTACGGCGCAGGTGGGTACGACTTCGACGAGTACCCCAACGTCCTCCGGGCGCTGGTCGGCGACGGGGCCGGGGGGCTTCGGCGCGAGGCGATCACCGTGCTGGAGACGAACCTCGACGACGCCTCGCCCGAGTTGCTCGGCGGGTTACAGGAACGCCTCTCCGACGCCGGCGCGAAGGACGTCTCGATAGTCCCGCTCACGATGAAGAAGTCCCGCCCCGGTCACCTGGTGAAGGTGATCGTCAGTCCGGAGGACGCCGACCGGGTCGCGCGCCGACTGGCCGAGGAGACCGGGACGCTCGGCGTCCGCGAACACGGCGCGGGTCACCGCTGGGTCGCGGACCGGGAGGTCGTGACCGCGACGGTGCCCGTGGACGGCACCGACTACGACGTGGCCGTCAAAGTCGCCAGCGACGCCGGCGGCACGGTGTATGACGTGAGCGCCGAGTACGACGACGCGCTCGCGGTCGCCCGCGAGACCGATCTGCCGATCCGGGACGTGATGCGACGAGCGGAAGGGAGCGTTCGGTAAGCGACCCTCAGGGCGGCAGCGGCGAGATGTCGAACGCCAGTTCGATCTCGGAGCCGTGGTCGTTCCAGCGGATCTTGAACTTCCCGGGGCCGTTGCCGGCCGTGTCGGGATCGCTCGGTGCCTCGTTCAGGAACCACTTGACGTGTTTCTTGTTACCGAAATCGTCGTTCGAGGTCGGATCCTTCTCGTGGGGGACGGCGGTGACCTGGATGTAGGCTTTGCTCTGGTCGATCTCCTGAATGTCGTCGAAGACGAGGGTCTCGTCGACGGTGAGTTGCTTGCGCTGGTTCTCCTTGAGGTTGAGGTGGCTGGATTTGGAACGGTCCCAGACCTCGCCGTCGCTGGGGGCGCCCTTCGGTTCGATCCGTGCGTCCGTCCCGATCAGGACGCCGTCTTTCGGGACCGGCCACCCGACGACGTAGATGTCGCCGTAGAGTTCCTCCTCGTTGCCCGGGTCGCTCTCGGAGAGCACCTCCCACGAGAAGTTGTGGACCCGATATTTGTTCGTCGTCGGGCGACAGTTCCGGGACGTGTAGGACGTGGTCAGGTAGACGTTGGCGGTATCGAGGTTGCTGAGGTATTTCGAGTGATAGGAGATCGGGACGCCCGGGGAGGTCTTCGGGTCGTACGTGGCGCCTCGCTGAATCCAGTTCTTGATGGTCTCGAACGCGTCCTCCCCGGGTTTGCTGATCGTCTTGGCGCCGCTCTCGGCGCTCCCGCCCATCACTTGCACGTCGATCTTCGTGTCGCGCAGGACCTGCTCGTGTTCGACGTCGGTCGAGATCTTCCCCTCCTTCTTGCCGTAGTTGAGGGCGGCCTTCAGCGAGTTACTGACCTTCGTTCGCTGGTACTTCGACTCGGCCGAGAACAGCAGCAAGCGACCGTAGGACACGTTCTTGATGATCACGTCGTTCCGGTTCAGGTACGCGCCCTGATCGGTCACGAACCCGTTGGCGACGGGGTTGGGGACCGACACGTCGAGGGTGTAGTAGATCTGCCAGTACTTCGCGAGCAACTTGTTGGTCTCCGAATCGCTGGAGTAGTCGAACTCGTTGTCGATGTCGAGGTTGTTGCTGTCGTAGTGGACCCCGAGCGCGACTTTGAGTTGCTCCTCGGAGTGGACCTGGTGGATCCTGGCCTTCTGTTTCGCCGGCGTCGCCGTCCGGTTGAACCGACTGAGGAGTTCGCTCCGGGCGTTTCTGACGTTCCCCAGCGAGGGGTTCTGGACCGTTACACTGGTATCGCTGTTCTCGACGTTCATCAGCGAGAGCGATAGCTCGATCGGCTGTCGAATGTCGTCGACCGACGCGCCCGCTCGCCGCTGCTGGGAGAGGGCCGGTGAGAACTGTCCGTTGGCGATGCTGTTCGCCTCCAGTATCGCGCCGGGCCAGATGGTGCCGATCTGGGGGTCCATCAGGAAGTTCGCTGGCCCGCCGGCGGTCAGCCGGCGCTTCTGGGTCGTACAGACGACGTCGGACTTCGTTTCGGTCTGTTCGGCCCCTGCGCTCTCGTCGGACGGCTGTTTGCTGTCCGGCGTGACCTCGACCTCGACCGCGCCGGACCCGGTGACGGTGGTCGGATCCCGGAGCGAGCCGCTCGATCCGTCGTCTCCACCGCCGTCGGCGCCACCGAGGTCGATGTCCGTGGGCAGCGTGCCGACGTCGATCGGATCGACGGTCAGGTTGGGCTGGAACAGGTCCGGATCCGTCACGACGTCGTCGTCGGGCGTCACCACGCAGGACCCATCGGCGACGCAGGGTGCGAGCGTGAGGTTCGGCCCCGCATCGTCGTTGCCGGCGTCTCTGACGGTGGTGACCGGCGTCGGTGCACTCGTTGGTTGCTGGGTACTCGTCGACTGGGGTGCACTCGTCGGCGATGCCGTGGAATCCTCGTCTTCCTCGGAGAGACCGAGCAGGCCCAGACACCCGGCCGTCGCTGCGAGGCCGAGCGTGGCCGTGGATCCGAGGAGCGTTCGTCTGTCTACGTGCGTGTTCTCGTCGTCTCCTGTCATTTCGATCAGTTCCCGCCCCCTGATCCGTTCGACCGGTCCGACGTCCGTTCCGGACCCTGATCGGAGGCTAGTTTTTGCTATCGTACAGTATAATATTATATCTGTTGGATAGTAAATTAACCTGGGGCGAAACGTTTCCAGCCTGCGGGTCGCGCTCCTCGACCGCCGCAGCGACGAGTCTTCCGGATAGCGAGTCACTCGCTATCCCGGTGTTCGGCGAGCGCCTCCTCGATCGTCAACTCGCCGACGGCCACCCGGCGAGCCAGTGCGTCGTCGATAGCGCGGTTCGCGTCCGAGGCCTCCCGCGAGCGGTCCTTGATCCGCTGGATCTCGCCCGCCGTCGGTTCGATCTCGCGTGACTCGACCGCCTCGCCCTCGATCCGGGCGATGTTGACCGCCGCGAGCACGTCGCCCATCCCCCGCGCGCCGGTGCCGAGATAGGGCGTGGTGCCGGTCTCGTCGACGAGTTCGATCGGCACGTCGGGCAGGTCGTCGATGATGCGCGCGCCGACCAGTCGTGCGCCGTCGCCGATCCGGACCAGCGGGTCGGTGGCGTCTTCGAGTTCGTCGGCCACCACGTCGGCGGCCTGGGTCGCGGGGACGTGGAAGGCGGCGACCACGGTGTCCCCGATCATGACGGCGACGCCCGGGCGGTCGCCGGGGTCGATGCCGACGACGGTTCGGCCCGCGCCCCCGCGGAGGACGGCCAGCAACTCCTCGACAGCGTCGCGCGGGTCGGCGGGATCGGCGGTGACCACCGGAATCCCCGCGTCCAGGTCGGTCTCCGGGTCGGTGACGACGACGGAGGCTCGTTCGGGGAGGGCAGCGCCGGGTTCGACGGTGGTGAAGGTGACGCCGCGGTCCCGCAGCTCGTTGACCACGCCGTGGTACACCTCGAAGTCCCCCGTGGCGACGACGATCACATCGGCTCTTGGCGACCGGGCGACTTCAGTGGTACCGTCGACCGCAATCGCCTTGGGGGCGAGGTCCGCAGGTCCGGCCATGGACGTCGAGTTCGAGGCCGGGCCGCCCGCGGCCCTGCGGCGACGCCTGACGATCCTGACGGGGATCCCGGCCCTCCTCGCCACCCTGGTCGGGACGCTGGGACCCATCTTCCTGGAGGTCCCCCGGCTCACCGACCTCATCTTCGTCGGCGGCGTCTGGTTGCTTTTGAGCTGGACGCTCGGCCACCGCGACGGCTACCGGCTCTCCGCAGAGGGCATCCGGCGCTCCGGCCGGGTGTGGACCCGGACCTACGACTGGGCGGACTTCGATGAGTTCGAGGCGAGCGACGACGCGATGGTGCTCCACCGATCGGGCCCCTGGCCGGCGCTCCGCTTCTCGCTGTCCGACGTCGAGGAGCCCGATGCAGTCCGCGAGGCCGTCGCCGAGTATCTGCCCGAACGGTAGCGGACCGACGGCCTGGTCGTCCCCGAAAGAGATTTTGCCCGTGTCAGTGAAACGAACGGACATGGAAGAGGTCGTCCGGAGGCCAGCCCTCCAGTCGCCGGACCGACCGGACGCGGTCTTCGCCTTCGTCACAGGGCTCTACGCGTCCGCACTGCTCGCGCCGGCGTTGACCGGAGTGATCGCACTGACCGTCTCCAGCGACGCCGGCGTCCTCTACGGGAACTTCCTCGGGTTCGTGACGCTCGTCACTGCGGGCGTGGCCTGGGCCGTCACCCGATGGCGCGGCCTCCCCGAGCGCCTCGGCGCGACGCGGTGGGCCTGGCTGCTGGGTCTCGTTCCCCTAGTCGTCGCGGCGGGTTACTTCGCCAGTCTCCACGCCCTCCGCGGGGTGGCAATGGCGGGCTTTTTCCTCTCGGCCAGCGGGATCGTGGTCGGCCTGCTCCTCGTGGCGATGACCCGGACCCGGTACGCGAGGACCGTGGTCGACGACGAGGCGGTCCGGGCCGAGTGGAAGGCCGGGTGGCCACAGCCGCTCCGGACCCGGGTTCAGGTCGGGGCCGTAGTCCTCTACCTCGTCGGGACAGCCCTGACGTTCGGCGGGGAGTTCGTCGGCCTCGCGGAGTTCTGGTGGCTGGGCGCGCCCGCGTTCGTCGGCGGTGCGGCCCTCCTCGGCTTCGGCCAGCCCCGCACCTATCGGCTGGCCCCCGTCGGGATCGAGCGCAGCAACTACGTCCACCGCCGGCTCTACGAGTGGGACGCGTTCGAGTCGTTCGCGGTGACCGACGACGCGGTCGTCCTCCACCGGTCGGGATGGCGCCCGGCCATCCGCTGCTGGCGCGAGGAGATCGAGGACGAGGACGCACTGATCGACGCGCTCGCCGAGCACCTGCCCCGCGAGCGGTGATCGACCGAGGCGGGCAGAGAGCGGTCGCGCCGCCGAGTGGGAGCGTTTTTGAGCGGTGGCGCCCAAGCCCCGGTCGTGAGCGAGCCGATTCCGACGGGCTGTTCGGCGGTCGACGAGTTGCTCGGCGGCGGCCTAGAGCGCGGCGTCGTCACGCAACTGTACGGCCCGCCGGCCGCCGGCAAGACGAACCTCGCGCTCTCGGCCGCCGTCGAGACCGCGGCCCGGGGCGAGTCGGCCCTGATCATCGACACCGAGGGCATCTCGGTCGACCGGCTCGAGCAACTCGCCAGCGGCCGCTCGGCTGCGGTGGACGAGCTGGCGTCGCGGATCATCGTTTCTGACGTGCTCGACTTCGAGGAGCAGGGCGAGGCCGTGCGCGACGCCGCGGAGTTCGCCGACCAGGTGGAACTGATCGTCCTCGACTCGGCGACGGGCTTCTACCGGATCAGCCGCGCCGAGGACGAGGAGGCCGGCGACGCCCTCCGGACCGTGGCCCAGCAGGTGACCCACCTCCTCTCGCTGGCCCGCAAGCACGACCTGGCGGTGGTCATCACCAACCAGGTTTTCACCGACCCGGAGAGCGACCGGGCGCGCCCGCTGGGCGGGCACACCCTGACCCACTGGTCGGGCGTCGTGGTCAGGCTGGAGCGGTTCCGTGGCGGGAACCGACGGGCGACGCTGGAGAAACACCGGTCGAAACCCGCCGGCGAGACCGTCCAGTTCAAGATCACCGGCGAGGGCCTGACCAGCGTCGAGGACGTGCCCTAGCGGCCGCCATCGCACTCGGCAGACGGTAGTGTGCAGCCCCTCTGCTGGCGAAACGAAGGAAGCGTTTATAATAGTTCACTCTGTCTGACAGGTCGTGCACCGGAGGACTTCGCGACGGCGGTTCGTCGCCGGCGCCGGCGTGGTGCTCGCCGGCGGCCTGGCGGGCTGTAGCGGGGCGGAGGAGGGGATCGACGTCATCGTCTCCAACGGCCTCGATAGCGAACGGGACTATCGCCTCTCGGTCGCAGACTTCGAGGAGGAGGGATCCCTCGGCAGCGGCGAGTCGGACGCCTTCGAGGACGTCGTCGAACGACCGAGCGAACGGACGACGGTCCCCGTCGACGTCTCGTTCGGGATCAGCCTGGAGGGCGAGGAGAACGGGAGCGAGGCGAACGGGACGACGACGAACGATTCCGAGGGCGAGCGCGACTTCTTCGAGAGCAGCGGCGGGGAAGACGAGATCGAGGTGGTGAGCGAAACCCGGCGGATCACGGTGTCGCTGACCGAGATGGGGCTGTTCGTCGGGTCGACCACCGAGACGCCCACCGACTCCTGACCGCAGGGGTCAGTCGCGTCGCGGACGTGCCGTAGCGGGAGAGGTAAACGTCCGGCGCGCTTCGCGCGCCGGTTCACTCGGCGCGACCGAAGGGAGCGCCGAGCAGTTTTTCCCCAAGTTTTTGGAAGAGGGGGTGCGCCCCGCGCACCCCCTCTTGTAAAAAGTGGGAGCTAGTAAATGAGGGCGTCGTCGTTCTCGACCATGTAGAGCGTGCGGGCGGCGATGTTGACGGCGTGGTCGCCGACGCGTTCGAGGTCGCGGATGGTGAGCAGGAGTCTCGAGACCTCGTTCATGAAGGTCTCGACCTCGTCGTCGCTGAGGCCGTCGCGCTCGTCGAGTTCGGTCTCGATGAGGTCGCGGACGACGATCTCGGAGGCGGCCTCACAGCGAGCGTCGACGTCGTCGTCCCGGTCGGCGATGGCGAAGCAGGCCTCGGGATCCTGCTCGGCGTAGGCGTCCATCGCGTCCTCGACCATCTCGAGGATCTCGTCGCCGATCGACTGGACGTCGACGTCGGGGAAGACGTCGCGCTCGGCGTCCAGCGTGTACTCCCCGAGGTTGGTCGCGAGGTCACCGATCCGTTCGAGGTCGGTGATGATCTTGAAGGAGGCGGCGATGAAGCGCAGGTCGCCGGCGACCGGCTGCTGGAGCGCGAGCAGGTCGATGCAGTCCTGTTCGAGTTCGAGGTACAGTTCGTTGATCTCGTGGTCGCCCTCGATGACCTCCTGGGCCATCTCGTCGTCTTTGCGGTCGAGGGCGTCCATTCCCATCCGGAACCGTTCGAGGACGACCTCGCTCATGTAGAGCACGTCGTCCTCGAGGTCCGCGAGTTGCGCCTGATAGTCCTTGCGTGGCATGGTTGTGTTTTGCCGAGTGACGGTTTATGTGTTGGGCGAGCGTCAGACGTTATCCGAACTTCCCGGTGATGTAGTCCTCGACGCGCTGGTGTTCCGGGTTCTCGAAGATCTTGTTCGTGTCGTCGTACTCCACGAGTTCCCCGCCGGTGAGGAAGACGGCCGTCTTGTCCGAGATGCGGGCCGCTTGCTGCATGTTGTGGGTGACGATGACGACGGTGTAGTCCTCCGCGAGTTCCTCGATGAGGTCCTCTATCTTCGAGGTGGCGATGGGGTCGAGCGCGGAGGCCGGTTCGTCCATCAGGATGACGTCCGGGTCGACGGCGATGGCCCGGGCGATGCAGAGCCGCTGTTGCTGGCCGCCCGAGAGGTCCAGCGCAGACTTGTCTAGCTGGTCTTTGACCTCGTCCCAGAGGGCGGCCTTTCGGAGTGCCCGCTCGACGATCTCGTCGCTGACCTCCATGTTCTGGACGCGGAGCCCGTAGGCGACGTTGTCGTAGATGCTCTTCGGGAAGGGGTTGGGGTGCTGGAACACCATGCCGATGCGCCGCCGGAGCGAAACCGGGTCGACGTCGTCGTCGTAGACGTCCTTGCCCTCGAACAGCAGTTCGCCCTCGACGCGGGCAGCGTCGATGAGGTCGTTCATGCGGTTGATCGACCGGAGGAACGTCGACTTCCCACAGCCCGAGGGGCCGATCATCGCCGTGACCTGCCGGGCGGGAATCTCGAGAGAAATGTCGTTCAGCGCCTGCAGGTCGCCGTAATAGACGTCGAGGTTTCGCGCTTCGAGGACCGTCCGGGCGGCTCCCGAACCACGATCCGAGCCGCTCGCACCCTCGACGTCGATCGATTGATCTACGAGCGGTTCGCCCGACGGGTCCGGCGTCTCGGTCGCCGTATTCGCCGTCGGACTCTCGTTCGCGTCTGTCATGTTGTCCTGTGTCATAGCTTACGTCCTCCGTTGATACCTGTTGCGGATGATAATCGCCGTCCCGTTCATCACGAGCAGCACGACCAGCAGCACCACGACACCGGCCGGCAGCACGCCGTTGAGGAACTCCGACTGGAACTGCCGGGACCAGGTGAAGATCTGCCGGGGCATCGCACCCGACTTCGAGAAGAAGCCGTTCGGCGGCAGCCTGACGGACGCCGCCATCCCGATCATCAGCAGCGGTGCCGTCTCGCCGATCGCACGTCCAAAGGCCAGGATCGTCCCGGTCAGGATTCCGGGCAGCGCCTCGGGCAGCACCACGTTCCTGACCGTCTGCCAGCGCGTCGCCCCCATTCCGTAGGAGGCCTCCCGCATCGAGTCGGGGACCGAACGGATCGCCTCCTGGGCGGAGATGATGACGATGGGCAGGATCAACAGTCCGACCGCGAGTCCGCCGACGATCACCGACCCGGTCGGCATCTGGAAGATCCGGATGAAAAGTGCGAGCCCGAGCAGCCCGTAGACGATGGAGGGGACCCCTGCGAGGTTCCCGATGTTGATCTCGATCAACGTCACCAGCCGACCGAGCCAGCCCGACTGGGGCGCGTACTCCTCCAGGTAGATCGCTGCACCGACGCCGACCGGGAACGTCGAGACGATGATGACGATCAACAGCATGATCGAGCCGACCATCGCCGGGTAGATCCCGGCCTGTTCGGGCCGCGTCGAGGTCGCACTGGTGAGGAAACTCCAGTCGAGCCACGTCTCGGGACCGGCGAACCCGAGCTGCTGGGTGATCACGGCACCGAGTACGACGCCGACGGCGATCACGAGCGGGAAGGAGAGCCCGATCACGCCACGCCGACGGCGAACGACGCTCTCGGCGTACAGGCCCACCGGGACGGCCGTCGCGGTGAACAGGATCATCCAGCCGTCGGCACCGAGTCCGACGAGCGGTCCGAGGCCGATGCCGAGCAGCGATCCCGCGACGATGGCACCGGCAGCGACGGCCCCGTCACGATCGCTCTCGCGCCGTCGGCGGACGTACAGGCCGACGACGGCTGCAACGGGGACGACCAGCGACGGGACGAGCATGATCCAGTCGAGCGGCAGGACCGGCGACGACGCGATCAGGCCCCGGAGGCTCGGGATCTTGAAGGGGAGCCCGAGCACTGCTGCACCGGGCGGGACGCCGAGCGTCGTCACCAGCAGGGCCGCGAGGGTGACGGCGTTCCGTTCGCCCTTCGCGGGCGACCGATAGCGACGGTGTGCGAGGGCGGCCGCGGCGGTCAGTGCCAATCCGACGACGAGGGCGAACCACTCGCCGACCGGGAGGATTTCGACGAAGAGGATGAACAGGCCGCCGGCGAGGAAGAGGCCGACGAGGACCACCCCGAGCGACGTGTACGCCACGCGACCGGCCGCCCCTTCGCGACGGGACAGCCAGAGCCCGAACCCCGTCGTCGGGACGACGAGCGTCAGGAGGTACACCAGATGCCAGCCCGGATCGGCCGAGAGCGGTCGAACGGCGTCGTTGGTCACGTACAACAGGAGCACGCCGACGGCCAGCAGCGCGATCGACGTCGCCGAGAAACAGACGGCCTCGAATATCAGGCCGCGCGCGCGGCTTACCTGCTCGTCGATGGACTGCGTCGAGTCCACGTCCGTCGCCATCAGTAGGTCACCTCCGGCTGGTCGGGTTCGATCATTCGTACTCCTCCTTGTACCGTGCCGCGATCCGGTCGCTGATGAGGTTCATGAGGAAGGTGATCGCAAAGAGCGTGATGCCGATCGCGAAGAGGCTCTTGTACCCCGGGCCGCTCCCGGCGAGCTCGGAGCCCACGACCTGGACCATCTTCGAGGTCATCGTCTGTCCGTTGCCGAGGACGTTCCCGAGCGGATCGCTCGGATCGAACATCTGCGGGGACAGCCCCATCGCGACGGCGACGATCATCGTCTCGCCGATGGCCCGGGAGAGGGCGAGGATGAACGAGGAGATGATCCCCGAGAGTGCGGCCGGGATGACGACCCGAATCGTCACGTCGAACTTCGTCGCGCCGAGGCCGTAGCCGGCCTGCCGGAGGGAGTCGGGCACGGCGCTCATCGCGTCCTCGCTGAGGCTCGACACCATCGGGATGATCATGATGCCGACCATCAGCGACGCGGCCAGGACGTTGAACGTGGCGACCGGAATCCCGACCACTCTGAGGAACGGCGTCACGTACACGAGCGCGAAAAAGCCGTAGACGACGGTCGGAATCCCGGCGAGGATCTCCAGCCCCGGCTTGAGGATAGATCGCATCCGGTCGCTGGCGTACTCGCTGAGGTAGACGGCGGCCGCGACGCCGATCGGGATCGCGATCAGCGCCGAGATTACGGTCACGAGCACCGTGCCCGAGACCAGTGGTAACACGCCGAACTGCCCCTTCGAGGCGACGAACTCCGTCCCGAGGAAGAATTCGGCCGGCGAGACGACACTGAAAAAGCCGATCGCGTCGCGGGCCAGCAGGAAGATGATGCTGACCGTGACCACTACCGAGAGAAACGCACAGAGGAAAAACACCGCGTGATAGAGCCGCTCTCTGGCGGCGCGACCGGTCGGCCGCGACGTGATGTCCGGTTGTGTATCGGTGCTCATTATCGGATTGCTGGTGGGTCGGGTACGTAAATAGGACGGTTCGAGACGCGCGGTTACCCCTCGTAGTTCTCTTCGAGTTTACTGAGGTTCTGGTCCCGGAGGTCCTGGCTGGAGGGCACGTACCCGATATCCTCGACCACGTCGGTCTCGGCGTTCTCGAGATAGAAGCTGAGGAACTCGTGGACTTCCTCGCGCTGGATCGACTCCCGGTTCGCGTAGATAAAGAGCGGTCGCGCCATCGGGTAGGACCCGTCCTTGGCGTTCGGCAGGCTGGGTTCGGTACAGCCGTCGCCCTCGGACGCCTCGATTTCGAGGGCCTTCACGCGGTCGCTGTTCTCGTTGTAGTACGCGTAGCCGAAGTATCCGATCGCCCACTTGTTGTCCTCGATCCCCTGAACGATCGTGTTGTCGTCCTCGGTCGCCTGGTGGTCTGCCGTGTGATCGTAGCTCTCACCGACGACGTTCTCGTTGAACCAGTCGTACGTTCCGGACGTGTTGGCCGGACCGAACAGCTTGATGTCCTCGTCCGGCAGGTCGTCGCGGACGTCCGACCACTGAGTCACGCGATCCTCCCGCCAGATCTGGGACAGCTCGTCGAAGGTCATGCAGTCGACCGGGTGGTCGTTGTTGACGGCCACCGTGAGCGCGTCGCTCGCGACCTGGAACTCGATCGGCTCGACGCCGTTGTCGCTGCAGTTGCTCACCTCGCTGTCCTTGATCGGTCGGGACGCACCGTTGATGTCGGCGTTCCCGGGACAGAAGTGGTTCTCGAACCCGCCGCCGCTACCCGTCGAATCCGTGGTGACGTTCACGTTCTCGTGCTCCGCCATGAAGTCCTCGGCCATCCGATTGGAGACGGGGAACACCGTGCTGCTCCCCGTGATGACGACTTCACCCGACAGGCCACCGCTGCCTCCCGTGTCCTGACAGCCAGCCAGCGCGAGTGCACCTGCCGCCCCGACACCTGCCACGAACTTCCGACGCGACACCGATCTTGACTCGTGTGTCATCATCTGAAACGGGCAGTCAGTTGAATAAATACCCTGCTATTACGTTTATCTATATATCTGTATTCTATATAGACGTATGGATTGCTACGTCTCACACGGTCCCGGGTCGACGGAGCAGGTGGTGCCGTACGTCGGTTCCGTTCACTTACCGGAAGCGAACGGGCGGTACGCGTCTCCGGATCTCCCTCGGTTTCGACCGCTCGCACGCCCAGATCTCGTGACGCCCAGCAGACAGAGTAGTTATTTCGTTTACACCGTTACCTGACGCGAGAGTATATAGACATGGATTGATTTATTGGGTAGAAGTCGGAAGGAGGGATATGGAGACGCGCAAGGTCCAGGTGACGGGCGGGTCGACGTTCACCGTGTCGCTGCCGAAGGAGTGGGCGACGACGAACGACGTGAGCGCGGGCAGCGTCGTCGAATTCCACGCCGAGGGCGACTCCCTGTTGCTCTCGCCCAAGCAGGGCGAGGAGCGGACGGAGGGGACGCTCGACGTGAGCGGCCTGGAGGGCGACCAGCTCGTGCGCGCCGTGATGACGATGTACGTCAGCGGGTTCGACATCATCACCCTCGAGACGCCGCGGGTCAGCGCCCAGCAGCGCCGGCGAATTCGCCAGGCGACGCAGGGACTCGTCGGCCTGGAGGTCATCGAGGAGACCAGCGAGCGGGTCGTGTTGCAGGACCTGCTCGACTCCTCGGAGCTGTCGGTCCACAACGCCATCACGCGCATGCGCCTGGTCGCGCTGACGATGCTCTCCGACGCCGTGGACGCGCTCGTCGAGAACGACGACGACCTGGCCGACGACGTGATGGAGCGCGACGACGACGTCGACCGCCTCTGGTACATGATCTCCCGGGTGTTCCGCTCGGTGCTCCGGGACCCGACGGCGGCCTCGGAGATCGGGCTGCCACGGGAGACCTGTTTCGACTACCAGTCCAGCGCCCGGCAACTCGAACGGATCGCGGACCACGCGACCAAGATCGCCCGGCTCGCCCTGGAGATCGACGAGATCCCCGCGGAGATCTGCGACGGCCTCTACCAGCTCCGCGAGGAGGCGCTCGCGGTCCCCGAAGCCGCGATGGACGCCCTCCTCGAGGACGACCCCGAGGAGGCGACCCGGCTGGCTACCGAGGCCCGCTCGCGCATCAGGCCGATCGACGACAGCGCGCGGGAGATCGACGACCGCATTCACCAGCTCGACTCCCAGACGGCGCAGGTGCTGGGGCTCGTTGTCGACTCGCTGTCCCGAACCGCCGACTACGGGGGCAACATCGCCGAAAGCGCGCTGCAGAAGGCCGCACCGCGACCCTGATCAGGCTGTCGTCGTCTCCTCGTCCTCGTACCGAACCTGGACCCCGTCGGCGACCGGTTTGAGCTGATATCGACCCGTCCGGCCCTGCTTGATGGGCGTGAAGTCCGCGACGAACGTCGTGGTCTCGTCCGCGCGGATGTCGAATTCCGCGTTGAACTTCAGCGGCGCGTTCCCGGGCGTCGTCACCTCGGCCGACTCGCCGTCGGTCAGCGTCGCCTCGACGACCTCGTCGACGACCAGTTTGAGGTAGGCGTAGGTACCCGTCTCGAGTTCGGTCTCGCCCAGCAGGTCCGTCTCCCCGTCGACGAGCTCTCTGAGGTCGAACTCCACGGGTTCGTCCAGTTCGTGGGTCGTCTCGCCCCCGTCGTCGTCCGCTTCCGCAGCCTCGGTCGCCGACCCCGCGTCGGCGGTCGCGGTCTCCGCTTCGCCGTCGTCGGTCGCCTCGGCGCCCGCGCGGACCGTCCGGAGGGCCGAGACGCGCAGGACCAGCGTCTCGAAGTCGGTGATGTCGCCCGGCTGGTCGGTGACCAGCGTCGCGAGCGTCCCCGTCCCGGCGTCGTTCCCGCCGGAGCCGCCGGAGCAACCCGCCAGGGAGATGCCGACCGCCGTGATACCTGTCGCTTCGAGGAACCGTCGTCTGTCCATACAAGGGAGTGGGGTCGGGAGGGGACGTATCTTGTGGCCGACACTGGATCGGAACCCCGGTGCTCACCAGTCGGTCGAACGCGAGAAATCGAGAGCGCCGAAGCGGCCTACTCCTCGACGAGGACGCCGTTGACCTGGCCGTCCTGGCCGGGGCGGGACGTGACGCGGACGCGGCCCTCGCTGGTCTCGAGGATGGCGCCCTTCGTGACGATGTTCCGGCGGGCGTAGTTGGGGTTCGCGCCGTTCTCGGCGACGTTCTCGATCTCGGCGGCGATCGTCCCGTCGTCGGTGGCGACGCTCGCGGTGTCGACCTCGATGGCGCGGACCTTGTCGGTGTTACCGCGCGTGTCGACGAACTTCAGCTTCGCGTCGCCGACCTGCGTCTCGGTCGGCTCGCCGCCGAGTTCGTGCTTTCGCTTCTTGTGGTTCGGTCGCAGCCGACCGCCGGTGCGCTTGCGCGGGGAACGTCCCTGTCCTTTCATACCCGGAAATTCGCAGGCGTCCACTTGAACCTCTCGACTCGAATCCCTGGGTCCATCCGATGGGTTTAGGACGGTCCCGGTCGCCGGGGGAGACGATGAGTCTCCGGACGGCCGTCGCCGCCCCCTTCCGCCAGCAGGGCCGGACCGCGATGGGGGAGAGCGAGTTCGTCGTCGCCCTCTCGCTGGATCGGGACTGGTTCACCCCCGACCAGGCGAAGCGCCTGCTCGACGTCGCCGCGGGCGAGGGGTTGATCAGTCGCACCGACGGCGACGTGACCGCCGAGTTCGACCCGGACGCCGTCGACGTGCCCGAGGGGTTCGTCCCCGAGGAGTCGATCCTCCAGCAGCGGTCGACGTTCGAGCGCATCCTGGATCTGCTGGTCGAGGCCGGCATCGAGAAACAGGCGGCCGTCGCGGAGATCAACTCGCTGCAGGCGGACCTGGGCGTGACCGTCGAGGCCGCCGCGGTCGTCTACGCGAAACGCGAAGGCCTGGACGTGACCGACGCAGCCGAGCGCGCGCTGGGTGATCTCTGATGGTCGAGGACCGCGTCACCGACGGCCGCCGCATCGCGCAACTGCTCGCCTCCGAGGTGACGGGCCGCGAGACCGGCCCGCTGGCGGCGATGGCAGTCGTCGACGCCGACCCGGACGTGGAACCGACCGCCGACGGCGCGTTCGCCTACGGCATCGACCGCGACGGCGACCGAGTGGCCGACGTGGCCGTCCAGCCAGACCGGGCCTATCTGGAGCTGCGAGCCGGCGTCGCGGCCGGCACGGACGCGGCCGAGGCCGCCGAGAGAAGCGACCTGCGCGTGCGGCCGAAAGCCGTCGACCCGCCGCGGGCGCTCCTCTTCGTCGAGTCCGGCGCGGCGGTGAAGGCGGCCGTCGACGTGCTGGTGGCGGCCGCGAGCGACGACAGCGACGACGCGGCGTGACTACAGCGCCGCGAGAATGTCGGGTAGCGTTTCGACCAGTTCGTCCCGGGCGACCGTCGCGTCGGCCGCCGGATGGGGGTCGGGGCCGCCGGGATAGCACACCTGCACAGTGGCGAGGCCGGCCGCGGCCGCGCCCGCGACGTCTACCTCGGGACGGTCGCCGACGTACGCCGTCTCGACCGGCTCGACCCCCAGTTCCGAACAGATCGCCGCGAAGGCACGCTCGTCCGGCTTCCCGGCGGGCAACGTGCCGGTGATGACGACGGCGTCGAACAGCCCCGCCCACTCCAGCTCGTCGAGTTTGCCGCGCTGGGCGGTCTGGGGCCCGTCGGTCAGCAGGCCGACCCGGTAGTCCTCCCGGAGTGCTTCCAGGAGGTCCGCGACCCCCGCGACCGGTTCGAGCGCGTCCTCGATCGCCCGCCGGTAGGCGGTCGCGACGGTCTCGGGATCGGTGCCGTCGGTCAGGAGGCGATCGAAGATGGGCGCCCGCGTCTCGGTGGCCGCCACGGTCCCGTGGGCGTCGAGGTAGTCCCCGCGGGCGAGGGGCGGCGCACCGGCCCGCTCGGTCGCGTCGTCGAGCAGCGCCTGGCGGTCCCTGTCGGTGACGGCGAGCGTGTAGTCCAGGTCGAACGCGACCGCGAGGGGCGGCGACATCGCCCGTCCGTTACCGGCGACGGGGTTTGAGTGTTCGCGTCGGCTCCCGAGACTCAAACCCGCGTTTGACTCTCCGGCGAGTATTCAACGGTCGCCGGAGAAGTCACCCCTGCATGCGAAAGACAGCACTCCTGGCGGCCCTGGCCGCCGTCGTCCTCACTGTCGGCGCGGCGGGGACCGTCCTGGCGCTCGACGGGGGCGGCGCGGAACCGGCCCAGACAGACGGCGGAACGGACAACCAGACGATCACCGTCTCGGGTGAGGGCGAAGCGAGCGCCCAGCCCGACGAGGCGGTGCTCAGACTCGCGGTCACCGCAGAGGGAGGGGAGCCGAGCGCTATCCGCTCGGAGCTCTCCAGTGGCGCGAGTGACCTCCGGAGCGCCCTCTCCGAGGCTGGCGTCGACGACGACAGCGTCGAGACGGTCGACTACCGGATCGAGGAACCGCCCCGGCGCGGACCGCCGCGTGAGGGCGGCGATTCCGGCCCCGAACTGCGCGGCATCCACGCCTTCGAGGTGACCCTCTCGAACACCGACCGCGCCGGCGCGGTCGTCGACGCCGCCGCGGACGCTGGCGCGGAAGTCCAGTCGGTCCGGTTCACGCTGGCCGACGACACCCGCGCGGACCTCCGCGACCAGGCGCTCGAGGACGCCATGAACGACGCGGACCGACAGGCCGACACGCTCGCGAACGCGGGCGACCTCTCGGTCACCGGCGTCCAGCGCGTCGACGCGACCGGCGGGAACTTCCGGCCGGTCAGGTACGACGCCGCGATGGCCGAATCGGGCGACGGTGACACGAGCATCGAGACCGGCGACGTCTCCGTCACGACGAGCGTCCGGGTCGTGTACGGGGCGAGCGGGTAATGGGAACCTTGTAGTGCGTACCGGGCCAGCCCCCGGTATGACCTTCTTCGATCGGCTGGCCGACCGCATCGACGCGGTCGACAGCGTCGTGAGCGTCGGGCTCGACCCCGACCCCGACCGCCTGCCCGAGCACCTGCTGGACCGGGACCTCCCGCGGTGGGCGTTCAACCGTCGGATCATCGACGCCACGCACGAACACGCCGCCTGCTACAAGCCTAACGCGGCCTTCTACGAGGACCCCGACGGCTGGCGGGCACTGGAGGAGACCATCGCCTACGCCCACGGGAAGGACGTGCCCGTCCTGCTCGACGCCAAACGGGGCGACATCGGCAATACCGCCCGCCAGTACGCCGACCTGCTCGATACGGCCGACGCGATCACCGCCAACCCCTACATGGGCCGGGACTCGCTGGAGCCGTTTCTCGAACGAGCGGACTCGGGCGTCTTCCTCCTCTGCCGGACCTCCAATCCGGGCGGCGCGGACCTCCAGAACCTCGAACTCGACTCGGGCGAGCCGCTGTACGAGCGGGTCGCCGCACTGGCCGACACCTGGAACCGCAACGGCAACGTCGGCCTCGTGGTCGGCGCGACACAGCCCGAAGAGCTAGAAGAGATCCGCGAGATCGTCCCCGAGATCCCGTTCCTCGTCCCCGGCGTGGGCGCGCAGGGGGGCGACGCCGAGGCCGCCGTCGAGCACGGCCTGGCCGATGGCGTCGGACTCGTCAACTCCTCGCGCGGCATTATCTTCGCTGGTGAGGACCAGGGCGAGCAGTTCCACAAGGCCAGCGGCCAGGCTGCGAAACGGCTGAAACAGCGGCTCAATCAGTTCCGCTGACGGTGGAACCGTCGGGGTCCCGATCCGCCGGTTCGTCCGCAGATGCGAAGGCCCGATCCAGCGCGGCGGTGACCGCATCGAGATCCGCCAGGTCCCCCAGTTTCGAGTGGAACGCCAGCAGCGGGATCCAGCGCTCGACGACGAGGGCGTCGTCGGTCACCCGGTAGCCGGTGAGGCGCGACCAGGGAAGGAACTCGCCGGCGTACGAGCCACGCTGGCGGACGTAGAGCCCGTCGGGGAGCACGGCGTACTCGCGCGAGCGGCCGACGAAGAGCGGCCAGATCAGGAGGAACCCACCGACGGCGGCCAGCGACTCGGCGCCCGGGACGTGGAGGACCAGTCCGCCCACTATGACCGCGACGCCGGCCACCAGGAAGACGGCGCGAACGACCCAGGTCCGGCGGCGCGGGGCGCTCGCGGTCCATCGAGCGCGAACCTCGCCGGCCGCTTCGGCCCGGTCGATCACGCGTCGGTTGCCGACCACGTAGACGGCCAGGCCAACCACGAGCGCTGCCATGAGCGTCCAGACCGACGGCGAGAGCGCGGGGTCGCCCGGCTGCGTGGAGAGCCAGACGACCGCGCCGAACAGCACCAGCGACTGGACAGCGAGGGATGCGACGTGCCAGCCGCGTCGAGCCAGCACGACGTCGGGGTCCTCGCGAGTGGTCGCGAACCCCGCCACCGCACCGAAGGCGAGTATTCCGGCCGCGAGGGCCGGTGGTTCGAAGATCCCGACTCCCGGAAGACTTCCCGCGGCGGCGACCGCGACCAGGGCGAGGTTACCGGCGAGGAGGACGTCGAAGACGTCCGGCAGGCGACGGACCATGGTTGCAGTTCCGGCAGCTCGGAACAAAGTTCCTGCGACCGGCCTCGTACCGTCGGCTCCGGGGAGCTGTCGCCCAAACGGCGGCTCAGAACCGGTAGGTGTCGACGCCGTCGGGCATGTTCTGCGGCTGGCGACCCTGCCCGCGGCCCTCGCCGACCTCCGCGAGACACTCGACGCAGAGGCCGGTCTCCTCGTCGAAGTGCTTCTCGCAGACCAGTTGCGCACAGCGGGTGCAGGTGTGGCTGACGCCGCCGGTCGCGCAGATCTCGCAGTTCCCGGCTACGCTCATGCCAACTACTACCACGGCCAGCCATTTGAACCCTGCGCGCCGGGGCGACGAGGGCCTCGCTGCCCGCAGTCAGGCCCGCAGTCGGGAGGCTTACGGGGGTCGGGTCCGAATCTCGGGGCGTGGATCACGACCGGCTCATCTCGGGCGTCGCGGCTGCCCTCGCGGTCTGTGCAGTCGTGCTCGCCGTCCTGGCGGTGGTCTACAACCTCGCGATCCTGGTGATCGCGGCCGCCGTCGGCGCCGCCGCCTACTTCATGTGGTACCAGGCCAGCGGCCGCCTCGCGGCCCGGGTCTACCGGTCGGTCGAAGACCGCGCGCGACAGAACAACGGTCGTGGGGAGTCGCGGTCGCGGACGCGCGAGACGGGTGGGTTCGGCGCGGGACCCCGGGAGGACTGGACCGCGCCGGGCGGTCGCGGCGGCCGACGCACGAGTGGCGGCCAGCGTCGAGCCGGACGGCAAGGGCAGCGCCAGCGTCGACGCGCGCGCCAGCAGACCGACGGGCCGAGCGAGGCCGAAGCCTACAGCATCCTCGGCGTCGAGGTCGGTGCCGACGACGAGACGGTAAAGGCCGCCTACCGGCAGAAGGTCAAAGAAGTTCACCCCGACACGGCGGGCGGCGACGAGGACGAGTTCAAGCGGGTCAACGCCGCCTACGAGCGGCTGACCTGATCGTCGCGGTCGAGGTAGCCGCAGACGCCGACCACGTCACGCCGGAGCGTCGGACTCTCCCACTCCGGTCTGAGTTCGGAGACCATCTCGTCGAGGTCGTCGTCCGTCGCCTCGCGAGCGCTGCGGACGGCCTCGACCCACTCCGGGAGCATGGCCGCGTAGTCGCGCAGTTCCGCCGTCGCTTCGCCGGGTTTTCCGGGGCCGAAGTGGCTGTACAGGGTCCGCGAGGGATCGAGTTCCAGCAGGCGCTCGACGGTCGCGAGGTTCGCCTCAAGGTCGAAGCTCGGCGGCGGCGTGGTGGGTGCCACGCCGTCGACCCGCGGGGCGAACGCGCCGACGGCGTCGGCGCCGAACAGCGTCGCGGAATCGGGCTCGAAGCAGACCAGGTGATGGGGTGCGTGGCCCGGTGCGTCGTAGAGTTCCAGCAGCCGATCGCCCAGCGCGAGGGTCTCGCCGCCGGAGACGGCGCGACAGCGCTCGGTCGGGAGCAGGCCCGGGTCGCTGTAGGGAGCTTCCATCCCGATGGCGGCCTCGACGCTCTCGACGAGGCGGTCGAGGCGGTCGGGGTCGGTGAGATAGGGCAGGCCGCGCTCGTGGACGACGGCGGTCGCGTTCTCGCAGGCGTCGAGCAGTCGAGCGGTTCCGGCGGCGTGATCGAGGTGGACGTGACTGACGACGACGTACTCGACGTCGGCGGCGTCGATCCCGATCGCGTCCATCGCCGCGAGGATGCGCTCCGCGCCGGCGACGGTGCCGGCGTCCAGGATCGCGGGGTCGGCGGCGTCGAGCAGGTAGGTCGCCAGCAGTCCCTCGGTCCCGAACAGTTCGTTGTCGACGAGATGGATGTCGGGGCACCCCGCGACCGATTCGGCGTCCATACCGGCGAGAGGGACCGCGGTCACTTATGCGATGGGAGGCAGTAGCCAGGGCCATGGAAATAGACACAGTCGCCACGATGGCGGGAGGACACGCGTGACCCCGCCGCTGGCGGTCGACATCGACGGGACGCTGACGGGGCCGGACCGCGGCCTCGACCCGCGCGTGATGCCGGTCCTGCAGGAGTGGGACGCGCCGGTGGTCGTGGCGACGGGGAAGGCCTTCCCGTACCCCGTCGCGCTCTGTGAGTTCCTGGCGATTCCGATCACCGTGATCGCCGAGAACGGCGGCGTCGTCGCCGTCGCGGGCGAGGAGATCGTCTTCACCGGCGACCCCGAGGGCGCGTGGGCGGTCGCCGAGGAGTACGAAGCGGCCGGCTACGACCTCGGCTGGGACGAACCGGACTTCGTCAACCGCTGGCGCGAGACGGAGATCGCGGTCGCCCTCGACCAGCCGCTCGACCCCCTCGAACGGATCGCGGCCGACCACGGCCTCGAAGTGGTCGACACCGGCTTCGCCTACCACGTCAAGACGCCCGACGTGGACAAGGGCAAGGGACTGAAGGCGGTCGCGCGGACGCTCGATCTCGACCCCGAAGACTTCGTCGCCGTCGGCGACTCCGAGAACGACGTGGCGACCTTCGAGACGGCGGGTCGGTCCATCGCCGTCGCCAACGCCGACGAGCGCGCGCTGGCCGCGGCCGACGAGGTGACCGACGACAGTTACGGCGCGGGGTTTCTGGAGGCCGTCGAAGCGATCCGGGGCGAGGACGTGCGGTGATTCGTTGAAGGGACGTGCGGTGATTCGAGAGGGCGGTGCGCCGGATCCCCGGCCCCCATATATACGCACCGTGGTAACACCACTCTAGATTCGAGAAAGCTTTTAATAGCTGTCCCCTAACCGCGACGTATGAGCCCCGACCGGGCCGTCCTCGAACGCGCCATCGAGCGCGGTGAGGAGGAGGGCGGCAGCGTCGAGTTCAAAGAGCGGCTCACGAAAGACCTCCACGCGACGGAGGGACGGTTCGAGAGCCTGGCCGCACAGCTCCGTCATCGCGTCCTCTCGGGCGACGGGGAAGCGACCTACGTCGTCGGGGTCACCGACGACGGCGGCCTCGCCGGCATCGACCCGGACACCTTCTCCGAGTCGATGGACGTCCTCTCCCTGCTGGCCGAGGAGGCCGGCGCGCACATCGACGACGTGGAGACCTGGGGCGTCGACGAGGCCACCGGCACGGCCACGAAGGGCGACGCCGGGACCGGCGGCATCGTCGGCGTCGCGACCATCCGGGAGGGTGCCGTGATGAGCGACGACGAGCACATCGTCGTCGGGACCGCCGGCCACGTCGACCACGGCAAGAGCACGCTGGTCGGCTCGCTGGTCACCGGCGACGCCGACGACGGTGAGGGCGGCACCCGATCCTTCCTCGACGTCCAGCCCCACGAGGTCGAACGCGGCCTCTCGGCTGACCTGTCCTACGGCGTCTACGGCTTCGACGACGACGGCCCGGTCCGGATGGACAACCCCCACCGCAAGTCGGACCGCGCCCGCGTCGTCGAGGAGGCCGACCGCCTCGTCTCCTTCGTCGACACCGTGGGCCACGAACCGTGGCTCCGCACCACCATCCGCGGCCTGGTCGGGCAGAAGCTCGACTACGGCCTCCTGACCGTCGCGGCCGACGACGGCCCCACGAAGACCACCCGCGAGCACCTCGGCATCCTGCTGGCGACCGACCTCCCGACGGTCGTCGCCATCACGAAAGCCGACCTGGTGAGCGAGGAGCGCCTGCGCGAGGTCGAACGCGAGGTCGAGCGCCTGCTCCGCGAGGTCGACAAGACGCCGCTCAGGGTCGAGCGCCACGGCGTCGACGCGGCCGTCGAGGAGATCAGCGAGACGGTCGTCCCGGTCCTGACGACGAGCGCGGTGACCATGGACGGACTGGCCCAGCTCGACGAACTGTTCGAGCGCCTGCCCAAAACCGTGGGCACCGACCGCAGCGACGAGGCGTTCACCATGTACGTCGACCGGACGTACAACGTCACCGGCGTCGGCGCGGTCGCGTCCGGGACGATTCGCTCCGGGACCGTCGAGGCCGGCGACGAACTCCTGATCGGTCCGATGCAGGACGGCACCTTCCGCGAGGTCGAGGTGCGGTCGATCGAGATGCACTACCACCGCGTCGACGAGGCGCAGGCGGGCCGCATCGTCGGCATCGCGCTGAAGGGCATCGCCGAGGTCGACATCGAGCGCGGGATGGCGTTGCTCCCCCGCGACGCCGACCCGACGCCCGTCCGGGAGTTCGAGGCCGAAGTGATGGTCCTCAACCACCCCACGCGCATCGGCGACGGCTACGAACCGGTCGTCCACCTCGAGACCGTCAGCGAGGCCGGCGCGTTCTACCCCGAGGGCGGCCAACTCCTCCCCGGCGACTCCGGCGAGACGCGCGTCCGCTTCAAGTTCCGCCCCTACTACGTCGAGGAAGGCCAGCGATTCGTCTTCCGCGAGGGTCGCTCTAAGGGCGTCGGCACCGTGACCGACGTGACGCCGGTGGAGTGAGTCACCCACCGAGCGCCGCTCGCAGCAGTTTCGCTTCCGCTTTCCTGAGGTGTTCCGCGGCCGTACTGGGCGCACAGCCGATGGCGGCGGCCACGTCCTCGTGGCTCGCGGTCCGTGGGATCTCGTAGTAGCCCAGGTCGAGCGCCGCCGTTGCTGCCTCCCGCTGGCGCGCGCTCAACCGCGTCTCGGCCAGCGCCGGGACCGCGCCGAGGCCGCTCACCGCCTCGATCTCGACGTCGACCGGTGCGCGCAGCGCCTCGAACGCGGCCTGGACCGTCTCGGTCGGGCCGACCGCCGACATCGAGACCGTCCCGTCGGAGTGATAGCGGATCGGTGGGACCACGACGACCCCGCCGTTCGACAGCGGGTCGAACATCTCCCGGAGGTCGCCGGTCGTCTCGTCGTGGACGTAGGCGTAGAAGGCGTCCTCGCCGGCCGGTTCCAGTTCGTAGTCCCGGACCACGTCGACGGCGGCCGTGGCACGGTCGAAGGCGTCGACGTCGCCTTCGACGTAGTGGAGGATGCCGAGCGCGTCGCCGGTGTAGTTCCACTGCAACGCCGTCGCCCGCTCGACGAACGGCGCGCCGGTCATGAGGCCGTACATCGGGTGGATATCGGCCTCGTCCCCGTGGGCCGTGATCGTCACCCGGACGTGTTTCATCGTCTCCCGGTGTCGGACCGGCGACTTAAATCCCCCGGGCCAGTCCGGCGAACCTGATTCGGCTCTCCCAGCCCTCGTTCCGGTATGGTTCGGACACTGCTGACCGGTGCCACCGGCACGCTGGGCAGCGCCCTGAGACCCCGACTGCTGGAGGCGGGCCACGACGTGCGCGCGGCGAGTCGGTCGCCGCCGACGGCCGACGATGCCGTGGAGTGGATCGAGATGGACCTCGTCGACGGGACGGGGATCGAGGCCGCCGTCTCGGACGTGGACGTGGTCGTCCACGCCGCGACCGCCCCGCAGGGCGACAGCGAGGCCGTCGACGTGCGGGGGACCGAGCGGTTGCTGGACGCGGCGGCGAAGGCGAGCGTCGAGAACTTCCTGTACCCGTCAATCGTCGGCGTCGACGAGATTTCCCTCTCCTACTACGAGGACAAACTGGCCGCCGAGCGCGCGGTGGAAGCGAGCGACGTGCCCTGGACCATCGTTCGCGCGACGCAGTTCCACGAGTTCCTCGACGAGTTGCTGGGACAGGTCTCCTGGCTTCCCGTCTGGCCGCTGCCGACGGAGATTCGGAGCCAGCCGATCGCGGTCGACGAGGCGGCCGACGCCATCGTCGAGCACGCGACGCCGGAAGCCGGGGGACGCGTGCCCGAGGTCGGCGGTCCGGAGGTGCTGACGCTCGGCGAGATCGCGCGGTCGTACCGGCGAGCGCGGGGCAAGCGGCGACTCCAGTTCCGCCTGCCGGTCCCCGGCGACGCGATGGCCGGGTTCCGGGCGGGCGAGGCGACCTGTCCGGACCGAACGGTCGGGACGACGACCTGGGCGGCGTGGCTCGACCGGCGATACGGGGACGGCGGGGCGGCGGGAACGGAGTCACCGGCGTCGCCGTCCTGACCGGTCACCCCTCCTCCCACGGCGGCGCTTCGAGGTCGGCCATCGACTCCAGCCGGTAGTCCGGCGTGGACGTCGGCTCGGAGCCGTCGGTCAGGAGCGCGGCCTGGATGCCCGCGCCGTCGGCCCCGCGCACGTCCTCGAAGACGGAATCGCCGACGTGGACGGCCCGGCGGGGCGCGGCGTCCAGCGCGTACAGCGCCTCGTGGAACGCGCCGGGTTCGGGCTTGGGCGCGGTGTCGTAGCCGGCGTAGACGATCACGTCGAAGGCGTCCCGGAGGCCCAGCGTCGCCAGTTTCGGGTCCGTGGTCTCGGGCCCGCCGTTGGCGACCAGCGCGAGGTCGTAGGCCTCCCCTAACGATTCGACGGCGGCCAGCGCGCCGTCGAGCGGGTCCACGTCGCCGTGATCGCGCATCGAAGCGTAGACTGTCGCGAGGCGGCGGCCCAGCGCGGGGTCGCGGCCCTCGGCCTCGGCGAGGTCGACGAAGGCGGCCTCGCGGCGCTCGGCGCGGGTCTCGTCGGTGACGACCTGGAGGCGGAACCGCTCGCGGTACTCGGCGGGCGTGAAGAAGGGATCGACGTCGAGTTCGTCGAACGCGGCCGCGAGCAGTTCCGCGCAGGAGCGCCGGTACTCACAGATCGTCCCGTCGAGGTCGAGGAACACCGCCTCCGGCGACCGGTCGTCCATCGCTCGCGGGTTCGCCCGCCGTGCGCTAAAGGGTTCGGCCCCGGCCGAACCTTGCCGGGAGACGGGATCGCCTCGAAACCGGTCAGGCCGGCCGGTAGCCGCCGTCGGCGCGCTCCACCCGGCCGAACAGGACGGCCCAGTCGAGCAGACGGCGGGTCCGCTCGGTCCAGACGCGCTCCCAGTCGGCGTGGCGGTTGCGCTCCCAGTTCGGGACCTCGTCGCGGATCGCCTGGAACGCCGCGTCGACACTCACTGGCTCGTCGGCGGCGTCGAGGGCGGCCAGCAGTTCTCGAACGCCGAACACGCGTTCGACGAACGCGTCGGCGACCGCCGGGTCCGTCGGGTCGCGCCGCCGTCGCTCGTACCCCCGATCGGTCTCGGTCGCCAGTTCGACGGCCCGGCAGAAGGTGAGCCACGACTCGGCCGCCTCCCGGTTCGAGATATCGGTCCGGTTCTGGATCCGGGCGCAACAGTCGTCGGTCGACCCGGGGACGAGGGGGATCGCGCCGTGGACGGCCGCGAGCAGGTCGGCGTCGACCGGGTCGGGCGCGACCTTGAACCGCATCAGAGGGAAAAGGAGTCGGCCAGCAGGTCGTGGTTCGGTTCGCCGAGGACGTGCGTCTCGCCGCCGACCACGTCGATCGTGACCTGCGCGGGGGCGAAGACGGACTCGGGAACCTCGTAGAAGTCCCAGTCGGCGTCCTCGAAGATCTCGGCGAAGGGGCGCCCGTACTCCTCGGTCGCGCTGGAGGGGACCTCCTGGAAGCGGTCGAAGGGGCTGTCGACGACCAGGTGGACGCGACCGCCGTAGGCGAGCGCGTCGTTGGTCCGGGCGATGGCGGTCTCCTCGTCGTCGGCGACCGGGGCGACCGGTGCGGTGCCCGACACCGAGAGCACGTCCAGCGGGTCGTAGCCCAGTTCCGAGAGGCGGAAGACGGCGAGTTCGGCCGCGCGGGCGGCCATCGACACGCTGCCGGTGACGCTCGCCGTCGAGAACGCCGGCAGGAAGACCCCGCTCTCGGGGACGCCCGCCACGTCGGCGACGTGCTCGGTGACGGCGAGGCCCGGAACCGTGTCACTCTCGACTGTCAGGACGGCGAAGTCGAACTCGTCGCGGTAGCCGACCCGCTGGAAGACGTCTTCCTCTGCGACGAGGGCTCTCGCGGGGCCACCGCCCAGCCCCTCGAAGCCGTCGACGGATAGCTCCCAGCCGGCCTTCTGCCCGCAGAGCAGCGCCAGGGCGGGGTGGTCGGTCGACAGTTCGACGTGCGTCAGCGGCGCGCCGGCGACGGAATCCATCGTCGTGCTGACGGACGTGAGGCCGGCGGTGGCGATCTCGGTCAGCAACAGGCCGGCCTCGAGCCCGCCGGGGATCTCGACGCCGAAGTCGAGCACCGTCGCGTCGTTCTCGAGGCGGGAGACGGCGACGTTCAGCTCGTCGGCGAAGTCGATGGCCTCGTCGACGAGGTCCGTCGCCATGCGATTCAGACTCTCCATACCCCCGCTTCGGCCGGCCGCCCTTTAGGCGTCCGGGTCCCGGTCGCTGCGCGCCGGGCGGCCCAGTTCCCGCTCGACGCCCTCGACTTTCTCCCGGGCCGACCCGCGGCCGCGTTTGTCGTCGATCTTCAGCACCGTACTCACCCGGTCGGCGTCGACGGCTTCGTGGGCGGCCTGGGCGGCGGCGAACAGCTCCCCGATCTCATCGGCCTCGATGGTCGTCCCCATCGGCGTCGTCTCGTAGGCGACGTCGAACTCGTCCAGGGCCGCGACGGCCTTCGCCACCTCGCCGGCCATGCTCCCCTCGATCACGGGCGCGACGCTCAGGAATCCGACGACTGTCATGGCCCCACGTTGGGGCCGAAGGCGGTAAAATCCCCCGCCGATCGGTGCTCCCTGCCGATCTCGACCGAAGCTATTAGACGTATCGCCGTGCGAATGTGTTCGTGAGCAGAGACATCACGCGGCGGGAGACGCTTCGGGTGAGTGCAGCGACGGTCGGCGTCGCCGGGTTGGCGGGCTGTAGCGCGGTCACGGACGCGATTCCGTTCGTCGGTGGCAGCTACACGGACTGGGTGTTCGAGCCGGGAGCTGTCGGGGACGACGATCACCAGATCGTGTCGTTCACCGACTACCGGACGATCGTGGACAACGAAGACGCGTTCGACAGCGACTACTACGACGAGAGCTTCGAGAGCAACGAGGACTCGTTCCCGCTCGAAACGGTCGACCTGGACGTCGAGGACGTGCAGTCGAGGGTCACGATCGGCGGGTTCGGCGGGCGGATCGCGGCCGAGTACGAACGGGAGGCCGTCGCCACGGAACTCGAAGACGAGGACTACGACGACGACACCGAGTACGAGGGCTACACCGTCTACCTCGGACCGAACGAGCGTCGGGCCGTCGGGATCGACGGCAGCAACGTCCTGTACTCCAGGACCACCTTCACCTCGGACGCGGACCCCGTCGAGATCGTCGAGGCGCTGATCGACGCCAAAAACGGCGAGGAAGACCGCTACGTCGACGAGAGCGAGGGATTCAAGGGCGTATCCGACGAGTTGGGCTCGCCGACGTTCGCGTTCTTGCGGACGCAGGATCCGCCCGAGGAGACGAACGCTGAAAACGGTCGCTTCGAGGAAAACGTCGCCGGCGGGTTCGGGGCGACCGTCAACGGTGAGACGACCAATTTGGGGACCGTCCTGGTGTTCGACAGCGAGGACGACGTGGACATGGACGGCGTCGAGGAGTACGCCGACACCGAGCAGTTCGACGAGTGGGACGACCTGTCCACGACGCAGGCCGGGACCGCCGTGCTGATCGAGGGCCAGGTCGACACCGACGACCTGCAGGACGTGCTGAACTGAGGGGGCCAGACGGTTTTCGGTCGGTGGCGTGCGGGCCCGCGACGAGGGGCTTTGCGACAGGGAGTGGTGACGGGGCGAAAAACCGGCAGTCCGCTACCTTTTTGCCGACCCTGGGGGAAGCGTTGTGCATGCTCACCGTCCGGGCGCCAGCCACGAGCGCGAACCTCGGGAGCGGCTTCGACGTGTTCGGGGTCGCGCTCGACCGCCCGGCGGACGTCGTTCGCGTCGAGAAGGCAGAGGAAATCAGCATCGAGGTCACCGGCGTCGGCAGCCAGTACATCCCTGAAGACCCCGACAAGAACACCGTCGGCGCCGTCGCCGAGGCGCTGGAGGCGCCCGCCCGCATCGTCATCGACAAGGGGGTCCGCCCGGCCTCGGGCCTTGGCTCCTCCGCAGCCAGCGCGGCCGCGGCCGCCGTCGGCCTGAACGAACTCTACGATCGGGGCTACTCCCGCGAGGAACTGGTCCCCATCGCCGCGAAGGGAGAGGCCGTCGTCTCGGGCGACGCCCACGACGACAACGTCGCCCCCTCGATCATGGGCGGGTTCACCATCGCGACCGACGACGGCGTCACGAAGGTCGACGCCGACATCCCGCTCGTGGCCTGCCTCCCCGACATCGTCGTCTCCACGCGGGACGCGCGGGCGGTCGTCCCCGAATCGGCGCAGGTCGACCAGCTGATCGAGACGGTCGGCTGGGCGGCGACGCTCACCACGGGAATGCACCGCGACGACCCCCACCTCGTCGGCGAAGGGATGAACGACACCGTCGTCACGCCCGCCCGTGCGAAGCTGATCGACGGCTACTCGCAGGTCCGCGACGCCGCGCTGGACGCCGGCGCGACCGGCGTCACCATCAGCGGGGCCGGCCCGACCGTCATCGCGGCCTGCGAGGAACGGGATCGGCGACGCGTCGGCACGGCGATGATCGACCGGTTCGAGTCGGTCGGCGTCGACGCCCGCGTCTACCAGACGGAGATCGGCGACGGCGCGACCGTTTTCTGAGAACTGGGTTACCAGCGCTGGCGTTCGCTCTCGTTGATCCAGCGGAAGCGCTCCTCGCCGGTGGCGGTCTCCTCGGAGCCGGGTTCCTGCCAGGCGACGCAGAGGCTGCCGCCGACGATGCCGACGAGCATGCCGATGACGAGGCCGCCGAACGCACCGATCAACGAGAGGATCGACATCGTCGTGCCGGTCACGCCGATCAGGGTCGAAAGCTGCGGTTTGACGAGGGCGAACACGCCGCAGGCGACGACCATGGCCGCGAAGACGATCCCCAGCGCGGAGTAGGAGGGCCCCTGCGTCGCGGAGATCATCTGCAGTCGGATCGGGATGGCGGCGATGATCATCCCGGCGAGGATCAGCAGGACGCCGCCGGCGAAGGGGCGCCCGGCCCGCCACCGCGCAAAGGCGCCCGGTCGACCCGGCACCGACGCCGGTTCCTCGCGGGTCGGACTCTCGCCGGACCCGCCGAAGAGCCCGAGCGAGACGTCCTCGAGGAGCAGGCCGTAGCCGCTGCCGAGCACCTGGCCGTACACCAGGAAGGCGACGACGATCAGCGGGCCCGTCGCGGGGAGGAGGCCGGCGACCGAGCCGGCGAAGAAGAGGAGGCCGACGACGAGCCCGAATGCGAGGCCCATGCTCCCGGCGGTGACCGTCAGGGCCGCGCGGGTGAGCAGCGGGACGAGGAGTTTCTGGGTCGTCTTCGACCGCCGCGAGAACATGATGACCGTGTTCGTGAAGTCGTTGATCGTCCGGGAGACGTACGCGACGAAGGCGAATCCGAGCAGGACCGACAGCCCCATCCAGACGCCGAAGCCGGTCGAGACGCCAGTCAGGCCGACCGTCTCGGCCAGGCCGGAAAACAGCGAGAGGCCGACCGCGAGGGCGGCGACGCCCCCGCCGACGAGCCCGGCGCCGACCGACGCCGCGACGCCCGCCCGGACTTCCTCGCCGGGGACGAGCATCGACCCGTCGAACTTCTCCAGCACGAGTCCGTAGCCGTTCCCGAGGACCTGCCCGTAGACCGCCAGCGCGACGAGGCCGGCCAGACCGAGGTTCGGGATCACCCCGGCCGCACCGAGGGCCAGCACTGCGACGCCGAGGGCGATCCCGTAGCCCAGGCCCATGCTCCCGGCGGTGACCGTCAGGGCCGCGCGGGAGAGCAGCGGAACGAGCAGTTTCTGGGTCGTCTTCGACCGCCGCGAGAACATGATGACCGTGTTCGTGAAGTCGTTGATCGTCCGGGCCAGCACGACGGCGAAGACCAGGCCCATAATCAACCCGGCGAGGACGAACACCGTGGCGCCGGCGAGCGGCGACGGCGCGCCGATCAGACCGCCGATCTCGGCGAGCATCGAACTGCCGCCGAGGACGGAGAGGACGGCCACGCCGGCGACGCCGCCGCCGACGGCGCCCACCACGGCCGCGTTCTGCTCGTCGGCGGTCTCGGCCGGCGCGTACCAGTTCTGTTCGAGCAGGATCCCGTACGCGGTCCCCATGATCTGCCCGAAGACGAGGTAGCCGAAGATGACCGAGAAGTCGGCCAGCGGCGGGATCCCGGTCGGGGCGCCGAGGGCCCACAGCGCGACCGGGAACCCGTAGGCGAAGACGCCGTACCCGAGGATGTGGCCGTAGAGCAGTCCCATGCTCCCGGCCGTGAGTCCGAGCGCCGACCGCCGCAGGAGCGGCACCAGGATCTTCTGTGTGAGGTGGCTCTTCCGGGAGATCATGATGATCGTGTTCGTGAACTCGTTGACCGTCCGTGACATGAACACGCCGAACACGAGCGCGAACAGCACGCAGGATCCGATCCAGACCAGCCAGCCGGTGGTGAGACCGCTCCCACCGACCAGCGTAGCGAAGTACTCGAATCCCTGGGTCTTGCTCCCGCCCGGCCCGGGAAGGAGCTGGATCACCAGCCCCGCCGGAATCGCCCCCAGTATCGCCCCGATCACCGCTGCTACTTGCTCGTCCCGCCCGAACGTCGAGTTCATTCTCGTACTCATGGTCCCATCTGCCCCGCACGCCCCCCAGCGACGTGGCTCTCTGGGCACAACTTCCGAAGTCGTCTTAAAAAGTATTCTGCGCCTATTGACCGGGCGTTTAAACGTGCCGTCGTGAGGGTCCGAATCGTACCTGCCTTCGAGGGAATGTGAACGTGTCAGTCGATAAAACAGTCGAGAGAGTGGGTTCCGAGTGTCTGCTCAGACGCCCCGGCCCTGCAGTTTCTCCTCCTCGGGGAGGTCCGCGCTGGCGTCGCCCTTCATCCCCGAGCCGATGTTCGAGGAGATCTCGGCCAGTTTCTCGGGGTCGTCCCAGTTGTTGACGGCCTCGACGACGGCGGTGCCCATCGCCTCGGGGTCTTCCGCGCCGAAGATACCGGAGCCGACGAAGATGCCGTCGCAGCCGTGGTGCATCATCAGCGCCGCGTCGGCGGGCGTCGCGATGCCGCCCGCGGCGAAGTTCACGACCGGCAGCCGGCCCATCTCCGCGGTCTCGTGAACCAGGTCGATCGGCGCGTCGTTCTCGCGGGCCCACGCCTCTCGCTCCTCGTGACTCGCCCCTTCGAGTTCGCGGATCGCGCCCTTGATGTTGCGCTGGTGGTGGACGGCCTGGTTGACGTCGCCCGTCCCGGCTTCGCCCTTGGTCCGGATCATCGCCGCGCCCTCGTGGATCCGGCGCAGGGCCTCACCGAGGTTCCGCGCGCCGCAGACGAACGGGGACGTGAACTCGCGCTTGTCGATGTGGAAGCGGTCGTCGGCGGGGGTGAGTACCTCGCTTTCGTCGATCATGTCGACGCCCGTCGCCTCGAGGATCTGGGCCTCCTTCGTGTGGCCGATGCGGGACTTGCCCATCACCGGGATCGACACCTCGTCGATGATCTCCTCGACGTCGGCGGGGTCGGCCATCCGGGCGACGCCCCCGCGCTTGCGGATGTCCGCGGGGACGGCCTCCAGTGACATGACCGCCACGGCCCCCACGTCCTCGGCGATGCGGGCCTGCTCGGGGTCGACGACGTCCATGATGACGCCGCCCTTCTGCATCTTCGCGAACCCGCGCTTGACCAGATCGGTCCCGCGACGGAGTTCCTCCAGATCGGTCGGCTCTGACATACCATCGAGTTGGGCCGTCACGCACTTAACGCGTGTCCTTTCCGGAAGGACGCGAGCCCCCGACCCGCTCCGGTATCGTTTTGCCCCAGTCGGCCGTCGATCCCGCCATGTCGGTCGTCACCAGGCTCGGTCGTCGGCTCGAAGGCTTCATCGCCCGCTACTTCGACGCCGCGCTGCCCGAGCGCGAGCCCCTGCCCCGCTACCTCGCGCCCCTGCCCGCCTGGCTCGAGGACGCCGCCCTCCGCCTGGCCTGGCCCATCGCCATCGTCAACCTGCTCGGCACCGCCTTCGGATTCTGGTACTACGGCTTCCACCCCTGGCCCTTCACCGACCCCCTCTTCGCCGGCCAGTTCGCACTGACGCCCCCGGAGATGTGGCTCTTCGTCCCCGACAGCCCCGTCGCCACCGGATTCATCGGCCTCTCGCTGATCGCCTGGCGGCTCGACTGGCAGGCCGAGTGGCTCCACGTCCTGGCCTTCTTCGGCTGCATCAAACTCGGCCTCTGGACCCCGTTCGTCCAGTTGCTCGTCAACGGCCTGGGCGACCTGAACCCGCTGATGTACCACTTCCTGATCTGGAGCCACGCCCTGATGGCCGTCGAAGCCTTCCTGATCCATCGCTACAGCGACTTCCCCATCTGGGCCATCGCCCTCGCAACCGCCTGGTACACGCTCAACGACGTCGTCGACTACTTCGTCCCCATCGTCGGCGACCCCCACCACACCCTCCTGCGCGCGGAACAGGTCGTCGGCGGCTTCGACCACTCGCTGGCCGCCCACGACCAGGCCGCCGCCGGCGCCGTCGTGTTGACCGTCCTCGCCGTCTTCCTCGCGACCGCCACGCGCGCGAAGAAAGCCGAGCTTACCGGGTGATCAGGACTGTTCGCTATAACCAGGACTCGCTTCGCTCGTCCTCGCTGCTCACGGCTCCCTGCGGTCGCCGTTCGCTAGAACGAGCCCTCACTTCGTTCGGGCTCGCTATCCGCATGCGCCCTGACCCACAACTCCCCGATGCGTGACAACCGCGTCCGATACGACTTCCCGTGCTCCTCCTGCTCGATGTACCCTTTCCCACCCGGCCCCAGCCGATCCACGTTGTAGATCACCTTCGACCGGAAACTGTCCGAGTACTCCTCGCCCAGCTCACGCGCCAGTTCCTGCGCCAGCTCCGACACCGACTCGAACTCGCCGTGCTCTCCCAGCGTGAAGAGGATGATCTCCTCGAAGGGCTTGACGTTCGAGAAGGAAGCCACTGGGAGCTCGACGACGTGACTGCCGTCGATCTCCTTCGCACCGATGGTCGTCCCACGCTCGTCGAACTCGTCGAGCAGGTTCCGGGCGCTCTCCAGCCGCTCGGTGACCCTGTCGTCGTCGACGTCCTCGCCCAGATCCGAGAGCAGGTCGATCTGGCAGCGCAGTTCCTCGGCGAGTTCGGTCTCGAGGTACTTCTCCGGGACCGTGTAGTAGGTGTGGATGCGGTCGCGGTCCTCCTGGCGCTCGACCATGATCGAGTGGGCCGCGGTGGCAAAGGCGAAGGAGACGGTGCGGGGCATCGCGGAGATGTTGACCCAGATCTCGCTGCCGCCGGCGTCGTCGGCCCCGTCCTCGCGACCCCGGTCGAGTTCGCTCATGATCAGGCTGTAGGCCTGCTCGAAGGCCGTGTCGTAGTCGTAGACGTCCTCGACGACGACCCGTTCGGTCTCGGCCCCCAGCAGGTTCCGGAAGTCCTTCTCCAGTTTCTCCGCGAGGTTGCGCGAGTACTCGACGTTGGCCTCGCTCCCCACGGCCCCCTCCAGCAGGACGACCCGGTCCACGTCCAGCCGCTCGCGGACCAGCGGCGCGATCAGCCGGTCGTAGTCGAACCCGACCGGGACGATGTGGGTCTGCATACGGAGACGTGGGGACCGGCGGCCATATAAACTGCCAGTCCTCGGTTCCGTCGCGAAGCGGTACCGATCTGCGCTCGCGCCTGCCGGGCGTCGTCCGACGCGGGCTGCCGTATTATCGATTCGTAACAGGATCAATATTTATCATTTAGACTACCCACGGCCAGAGGTATGGACGAGGCCACCGCTGTCGGCAGACGCGACTTTCTGGCCGCTGCGGGCGGAACGGCAGCCGCGGTCGGTGCAACCGGGACGGGCGGGGCGACCGTCGACCCGGATCTGGCCGCGAAGTCCGGACGGGTCGACGCCGTCGTTCGCCTCGAAGCCGTGTCAGACACTGACTCTCGGGGCGAGCGAGGCGAGGTCGTACGGACGCTCAGGGACCGTGCCAGTCGCACACAGCAGCGGGTCGTCGACTACGTCCGGGACACGCCCGGGATGGAGCTCCGGCGACGGTTCTGGCTTGCGAACGCCGTCCTGGTCAGGGTCGACACGGATCGGGCCGCGTTCGCGGATCTGGCCGCAATCGACGGCGTCGATCGAGTGCACCGGACCGGTGCCGGGGGCGGATCGCGTCCCGCGCCGAAATCGACTGCCGCCAACGGCCCGGTCTCGGAGTCGAGACAGGCCGACGACGGGATCAGTTACGGACTGGAGATGATGAACGTCCCGGCGGTCTGGGACCGGTTCGAGACGCGAGGCGAAGGGGCCCGGGTCGCCGTCATCGACACGGGCGTCGACGCCGCCCATCCCGACATCGACCTGGCCGCGTGGGCCGAATTCGACGCCGAGGGCGAGCGCGTGGACAGCGATCCGCACGATCCGCACGGCCACGGGACGGGCATGAGCAGTCTCGCCGTCGGCGGGGACGCGAGCGGGACGCAGATCGGCGTCGCCCCGGACGCCGAACTGATCGTCGCCCGGCAGAGTCAGGATGGTATCTTCGCCTCGACGATCGCCGCACTCGAGTGGGCCGTCGAGAAGGACGCCGACGTGGTCTCGATGAGCTTCGAGTTCGGCCCGCTCGAACACGAGGCGATCGAACCGATCGCGAACGCCATCGCGGCCGGAACAGTGGTCGTCCCAGCGACGGTCGGCTCCGACTATTTCTTCGCGCCGGGGAGTTTCTACCACGCGCTCAGCGTCGGGGCCGTCGATCGGGACCGCGACCCGTTCCGGGACGGCAACGGCGGCGAGATCCTGACCGAGCGGCACTGGCGAAGCGATCTGATCCCGGAAAACTGGCCCGACCGCTACACCGTCCCGGACGTGGTGACCGCGGGTTACGACGTACTCACAGCGGTCCCGGACAACGAGGAGTTCGACGGGGGGCACCAGCGCACGAACGGGTACAGCAACGGCCCCCCACACGTCGCCGGCGTGGTCGCCCTGCTTCGCTCGCTCGATCCCGATCTCGCACCCGCCGAGATCCAGCGACTCCTCACCGAGACCGCCGAACAACCCGGCGACCCGTACGAGTACCCGGAGACGAACGGCGACTTCGGTCACGGGGTGGTCAACGCGGCCGCCGCCGCTGCCGAACTCGTGGGTCGGAACCGGGAGGTGACCGGCACGGTGACCGACCCCGGGGGCGAACCGGTCGCGAATGCGGCCGTCACCGCGGTGACCGGGGACGCGACCCGGACCGACGGCCAGGGGAGATATTCCCTGTCGGTTCCGCCCGGTGACGCAGCCGTCACCGCCTCGGCCGTCGGGTACGAGTCGGTCAGGCGGCGGGTCGCGCCCGGTGCGGGGCGCGACCTCGCCTTCGAGACCGAGCGCCGTCCGGACGTCCAGCGGACGGCTCGACCGCCGACCGTGTTCGAGCCCGGGGACACGATCTCGATGGCGTTCCAGGTCGAGCACGCAGACAATGCCGGCGTCTTCGTCCGCGAGTCGCCGGTGGCCCTCGATGCGTCGGCGGTGTCGGTGACGATAGACGGGGAATCGGCCGAACTCGGCCGGCCGGTGCGTCTCGCCGACGGGACGCGGACGCTCAGGATCGAAATCGCCGTGGCGGACGGGACGCGCGGTGTCCTCCCGCTGACCGTCGGCGTCGCGGCGGAGAGCGAGCGTCCCGGTGAGCCGGTCACGACCAGGATCGAACTCGACACGATCCACGTCCACGAGCGGCCGATGCTGGTCGCCGAGGGGGAGGACCTCCAGGCGGCCCTCGACAGCGCCGCCCCCGGGACGTTCGTGAAACTGGCCGGTGATCGCTGGGAGCGTCAGATCGAGGCCGTCGACGCGTCGTTCCCGGCGTCGCGCTACGACGTCCCCATCTTCGAGGAGAGCCGCGACGACGAGGCGGCGCTCGTTCTCGACCGGCCAATCACGGTCGCGGCCGAAGAGGGATCCGATCCGACGCTCGTCGCCAGCGGCGGGTCCGGGGAGCGGCGCTTCGGGGTGCAAATAACCAGCCACTACGTCAGGTTCCAGGGTATCGAGGTCGTCGCCGACGGCGCGACCGCCGCGGTGAGCGTCCTCGACGGCGACGGCGTCCACCTCCAGGACCTGGATCTCTCGGGTGCCGACCACGGGATCTTCGCGCAGTTCACGAAGAGCCTCACCGTCCAGTACAACCGGATCGCCGCCGCTGCGACCGGCGTCACGCTGCGGGATTTCAGCGTCAACGCACTGGTCCGGGAAAACGAGATCCGGGACGCAGAGCGAGGCGTGGTCCTCAGCGGGCGCGTCGGCGACCGACTCCTCGACGTCGACGCGGACGTCTTCGGGAACAGTTTCGAGAACGTCGCGACGGAGCTCGACGTCGAGGGCACGACGACGGTCAGGGGCGAGGACGGTGAGGAGCGAGGGATCGGCAGCCCACCCGGGGATTCGACGGCCGACCTCCTGTTGTACGCCGCGACGGCGGCAGCCCTCGGTGTGCTGTTGTACCCCTACGGGAGGCGGCGATTCAGGTGAGACCATGAGCATGATAGAGACGACCGATCTGACGAAGGAGTACGACGACGTGACGGCCGTCGACGGGATCGACCTGGCGGTCGAACGCGGTGAGATTCACGGCTTCGTCGGGCACAACGGGGCCGGCAAGACCACCACGATGCAGATGCTCGTGGGGCTGGTCACACCGACGAGCGGGGAGGCCACCATCGACGGCGAGCCGGCCGGAACGCTCGCGGCCAGGCGAAACGTCGGGTACGCCCCGCAGAATCCGGAGTTCTACGAGTCGATGACCGGCCGGGACTACCTCGTCTACATGAGCGAGCTCTCGGGCGTCGACGGCTCGGCGCGCGAGCGGGCCGACGAACTCCTCGAGTGGCTCGACCTCGACGACGCGGCGGACCAAGCCGTCGGCGGGTACAGCGGCGGGATGCTGCGGAAACTGGCCGTCGGGCAGGCGATGCTCGCCGATCCGGAGCTGCTGATTCTCGACGAACCGACGGCGGCGCTGGACCCGGAGGGCCGCGCGATGATCATCGACGCCCTCGAGAGCCTGACCGACGAGGGGACGACGGTCTTCGTGAGCAGCCACGTCCTCACCGAACTCGAGCAGTTCATCGACACCGTCACCGTCCTCAAGGAGGGACGGGTCGTGACCTCGGGACCCCTCGAAGAGGTGCTCTCCGCGACGGCGGCCGATCGGTACGTCGTCGACGCCTCGGACAACGATCGCCTGGCTGATCTGCTCGCGGCTCGGGACTGCGTCGAGCGAGTCGACCGCGACGGCGGGGGAGCCGTCGTGGTCACGGTCGCCGACCCCGCGGCCTTCACCGTCTCTCTCCCGGAGGTACTCAGTGACGCCGCCCTCGGGTTGCACTCGATGGCCCGCCAGGGCGGTCTCGAAGAGCGGTTCCTCGATATCCTCGAGGAGGGGGAGGCCTGACGTGTTCCTCGCCGTCTTCCGGAAGACGATCGGTGACCTCTCGAACCCGAAGCTCCTGCTGGCGTACCTGCTGGCTTTCTCCACGGTGCTCTGGTTCCTCGCGCTCGGGTTCACGGGCGAGATGCCCGACGCCATCAACACGTTGTCACTCGGCGAACAGGAGGTGGAACTGCTCTCCGTCTACACCAGCCTGGCCTGGTTCTGGGGCGTCGGCATCGCGTTGCTCGCTGCCGGCACCCTCTTCGTCGCGCTCACGCTCGCCACGGAGGCCGAGCGCGGGACGCTCGATCTGCTCTTGAGCAAACCGGTCCGGCGATGGGAGGTGCTGATTGCGACTTTCGTCGCCAACGTCGCCTACCTGTTCGCCATCGGCGTCGCGAGTCTACTCCTCGTGGCAGTCGCGGTCTTCCGGATGGGCGGGTTCAGCGCCGCGGCGATCCACGGCGGCGTCTTCGCCGTGCTTCCCGGAACCGCCCTGTACGCGCTTCTGGTCTGTGCGCTGGTCAGTGCCGCCGGCATCGCGGCCGGCGTGTTCACTCGCAAACGGCTCCAGACCGCCGCGCTGACCGCGATCTTTCCCGCGCTCTTCTTCGCGCTGTTCGTCGCCCGTGTCTTCCCCGGCGACATCTACGAGGACTACTCACTGTACGCCATCGACCTCGGCTATCACCTCGGGAACGTCTACACCCTGCTCCTCGATGCGACAGGAGAACCGATGCCCGTCGAGGTACAGGCCCAACTCGGGTTCTGGACGGGCGTTTACGAGGTCCCCGAGGAGCAGGGGTCCCTCGAGGGCTCGCTCGAACTGGTGGGCCACGTCGACCCGAGCGTGTCGCTCGCACTCTGTCTGTTCCTGACGTTCGGGTTACTCGGCGTCGCTCTCGTGCAGTTCCAGCGAATGGACATCTGACCCGCGGACGCGTCGCCTGCGCTCGACCGACCCGAATTCAGTCCGCGTTCTGCGGCCCGCGATGCGTGGCCGACTCGCGCACCTGCGCGCTCAACTGGTCCCGGTAGGGGTGCGGCGAACGCAGCGCGGCGATCAAGCTCCACATTACGCCGGTCGTGAGTGACCCGACCGCCGACATCGTCATCCCCATGGTGAAGAAGGTCACGCCGTAGACGATCCCCAGGGACGCGGAGGGGATGGACGTGCCTAACGGGACGTTGGCCATCCGGTCTTTCAGGGTCGGCACCAGTACGACCAGCGAGAAGACGCTGCCACCGAGGAAGACGATATCTTGCCACATCATCGTCGATCACCGCTGTCCGAAGCAGACTGGAAGAGAACCATATCCGACCCGAGCGGAGTAACGTGTATAAGCCTTACTTACTATCGAGTAAAAACTTCCATTAACGACCGGTATGGGACGAAATAGCACCACATAACGTCGATTCGGTACAGGTCGGCGAACACGCATCTCGGCGTCCGCGTAAGCACGTCCATAGGCGGTCGAACGCGGGTGATAAGGTCGACTTATGCCGCCGTACGCACGTCCGGCTGTGTGGACACGTTCGAAGCGAACGAATTGCGAGTCCCTACCAGCGTCGGCTTCCAGACAGGTCGGCGTCAGTACACGCGAGTGCCGTCTGGGACCTCCCGCTCGGGCTGGAGGTGGACGACGTCGCCCTCGGCGTCGTCGACGCCGGTCACCAGACACTCGCTCTCGAAGCCCGCGATGGAGACGGTGCCCAGGTTGACGACGGCGAGGACCTGCTGGCCCTCCAGATCGGCCTTGGCGTAGTTGTCGGTCAGGCCCGCCGCCGACTGGCGGACCTCCTCGCCGAAGTCGACTTCGAGCTTGTACACGTCCTTTCTGGCCTCGGGGAAGTCCGCGACCGAGACCACCGTCCCGACCCGCATCTCGACGTCTTCCAGGAACTCTTCGGGTGCCACGTCCGGCTCGTCCATTCCCATATCGGCCGGCTGCCCCGCCAGCGGCAAGTCGGTTTCGTCGGCCGAGTAGACATATCAATATCCATACCGGAACGGTAGGTATATGACGGCAAAGGCGCTACGTCCACGTGTATCCATGGGTGCGTTCATGGACGCGTCATCCACACGCGGTTCACAGCATCGCCCCCAGCAGGGGCAGTTCATCACCAATGCACGATTCAGCGAAATACCTGATCCACGCGGACGTCGTCGCCGACGGGGTGGTAGAGCGGAGTGACGTCGTCGGCGCGGTGTTCGGCCAGACCGAGGGGCTTCTCGGCGACGAACTCGATCTGCGGGCCCTGCAGGAGTCCTCGAAGGTGGGCCGGATCGACGTCGAGATCGACTCCGAGGGCGGTCGCTCCTACGGCGAGGTGACCATCGCCAGCGGCCTCGACAAGGTCGAGACGGCCATCCTCGCGGCCGCCCTGGAGACGATCGAACGAGTCGGCCCCTGCCGCGCGGACCTCGAAGTGACGAAGATCGAGGACGTGCGCGCCGCCAAGCGCCGCGCCATCGTCGAGCGGGCCACCGACCTGCTCGCCTCGTTCGAGGGCGAGGTCACCCGCAGCGCGGACCTGATCGAGGAGGTCCGCCAGGCGGTCCGGGTCGAGGACGTCACCGAGTACGAGGGGCTGCCCGCCGGCCCGCGCGTCGGCGACAGCGACGCGATCATCGTCGTCGAGGGCCGCGCCGACGTGCTCCAGTTGCTCAAGTACGGGATCAAGAACGCCGTCGCCGTCGAAGGGACCGACGTCCCCGAGCCGGTCGCCGACCTCACTCGCGAGCGGACCGTGACCGCCTTCCTCGACGGCGACCGCGGCGGCGACCTGATCCTGAAGGAGCTCCAGCAGGTCGGCGCGGTGGACTACGCCGCCTTCGCGCCCGAGAACCGGTCGGTCGAGGACCTCTCGCGCGACGAGGTCATGGCGGCGCTCCGGGAGAAGGTGTCCGCCGACGCCGTCGCCGGCGCGACCTCGCCCCACGAGACCGTCGCCGCGACCGACGGGAGCGCCAGACCCGCCCCGCCCGGGACGAGCGAGTCGCCGGCGACCACGGAGTCACCGGCCGAGACCGACGCGTCGCGGGACGCCGACGAGGCGACCGAGACCGACGAACGGACGCCGGAGTCGGGGGCCAGTGCCGAGAGCGACGACTCCGGAGACGCTGAAGCGGACCCGGAACCCGCGGAGGCCCCGAGCGTTCCGGAGACGCTGGCCGGCCACGTCGAGGCCGTCGTCGGGACGGACAGCGAGGAGGTAGTCCTGCTGGACCGGGAGTTCGGGGTCCTGTCCTCGGCCCCCGCGACGGAGGCGTTCGAGGCCGTCGCCGAGGCGGAGCCGGCGCCGACGACGGTGGTGCTGGACGGCGAACTCGACCAGCGGTTGCTGGACGTGGCCGCCCAGCGCGGCGTCGAACAGATCGTCCCGCGCTCGACCGGCGAGTTCGTCAAACAGCCCACCGGCGTCCGGATCCGGACGGCCGACCAGTTCTAACTGTCTCGGGCCATCACCAGCCCGTCGTCGTCTTCGTAGTGCTCCGGGAGCCTCGACTGTACCGAGAACCCGTGGTCCGCGTAGAACGACCGCGCCCGCTCGTCGCCCTCGCGGACCGTCAACCGGACGGTCTCGAACCCCTCGACTGCGAGTCGGTCGCAGAGGGCCTCGAGCAATCGCGACCCGTTCCCCTCGCCACGGTGGTCCGGGGCGACCGCGATCTCCGCGAGATAGGCCCCGTCGTCGTCGGGGATGGCGACGGCGTAGCCGACCGGTTCTGACGTCGCGTGATCGGTCACGACCAGGACGACTGGCGGGCCGACGACTGCCGGTTCGAGCAACCCGTCCCACGGCTCTGCGAGCGAGACGCGCTGGATCGCGCGGAGGTGCGGCAGGTCCGACTCGGCGGCCGGGCGGATCATAGCACGCCGATGCCGAGCGCGAGCGCCCCGCCCGCGACGGCGGCGACCACCGTCGCGAGGAAGTTGACGGCCTGATTGCCGACGTAGCGACCCTCGACCGTCGCGCCGAGGAGGCTGTCGGCCGTCATGCCGAGGACGCCGGCCGCGACGATCACCACCGCACCGACCGGCGCGACGGACTCGAAGAGGACCGCGATGGCGGCGATCAGCGCCGCGCCGACGATCCCGGCCACCTCCCCCTGCCAGGTGACGGCCCCGTCGGTCCCGGGCGCGACCCGTTCGAGCGTCGTGATCAGCCGCGGATTATCGAAGAGCCCGCCGATTTCGCTGGAGAGGGTGTCGCTCATCGCCGCGGCGACGGCCCCCGCGAAGGCGAACAGGAAGAGGCTCGGGGCGACGGGGACGTGGGAGGGACTCGCCGCGAAGCCGATGACCGCCACGAGCGCCGTCAGCGAGTTCGCCAGCACGTTCCCGCTCCCGCGGACCCCCTCGTTCTCCTGGGCGATACCGCGGGCGAGTTTGTCGTCGTACCGGAACTTCGTCGAGAGCGCGCCGACGCCGAAGAAGGTGATGAGCATGGCGAACCAGCCGTAGTCGCCGAGGACGATCGTGAGGAGTCCGAGCAACACGCCGGTGACCATCCCCGGGATCGAGGCCGCCTCCAGCCAGTAGGAGACGTAGCCGAAGACGCCGGTGACCGCGAGCGCGATCCCGACCCTGGTCGGCGAGACCGCGACGCCGAGGTCGGCGAACAGCCACAGCAGGAGTGCCACGGTGACCAGCACCAGCGGATCGTCGCGAGCGAACAGGACCGCCCGCAACAGCGACGCCAGGAGCGCCCCCGTGACCGCGAAGAAGGCCAGCGTCGGCGGCAGGAACGCCTCCGGCGTCAGCGCCACCGTCGCCAGCCCCGCGCCGAAGCCCAGCAGCGACCCGCCGGCGACGAACCCCGCCGTCGCCGCGACGGGATCGGCGCGCCACATCCCGACCAGGTTCTGCGTGAGGTTCCCGTACGAGAGGATGAACACCACCGCCGCGAACACCGAGAGCGGGAGGCCGAACTGGAGGGCGAGCAGCGCCAATCCCGCAATGGCCAGCGAGAAGCCCGCGAGCCCGTAGAGCCGTCCGTCCTCGCGGTCGCCCGGCCGGGCGAACAGCTCGAACAGCGGCCCCGAATCGACGACGTAGAGGGCGAGCACGGCGATCGCGATGAACGGCAGCGTCCCGGCCACCGTCGCGACCGCCTGCGAGACCGTCCGGCTGGCGGCCGGCACGAGCAACGCACCCGTCCCCACCAACGCGAACGCTCCAGCCCGCCGAACTGTCGCCGTCACGGTCCGTCCGTTTTTGCGATACGCACTTAACAACCACCTTTTTTCGCGGGGGGTTCGGCGCGAGTCCGCAGGCTCGCGCCTCAACCCCCGTCTGCTCACGGGCGGCTTCGCCGCCCGTTCGCACGGGCCGAGGGAGCTCCGCTCCCTCGCGGCCAAAAAATCTGGACCAAAAAAGGCGCGCCCTCGCTTCGCTCGGGCGCGAGAACCGGCGGCCAGAGGCCGCCGGATGCTGGTTCCGCCCCGCTCCGAGACGGCCCACGCTCGATCTCTTGGAGCCGTGACATTGATAGCGGCCCGTGTGGAACTCCGTGCGTGGGCATCTACGACCAGTACCTCGCGGTCCGCACCCAGTGGGCCGAGGAGGCGACGCCCGACAACGTCGCCGTCGTCATCACGGAGCGGGACCTCCTGGAGCAGGGCGCCTACGAGACCCTGGAGGCCTTCTTCGACTGGGCCGTCGAGTACGGCGCCGAGCGGATCATGATCTACGTCAGCGTCCTCGACGAGGCCGCGGTGCCGACCCTCCGCCGCGCGCTCGAAGACGTCGACGCGCCGCGGGAGATGGCCGTCCGGGGCCCCGACGACGACCGCCGGGCCGACGCCCCGATCCAGGTGAGCATCGGCCTCGGCGGGAAACACGAGTTCGCCGCCGCCGTCCAGGGCGTCGCCGACGAGGTCGAAGCCGGCGCCCTCAATCCGGGCCAGATCGACGAGGCCGACATCGAGGACCGGCTGGTCTTCCCGACCGATCCCGACCTCGTGATCAAGACCGGGGCCGAACGGCTCTCCGATTTCATGATCTGGCAGTCGGTCTACTCGGAACTGTACTTCACCGACGTGAACTGGCGGGACTTCCGGAAACGGGACTACCTCCGGGCGATCCGGGACTTTCAGGATCGGCAGCGCAGGTTCGGAGAGTGACCGTAGGGAGGAATCGCAGAGGCCGAACCAGTTCTCAGTCCGCCGCGGGGTCCGGTTCGGGGTCGATCTCCTCTTCCTCCAGGCGTTTCCGTTCGCGGCTGGGGAGGGTGTCGCGGAACCGGCGGAGGATCGACCGGGCTTCGTCGAGTTCGGCGCTCCCCATGGCACGAACCAGTGCGAGCGCGCGCTTCGCCCGAGCGGTCCGCCAGGACTCCTCGCGTGACTCGTAGGTGCGGATGGCACGGAGGAAGTCGACCTTCCGGAACTCGGGCCAGTAGGGCGTACAGAAGAAGACGGCGGCCTCGTTGCCGTTGGCGTGCCAGGGCAGGAAGTTGCTCGTGCGCTCGTCGCCGCCGGTCCGGATGATGAGGTCCACGTCCCGGGAGGGCCCCTCGTAGAGGCGGCGCTCGATCGTCTCGACGTCGATGGCGGCCGGCTCGAGGTCGCCGTAGGCCACGTCGCGGGCCACGTCGCGGGCGGCCCCGAGCAGTTCCGCGCGGCCGCCGTAGGCCAGCGCGATGTTCAGCTGGAGGCTGTCGTACTCGCGGGTTCGCCCCTCGGCGTACTGTGCGGCGGTTCGAACCCGACCGGGGAGGTCCTGCGTCTCGCCGATGGCGCGGATCTTGACCTCGCCCTCGTGGACGCGGTCGGCGTCGGCGAACTCGTAGAGCTTCTCCTCGATGAGGTCGAAGAGGGCCTCGCGCTGGTTCACCGGGCGGTCGAAGTTCTCCGTCGAGAAGGTATAGAGCGTCAGCTCCTGCACGCCGAGTTCGTCACACCAGTTGAGCAGCGCCTCGGTGGTCTGGGCGCCCGCCCGGTGGCCGTCGGTCGTCTTCTCGCCCTCCTTGCGGGCGTACCGGCGGTTCCCGTCCTGGATCACCGCGACGTGGTCCGGCGTCCCCGACAGCTCCCACCGCAACAGCCGTTCGTACCCCGAAAGAGCCTGCTGGCGCACCCACGAGAGCATTATATAAATGTTCTTCGCCCGTGATAAGAATCTTGTCCCTGGGGGCCTTCGAGGGGGTGACCCGCAGGCTTTTAATACGGTGACGTCCTCTACGTAGGTGCAATGGCGACCGGTACGGTTGATTTCTTCAACGACACTGGCGGTTACGGATTCATCGACACAGAAGACGCGGACGAAGACGTGTTCTTCCACATGGAAGACGTCGGCGGCCCGGACCTAGAGGAAGGTCAGGAAGTCGAGTTCGACATCGTCCAGGCCGACAAAGGCCCCCGCGCGGAGAACCTGGAGCGACTGTAACCATGGCGACGGGAACAGTCGACTTCTTCAACGACACGGGCGGGTACGGCTTCATCGACACCGAGGACGCGGACGAAGACGTCTTCTTCCACATGGAAGACGTCGGCGGCCCGGACCTCGAAGAGGGGCAGGAAGTGGAGTTCGACATCGTGCAGGCCGACAAGGGCCCGCGCGCCGAGAACCTCACCCGCCTGTAAGGTGAACCCGCGGTACCGTGCGGGGCCGCTGGCCCCGAAACGCGACCTGGGAGAGCGGCCGCGCCGGAAAGCCGCCGGAGACCGTGAGAGGTATGGGGCAGCGCGGACCAGGATCGAGTAATGAACGCGCAGGACCCGATCGATCCCGACCTGTACCAGCGGGCCGAGGCGCTGCTCGAACCCGGCGAGATCGAACTCGCGGGGCTGATCGTCCACACCGAACTGGGCAGCGACGACGAGGCGTCGCTCCACGAGACGACGATCGAGATCGGCGAGCACATCGCGGAACACGCTGGCGTCGACCCGAAGGACACCTACGTCTACTCCGGCAACGACGACCCCGACTTCGGCCTGAACCAGCACCAGGGACTCACCCTCGACGGCGACGAGTTCGTCTGGGAGTGCCAGCAGCTCCTCCGCGAGGAGCGGTTCAAGATCGTCTTCTACTACGAGGCCGACGCCGATCAGGACTCCCTCGTCGCAGCCGTTCGCGAGGACGGATACACCGTGGAGAGCGTGGAAGAGCCGGCCTGATCGCGGGCCGACAAGCGCGGATTTATCCCCGCCCGGTCCCGAGAACCGGGTATGAGCGAGGATCTCGCGCGGGTCGACCGGGCGATCGTCAACGCCTTCCAGGGCGGGTTCCCCGTCGTGGAGCGACCCTTCGAGCCGGCGGCCGACGCGCTCCGGGACCGCGGCGTCGAGGTCGACGCGGACGAACTGTTCGCGCACGTCCGGGACCTGGACGAGGACGGCGTCCTGACCCGGTTCGGCGCGCTGATCAACGCCGAAGAGATCGGTGGTGCGGCCACGCTGGTGGCCATGCACGCGCCCGAGGACCGCTTCGACGAGGTCGCCGACCTGGTCAACGACTACGACGCGGTGGCGCACAACTACGAGCGCGAACACCCCCACCTCAACATGTGGTTCGTCGTCAGCGTCGCGGACGCCGACGCGGTCGCGGACGTGCTCGCGGCGATCGAGGCGGATACGGGACAGGAGACGTACAATCTCCCCAAACAGCAGGAGTTCCGCGTCGAGGCGAAGTTCCTCCTCGACGGCCCGATTCCCGAGGGCGACGTCGACCTCTCGGCTCTCGGGCCCGAGGTCACCCCGACCGAGCGTTCGTCCCTGACACCGCGGGAACTCGATCTCGTCCTGGAGATTCAGGACGGGTTGCCGATCTCGCCGACGCCCTATCGGGACGTGGCCGACGCGCTCGACGAGGACGTCGACTGGGTGCTTTCGACGATCAAACGGTTCGACGCGGAGGGGAAGGTCCGCCGTGTCGGCGTGATCCCCAACCACTACGCGCTGGGGTACACCGAGAACGGCATGACCGTCTGGGACGTGCCCGACGAGGTCGTCGACGAGGTCGGCCCGGCGATCGCGTCGCTCGACTTCGTCACGCACTGTTACGAGCGGCCCCGCCACGAGGGCGTCTGGCCGTACAACTTCTTCGCGATGACCCACGGCCGGACCGAGGAAGAGAGCGAGCGCCGCGTCGCGCAGGTCCGGGACCGGATGGCCGAGTTCTGGGACGTGACCGACGACGACTGGGACACGCTGTTCTCGACCCGGATCCTCAAGAAGACCGGTATCCGGATCGACGAGCGCGCGGCGGCCAATACCGCGAGCCCGGAGGAAGCCGACGACTGATGGTAGGGAGTCGTCACGGTCACCAAGCACAGCACCCGGGCGCCCCCCCCCCCCCCCCCCGGCTTTGCCCCCCTGTTTTGTCGGGGGGTGGTCCGCCCGGGCGGCCCCACCCCGACGATGAAAAAGGTGGCATATGATTCCGCTGCTGCACGACTTTTCGGGCGCGACGGTGCTGGTCTTCGGTGGCGGCTCTGTCGGCGCACGGAAAGCCAGACGATTCGCTCGCGAAGCCGAGGTGCTCGTGGTCAGTCCTTCCTTTTCGGACGCGGACTTCGGCGGAGCGGAGCGAATCAGGGCGACGCCGGACGCCGACGACGTCGCGGACTGGATCGCCGACGCGGAGCCGGCGCTGGTGGTGGCCGCGACGGACGACGGCGACCTGAACGCGGCGATCGACCGGGCCGCCCGGGACGCGGGCGCGCTGGTCAACCGGACGGACGAACACGGCGAGCGCGACCCGGGGAGCGTGGTCGTGCCGGCGACGGTCCGGGACGGGCCGGTGACGGTCGCGGTCTCGACGGGCGGGACGAGTCCGGCGCTGAGCCGGTATCTCCGCCAGCGGATCGAAGCCGAGATCGAGGGCAGCGGCGAGATGGCGGCGCTGTCGGGGGAGTTGCGGGCGGCACTACAAGACGAGGGGATGGAACCGGCGGTGCGGCGGGACGCGATTCGGGCGGTCGTGCGATCCGGGGACGTTTGGAAGCATTTAGATAGTGGCAGGACCAAAGCACGGCAAGTGGCAGAGGACGTGATTGCCGACGTGGCGGGTGATCGAGAGTGATACACGGAGCCGGCGTGATCTCTGGCGTCAGCGTGGCGCACGGGACCGCGAGCGTCGACGACATCGAAGCGGCCTGTACAGAGTCCCAGCGCCGGGCCGTCGAGTCGCTGCTCTCGCGCTCGGGCGTCGAGGAGGCCTACGTCCTCCAGACGTGCAACCGCGCGGAGGCCTACGTCGTGACCGCCGAGCGCTCGGTGGGCCGGGCGGCCCTCGAGCGCTACCGGGCGGACGTGGCCGACGACGCGGTCGTCGAGATGGGGCACGAAGAGAGCCTGCGCCACCTCCTGCGGGTGGCGGCGGGCCTCGAGTCGCTCGTGCTCGGCGAGGACCAGATTCTCGGACAGATCAGAGACGCCTACGAGGACGCCCGCGGCGTGGGTGCGATCGGGCCGGTGCTGGAAAACGGCGTGACGAAGGCCATCCACACCGGCGAGCGCGCCCGGACGGAGACGGCGATCAACGAGGGGACGGTGTCGCTGGGCAGCGCCGCCGTCAACCTCGCGGACCGGGAGCGCGACCTCGAATCGGCGACGGCGCTGGTCGTCGGCGCCGGCGAGATGGGGTCGCTCGTCGCGAAGGCCCTCGACGGGACGGTCGAGGAGGTCCTCGTGGCGAATCGGACCGTTCCCCACGCCGAGCACCTCGTGGAACGGCTGGACGTGGACGGCGAGGCGCTGGGGCTCAACGGCGTCACGACGGCCATCGAGCGCGCGGATCTGGTCATCACGGCGACCGGCAGTCCCGAGCACGTGGTCGGCGTCGACGAACTCGACCGCGCGGGGGACACCTTCGTGATCGACCTCGCGCAGCCCCGGGACGTCCCGCCGGCGGCCGACGAGGCCGACGACGTCACCGTGCAGGACATGGACGCCCTGGAGTCGGTGACGACGGCCTCGCGCAAGCAGCGTGAGGCAGCCGCCGAGGTCGTCGAGGGGATGGTCGACGAGGAGTTCGAGCACCTGCTCACCCAGTACAAGCGCAAGCGGGCCGATCAGGTCATCGCGGGCATGTACGAGAGCGCAGAGCGGATGAAGGCCCGCGAGGTGTCGACCGCCCTCGAGAAACTGGACCTGGACGACGAAGAACGCCAGGTCGTCGAATCGATGGCCGATGCCCTGGTCGGGCAGTTGCTCGCCCCGCCGACCCAGAGCCTGCGCGACGCCGCGGAGGAGGACGACTGGACGACCATCAACACCGCCCTCCAGCTGTTCGACCCCGAGTTCGGGTCGGGCGTCCCCGAGTTCGTCTCCAGCATGGACGCCGACGAGATCCCCGAGGACGTGCGCGCCCAGATGTCCCAGGCGGTCCAGAACCAGCTCGACGACTGACGCGACTTCTCACTCCGGCACACGTGAATCCAGATCGGTGAGCCCCAGCCGCAGGAAGGCCGGGATCGCGAGCGTCGCGACCGCGACCTCCAGCCCGCCGACGGTGAGGAAGGCGGCGAGATAGCCGACTTCGTCGGCGACGGTGCCGCCGACGAGCACGCCGGCCAGGAAGCCGAGGCTCCCGAAGGCGTTGAACGCGGCCATCGCGACGCCGCGCTCTGCGTCGGGCGCCAGGTCGGTCACGAGCGCCATCGTCGCGGGCGCCATCAGCGCGCCGATGACGCCGACGCCGACCATCGCCGCACCCGCCATGAGTACCGTCGGCGCGAAGCCGACGCCGATCACGGCCAGCCCGTAAAGCGTCGACCCCGCCAGCACCGGAATCGTCCGACCGATCCGATCCGAGAGCACGCCGAAGGGGTACTGGAAGAGCGCGAACGGGGCGAAAAACAGCGCGAGCATCAGCCCGGTCTGGCCGGGCGACAGCGCGAACGCTTGCCTGAAGTACAGGGTTCCTACGAGGGCGAAAAAGCCCGCAGTCAGGCGGTCGACGAAACCGAAGGCGCAGGGGACCACGATCTCGGGGGTCCCCCTGATCGTGTCGCGGACGGCTCCGAGGCGGCCTCCACGGTCGCTCGGTGCGCGGTCCTCGACCAGCGCGGCCAGCGCCCCGACGACGACCAGCAGGGCCGCGGCGGCGAACAGCGGCGCGAAGGGATCGAGTTCGTAGAGTTGTCCGCCCAGCGGCGCGCCCAGCGCGGTTCCGCCGCCGATGGCGATGCCCGCCGCGCCCATGTTCCGGCCGTGGCCCCCGTCGAGATCCATCAGCATCGTGATCGAGAGGGAGAAGGCGCCGATGGTCGCGGCGCCCTGGAGCGCGCGCAGTCCGAGGACCGCTACGAACGGGAGCCGGAGGGCCTGCGGGAGCACGGCGAGCAGGACGTAGCCCACAGCGCCGGCGAGCGCGCCCGCGACGATGAACGGGACCCGGCGGCCCGCGGCGTCGCTGAGGGCGCCCCACACGCCGGCGAACAGCACGAACGCAGCGAACTCGGTGGCCAGGAACCACATGCTGGCGTTGAGGGCGGTCTCGGCGCCCAGCGCCGCGACGAGCGTGTCGATCCCGGGATAGAGCAACACCTGGGCCAGCAAGACGGCGAACACGACGGTGGCCAGGGCGAAGCGGGCCGAGCGGATCCTCACAGGTCGGCTTGAACCTCGGTGACGGAAGGAATTTCGGACCGCGACGGACCCGGATTTTTTGACCACGGCGCCCGACCGTACGAACATGGCAGACCTGCTCTCCGACGAGGAGATCGAGGCACAGCTCCCCGACGACTGGGACCGCGAGGGCGACGAGATCGTCCGCACCTACGAGTTCGACTCGTACCTCCCCGGCGTCGGCTTCGCGGCGGGCATCGGCGGCATCGCCGAGGACGCCTGGCACCACCCCGAGATCACGATCACCTGGGGCGAGGTCGAGGTCCGGCTGACCACCCACGACGAGGGCGGCATCACCGAGAAGGACATCGGCCTCGCAGATCGGTTCGACGACGTCTACGAGTGACGCCCGGCGAGAGCGACGGCGGGGACGAAGACAGGGAGTATTCGGCGGGGGAGGCCGAGTACGTCCTCGGCTGTCGGTTCCGCCTCGATCCCGAACCCGCAGACTTGCGGGCCGAGCCTACGGAGTTCGAGACGAAGCTCTATCGCGCGGCCGACCCGCCCGGAGAGGACGGCTGGTTGTTCTTCCGCGATAACTGCTGGCGCGGGGAACTGAACGACCCCGCGTACTTCCGCGAGTTGACCGAGGACGCCCTCGGCGTGACGGTGCTGTCGGTCGACTTCCGGGAACTCCGTGCCGACGAAGCCTACCTCGAGGCCCTGGACCGTGCGATCGCGGCGGATCTCGACCTGTTCAACGCAGACGGTGTCTCCGAGGTTCGGTCGAAGTATCTGGGATCCTCGATCCGCGTGGTCAGCGGCGACGAGTGACCCCGGGACCGATTTCGGTGCTACTTTGTTCCGTTCGTCTAAACGTGTAACTATGGGCGAGTACGACGATACGGTCGAGGTGGAACTGGACGTGCCGACGCGGCTGCTGGCCGCGGTCGACGAGGCGGGGCAGGCCCGCGGGCACGGCTCCCGGGAGGAAGCGGTCCAGGCCGCGCTCCTGGCGTGGGTCGACGCCGTCGGCGAGGAGAGCGAGAGCGGCGGTGGCGGACTCGGCGGATTCACGGACGGGCTGAGCGACGTGGACGTCGACGTCGGTGTGGATGTCGGTGTAGACGAGGGGTAGCGAGGCTCGAACGAAGTGAGAGCCTCGAAACATGCGAACGGCGAGCGCAGTGAGCCGTGAGCAGCGAGACTCGAGCGAAGCGAGAGTCTCGATACTGCGAGCGGTCTAACCGCGACCACCGAACCGGGCAGGACGGGCGACAGGAATTTCCGGGCGGGCGGAGTCACCCACGGACATGGGGACGACGCCACAGTCAACGGGGGCGGTGCGGGAATCGGTCACGCTGTCGACGGGCGAGGAGGTCTCGGTGCCGCTGTCGACCGAGGCGACGGTCTTCGGCGCGATGTTCTCGGCCAACCGGGCGGCCGTCGCGGAGTTGCTGCCGGATGGGCTCGAGCCCATTCGGGCCACGCCGCAGCGGGCGGCGGTCACCTTCCTGGCCGTCGAGTACCACCGGATCGGCGACCACGCGATGGCGCCCTACGACGAGTTCAGCGTCATGCTCCCGGCCGTCGAGAGCGGGGAGCGGTCGTGGCCCTTCGCCTCGCTGCTCAGGAACGGCGCATCGGGGTACGTCTGGTATCTCCCGGTGACGACCGAGTCGGCGAAAGCGCTGGGGGTCGACATCTGGGGCTACCCGAAGGCGGTCGCGGAGATCACGCACGACGACCACGTGGCCGGCCGGCGGACGACCGTCACCGCGGACGGCGAGGAAGTGATCACTCTGGACGTCGAGGGCACGCCGAAGGTGGACCGGACGCAGGAATCGGTATCCTACACGGTCAAGGACGGCCAGCTACTCCGGGAGCCGCTGACGCTGTCCGGGAAACTCGGCGCGTGGCCGTACTCGGGGCAGGTCGACGTCAGCCTCGGGTCTCACCCCCGCGCCGACCGCCTCCGGGAACTCGACCTGGGATCGCGAGCGCTCGCGAGACTTTCCTTCGAAGGCGAGTTCGTCATCGGGGCCGGCGAGCGCGTCGGCTCGGTCTGAGCAGTCTGGGGTGTAGATGGGGCAGACCGGACGCGGACGGAAGGCACTTGGACTGGCGAGACGCCGTTGTCCCATGGGCTATCATCACCTCGATCCGGCGGACCTCGAACCGTCGCCAGATCACCCCTGCGACCGTCGGTCACTGGCGGAGGCGGCCGAACTCGCCCAGCTAGCGGCGGCGGTCTACGAGCTCGCCCCGGGCGAGGACCTCGCGACGAGCTACCACTATCACGAGCAGCGGGAGGAACTGTTCTACGTCCGATCCGGCGACCTCCACGTCGAGACGCCAGAGGAGGAGTTCGTGATCGGTCCCGACGAGACGTTCGTGGTGGAACCGGAGAGTCCGCTCCGGCCGTACAACCCGGAATCGGCGGACGAGCCGGTCCGGGTGCTCGGCGTCGGCGCGCCGAAGTTCGACATCGGGCGACCGTACGACCCGGACGAGACCGACAACGAATCCTAGTCGTCGGCGACGGCGCGCGGGCGTCGAAAACTGTCCCGGGATACAAACGGAACGCGGATTGTCCGGTGTTTTACGGGTGCTTTTGCGCCCGGGGCTGCTGGCGTTGGTATGACCGATGAACCCACCCACGCAGGCGGACCTGCGGAGTCACTGTCCTGGGAGACGCTGTACGGCGAGACGGCGTACATCTGCCCGGGCTTCGACGTCCAGCGCGAGCGGGTCCGCCTGCCCGACGGCACGGAGAGCGACTTCGACTACCTCTCCGACAGCGAGAGCGTCGTGATCGTTCCCTTCACCGCCGACGGCGACGCGGTCGTCATCGACGAGTGGCGACAGGCCGTGAAACGGGTCAACCGCGGGTTCCCCGCCGGCGGCGTCGAGGGCGAGGACGCCGACCTCGCCGCGACGGCCCGGCGCGAACTCGAAGAGGAGACCGGCTACGTCGCCGACGAGGTCGAACACCTCACGACGATGGAACCGGCCAACGGCGTGGCCGACGCCGTCTTCCACTACTTCGTCGCCACCGGCTGCGAGCCGACCGGCGACCGGGAACTCGATCACAACGAGTCCATCAGCGTCGAGACGACGGCCTTCGAGGACCTGCTCGCGGCGGCCGAAGCGGGCGAGTTGCGGGACGGCCGGACCGCCTTCGGCGTCTGTTACTACGAGCTGTTCGGGTAGCGGCGACGCGGTTTCCGCGGAACGCAACCCTTAGGCGCGCGCACCCGAAATCCCGGGCCAATGGGCGACTGGTTCGAGGTTCGCGACTACGACGCCGCCGGCCGGATCGGCGAGTTGACGGTGCCCCGCGCGGACGTGACCGTCGAGACGCCGGCGCTGTTACCTGTCGTCAACCCGCACGTCAAGACGATCGAACCGGCCCGCATGGAATCGGAGTTCGGCGCCGAGATCCTCATCACGAACGGCTACATCCTCTACGGCTCCGAGGACGCCCGCGAGCAGGCGCTCTCCGATGGCCTGCACGACCTCTACGACTTCTCCGGGGCCATCATGACCGACTCGGGCTCCTTCCAGCTCTCCGAATACGGCGAGATCGACGTCGACACCCGGGAGATCCTCGAGTTCCAGCGCGACGTCGGCTCGGACATCGGGACGCCGGTCGACATCCCGACACCCCCGGACGTGAGCCGCGAGCAGGCGGCCGAGGAGCGCGAGACGACGCAGGAACGCCTCGAACTCGCCGCGACCGTGGAGACCGGCGAGATGCTCGTCAACGCCCCGGTTCAGGGATCGACCTACCCCGACCTGCGCGAGACGGCGGCCCGGGAGGCCTACGCCACGAACCTGGACGTCTACCCGGTCGGCGCGATGGTGCCCCTGCTGAACAACTACCGCTTCGACGACGTGGTGGACCTGGTCGCGGCGGCCAAGCGCGGCCTCGGCGCCGACGCGCCGGTCCACCTGTTCGGCGCGGGCCACCCCATGATGTTCGCACTCGCTGTCGCGATGGGCTGTGACCTGTTCGACTCCGCCGCCTACGCGCTCTACGCCCGCGACGGTCGCTATCTCACGGTCAGAGGGACCGAACACCTCGAAGATCTCGACTACTTCCCCTGCGAGTGTCCGATCTGTGCCGCACACACGCCCGAGGAACTGGAGCGCTGTGACGCCACCGAGCGCGAGCGCCTCCTCGCCGAGCACAACCTCCACGTCACCTACGGCGAGATCCGGCGGATCAAGCAGGCGATCCGGCGGGGGAACCTGCTGGAACTCGTCGAGGCCCGTGCTCGGGGCCACCCGACGATGCTCGACGGCTACCGGGCGCTGGGCGACCACGCCGCGCAACTCGAACGAACGGATCCCGCCTCGAAGGACGCCTTCTTCTACCTCTCCGGCGAGAGCGCGGCCCGGCCCGAGGTCCTGCGTCACCACGACCGCCTCTCGCGACTCGACGTCGAGGGCGACGTGCTCCTGACCGAGGGCGACACGAACGAGGCCTACGACGAGAGCTGGCGGGTCGTCCCCCCGTTCGGACCGTTCCCACGCGATCTCTCGGAGGTGTACCCGCTGAACGCCGAAGTCCCGGCACGGCTCGATCGCCGGGCCTACGAACGGGCGGCCGAGGGCGTGGCGCAACTGGCCGCCGACAATCCAGACGCAGAATTCACGCTGGGCCACACCGGCTGGCCGGACACGGCGCTAAATCGGTTACCCGAACGGGTCGACGCCTTCGAACTCGGGGTCGACGACGGCCCGGGTGACGAGATGGGGCCCTCGATCGACGACGAGAGCTGAGCAGTCGGCCGGGTCGCCCCTCGCGCGAAGGAAAGATAGTTGCCCACGCCACCCCGACGGAGTGCCATGACCGACTACTTCGAGGTCCACGACCGGGACGGGGCGGCCCGGCTCGGGGAACTGCGGCTCGCCGATTCGCTCACGACGCCCGCCCTGGCCGACGAGGTGGTCAGGGACGCCGGCAGTCTCTGGCCCGAGGACCGCGAGGTTCCCGAGGGCGACGAGTCCGCCCTGACCGTACTCCCTCATCGCGGCCTCCCCGCCGGGACGCCCGACGAGGTGCAGGACGCGTTCGCCGTCGACTATCCAGACGTGGACTACCCGAGCGCCGCCGTCGTCTCGCCCGACACCGCCGCGAATCACGGCTCGGACGCCTACGTGCTCGCGAACGCCCGGGGCTACGTCGGCCACGCGGCCGCGTTCGTCGACGCCGTGCTCGCCGTCCGCGAGGCCACGCCCGCCGATACCGCGCTCTATCTGCCCGGCGTCGCGACCCCCGAGAACGTCGCCACGCTGGTCTACGCCGGCGTCGACCTCGTGGACGCGGATCGCGCAGTCCTGCGGGGCACGCAGGGATTCTACCTCGCGACCGACGGCGAGTACTTCCTCGAGGACCTGGACGAACTCCCCTGTGCCTGTCCGGCCTGCCAGCAGCCGGCCGACGAGTTCGACCGCGAGGACTGCGCCGAGCACAACCAGCGGGCGCTCGCCGCCGAACTCGCGCGGGTCCGCCGCCGGGTCCGGGACGGGTCCCTCCGGGACTACATCGAGGGGCAGGCCCGCCACGAGCAGTGGCTCACCGCCACCTTTCGACGGCTCGACCAGCAGTACGGCTATCTGGAGGAGCGGACGCCGATCGTCCGGCGCAACGAGATCACGGCCGCGAGCGACGACAGCATCAGGCGCGTGGAGATCCAGCGCTTCGCCGAGCGCGTCACCACCAGATATCGCAGCCGGTTCTCGAACCCCCTCGTGCTGGTGCCCTGCTCGGCCAAGAAGCCCTACAGCGAGTCCCAGAGCCACGGCCAGTACCACGACGTGATCCAGTGGCGCGCCCACACCGTCTCGATGACCTCGCCCATCGGCGTCGTCCCGCAGGAACTCGAACTCACCTACCCCGCTCAGCACTACGACTCCGTGGTGACCGGCGAGTGGACCGCCACCGAGATCGAGTTCGCCGCCGACGTGCTCTCCGCGTATCTCCAGCGCAACGACTACCCGAAGGTGATCGCCCACGTCCCGCCGGAGGGCTATCGCGAGATCGTCGAGCGCGCGACTGCGGACCTCGACGTCGACCCGGTCTTCACCGTCCCGGATCACCCGACGACGAGCGAGTCCCTCTCGAACCTCGCGGCGGAACTGGAGGGCGAACTGACGTATCCGAAACGTGAGCGCGAACACAATACGATCCGGGCCATCGCGGACTACCAGTTCGGAGACGGAGCGGGCGACGCCCTCTTTTCGGAGTTGCGCACCGAGTCGCGCTACCCCAAACTCAGAGTGACCGACGACGACGGCGAGCAACTGGCCGCGATGGTCCCGGAGTACGGCGTCCTGTCGCTGACGCTCGCGGGCGGGCGCCGCTGGGTCGAGAGCGAGGCGCCGGTCAAACGGGTCGAGATCGACGCGTTCGTGCCCCACGGGAGCGTCCTCGCCCCGGGCGTCGTCGACGCGAGCGAGGACATCCGACCGGGCGACGAGGTCGTGATCGAGGGCCCGTCTGCGTTCGGCGTCGGTCGCGCGGCCATGAGCGGCCCGGAGATGGTGCAGTCGACGCGGGGGATCGCCAGCGAGGTCCGCCACGTCGAGGAGCGCTGACGGAGCCAGGCGGGACGGGCGGTCCGCCTCCCGGGAGACTTTAGGCCGCGCCGGCCTACCGGGCCCCATGGACGAGATCACTCTCGCGGTGCCCGAGCCCATCCTCGACTCGCTGCCGGAGGACGAGGGCGCGGCCGAGAAGGACATGAAACGAGCCGTGGAAGGCTGGCAGCGACGGATCAACCGCGCGATCACAGACGAGGACGACGAGGGGGCGGCCGGCTACGTCCTCGACGCCATCGAACTGTTCGAAGAGCGCATGGACACCTACGACGCGTTCGTGCCCGAACTGCGGGCCTGGGGCCAGTCGCCGATCTACGCCATTTGCTGGCGCAACCTCATGGCCGACCTGATCGGGCAGCTGTACGAACACGAGGACCTGGCGGCCAGGCTCGACCGGGAACGCAACCAGCGCGTCGTCGAGGACGGCATCCGGCTGAACGACCTCTGACGCGGCGGGGATTTATGCCCGCGCCGCGCCTGACGGGTGGTATGCACCTCGAACTGCGATTTTTCGCCACCTACCGGGCCGCCGTCGGGCAGAAGACCGTCGAGCGGGAGTTCGACGACGGGGCGACCGTCGCCGAGGTCCTCTCGACGCTCGAATCGGAGTACCGGGACCTGGAGCGCCAGCTCCTCGACGAGGACGGCGAGATCCGCCCGCAGCTCTCCATCCTCAAGAACGGCAGGGACGTGACCCACATGGACGGCGGCGCCACACTTCTGGAGGACGGCGACTCGCTCTCGGTCTTCCCGCCGGTCGCGGGCGGCGCGAGTGAGGTGCGCTGATGCGCCGCGAGAAGGCCTTCCGCGGCATCTCCAAGCGCCTCGCCGTCCACTACCTCGAGAACCTCGGGGGCGAACTCGTCGCCGGCGAGCGCGAGGACGACGCCGAGGCCCGCGTCGCCGGAGAGGACTGGACCGTCACGCTGTCGGCCGAGAAGGTCTCTGTCGGCGGGTCGATGCAACTGACGGAGGTCTCGGTCGCCTTCGAGGGCGAGGCCGACGCGGTCGAGGAACTGGTCGAGAAGTTCTCGCAGAAAGCCATGCGCGCGGGCGGGTGATGGCGGGCGACCCGATCGAGGGGGACGTGCTCGTCCTCGTCGCGGCGAAAGCCAGCGTCGGTCCCCAGCGACTGCCCGAACTGGTCGACAGCGTGGCCACCGACCTCGAGTCCCGCCGCGAGGCCTACGCCCGCGAGTACGAACGAGCCTACGAACGCGACGGCCGAACGGCCTACTTCGTCGAGGACGGCCACTGGGAGACGATCCGGGAGCGCCTGGAGCTCGGAACCCGAGAGATCGACGCCGTCCGGCGATCCCACGAGGAGCAACTGACTCGCGACGGCCGGAAACTCGATCGGACCGACGAGTTCGAGACCGCGCTGGAGATCAGGGACTGCGTCGTGTTCGGTTAGAGAAACGCGAGCAGTTCCTCGGTCACCTGGTCGGGGACGTCGCACTGCACCCAGTGACTGGCCTCGGGGAAGCGCTGAACCCGGAGGTCCGGAATCCACTCGTCGAGGCCGCGGGAGATGTCCACACCCAGCGCGGGATCCTGTTCTCCCCACAGCACCAGCGTCGGGACCGAGATCTCGGTGTTCCCTGGCGGGTCGGCGAAGCGCCGGAGGCCGGGCAGGGTGGCCTTCGCCATCGGCTTCCAGATGCCCCGGACGTAGGCCCGGTAGTAATCGACCGCGGCGCGGGCGGCTCCCGGCCGGGCGAAGGCCTCGCGGTAGCGCTCGATATCCGCGGCGTCGAAGGCGTCGGGATTCGCGGGCTGGTCGCGGAACAGGTCGCCGATAGGCCAGGCGTTCCGGAGCGTGAGCAGGCGTTCGGGGAGCCAGGGGACCTGGAACCACAGGACGTACCAGGAGCGTTTCAACTGCTGGAGGTCGAACTCCCTCGCGAACGCCGCCGGGTGCGGTGCGTTCATGACGGTCAGGCTGTCGAGGACGTCGGGGCGTCCCATCCCGACGGCCCACGAGATCGCGCCGCCCCAGTCGTGGCCGACGAGGTGGGCGGTATCTCGTCCTTCCGCCCGGATCAGCCCCACCACGTCGCCGACGAGGTGCTCGATGGCGTAGCTGTCGACGCCGTGGGGTTTCTCCGAGCGGTTGTACCCGCGGAGGTCGGGCGCGACGACGCGATACCCCGCCTCGGCGAGCGCGGGGATCTGGTACCGCCAGGAGTACCAGAACTCCGGGAAGCCGTGGAGCAAGAGGACGAGATCGCCGTCCTCCGGGCCGGCGGCGACGGTGTGGAGTCGCACGTCGTCGACGACGGCGTTATCGTGTTCGAGGTCGACTCCGGCCTCGGCGAGCGGATCGGGCATTACGCATCCACGGGGCGCCGGGGACAAATCCCCATCGACCGGCAGCAATTATCAGTAATCGAGAACTGTCGTATGTCTATATATGATTGTCCCGAATATATTCAGTGGAGGCGAGCCACTATGTCAATACGCACCCTCGAAACGGAACTGTTCGGCCGTGAAACACGATTCGAGTACTCAGAGCACTGGATCGGCTACGCCCTGGTCGGCCTGCGGGTCGTGATGGGCTGGACGCTGTTCCAGGGCGGGATTACGAAGCTGATCACGTACCTGGACGGCAATCCCGAGACCAACTGGACCGCTGCCGGCTACCTCGCCAACGCGATCCCCGAAGGAAATCCCCTCATGGGGATGTGGGGGTCGATGGCGGGCAGTCCCCTGATCGACCAACTCGTGATGTGGGGGCTGACGCTGACCGGGCTCGGTCTCATCCTCGGCGCGCTGGTCCGCTGGAATGCCTTCTGGGGCGCCGTGATGATGATGTTCTTCTGGGCAGCCAGCCTGCAGGGCGGCCTGCTCCAGGGACTGCCGCTGGCCCACGGCTGGGTCATCGACGACCACGTCGTGTATGCCATGTTGCTGTTCGGCCTGGGCGCCATCGGTGCCGGTCGGATCCTCGGGCTGGACGCGAAGATCGAGGAGATGGGGTTCGTCAAGTCGAACCCGTGGCTCCGCGCGCTGCTCGGCTGAAGCGAAGGAACTGCGATCACACGGTCGCAGTCGGGGGTTCGCGACCGGGGCGAATTCCGTTTTTTCGAAAGCGAGTTCGACGGGAGAGCGATCGCTGACGCGAACGAGACCGCCCGTCGAAAAAAGGTGCAATTGTGCTAGTCGTCCGAGGGAGCCGCACCAGCGGAGTCGCCCATCGAGACGCCCGTGCCGGGGCCGACGTCGATGCCGAGTTCGTCGAGTTTCTCGTCGGGGACGACGCCGTCGACCCAGTCGCGGACCTCGTAGTACTCGGCCTTGAGCTGGTCGAGTTCGGCGAGTTCGCCCTCGCTGGCGCCCTGGGCGGGGATGGCGTCCTCGTGGCCCTCGACGAAGCGGCCCGGCAGGTCGTCGTCCGCGCCGTCGAAGCCGACGAGGTTGTTGTAGTAGCGCTCGAGGTTGTAGATGCGCTCGCCGGCCGCCATGAGTTCCTCCTCGCTGACGTCCAGGCCGGTCATGCCGTTGTACTGGAGGACGTACTCCTCGATGCCCTCCGCGAAGGCGTTGAACTTGCAGATGTCGAACGAGTCGGAGATGGCGTGCATGTTCTGGAAGGTGGCGCAGAGCTCACCTTTCCCCTCGGGGTCGTAGGGATCGACCTTCTCCGGGATGCCGAGGATCTCGGCGGCGGGCGTGTACCCGCGCAGGTGGCAGGCGCCCCGGTTCGAGGTGGCGTAGCCGATGGCCATCCCCTTCATGCAGCGGGGGTCGTAGGCGGCCATGGTCTGGCCCTTGACGGCCAGGGAGTTGTCGTGGGCGTCGAACTCCTCGGCGAGGTGGTTCGGGCCCTCGGCGAGGTGGTCGGCGAACTCCGTCTCGCGGTGGCCGATCCGCTCGATGAGGTCGATCATCTCGTCGGAGTCGCCCCACTCGATGGAGTCGTCGAGGTCGAGTTTCCCCTCGTCGATCATCTCCATGGCCATGGCGATGGTGTTGCCGGTGTCGATGGTGTCCATCCCGAGGTCGTTGCAGATGTCGAGCATCACGGCGATCCGGTCGCGGTCGTCGTGGCCGGAGTTGGGGCCGAGCGCCCACGCCGACTCGTACTCGTAGGACTCCATCCGGACGTTCATCTCCTCGCCCTTGTGCATCGCCGTCACCTCGACTTCCTTCTTGCAGGCGACCGGGCAGGAGTGACAGGTCGGCTCGTCGACGAGGATGTTCTCCCGGACGTTCTCGCCGGAGACCTTCTCGGAGTCGATGATGCGCTCGCCGTCGCCCTCGGCGTCGGACATCGCCTTCGTCGAGGAGTACTGGCCGTTCTTGGTGGGAAGGCCGTCCATCTCCTCGGTGACGTTCATCAGGACGTTCGTGCCGTACATCGAGAGGCCGCCCTCGTTGGGCGCCGTGACCTCGGACTCCCGGATGACCTGCATGGCCTGTTTGTGGCCTTTCTTGAACGTCTCCGGGTCTTCCGGCTGTGGCATCTTCGTCGAGGACTTGACGACGACGGCCTTGAGATTCTTGTTGCCCATCACGCAGCCGGTGCCGCCCCGGCCCGACGCCCGGTCGTCCTCGTTGATGATGCAGGCGTACTTGATCTCGTTCTCGCCCGCCTGCCCGATGGCCATGATCGAGAGGTTCTTGCCGTAGGACCCCTCGACCTCCTCTTCGATCGTGTCGCGAGTCTCGTGGACGCCCGTCCCCCAGAGGTGGGAGGCGTCCCGGAGTTCTACTTCACCGTCCTCGACGACGGCGTAGACCGGGTCCGCAGCCCGGCCCTCGAACAGCAGGCCGTCGAAGCCGGCCCACTTCAGGCGGGCCCCCGACCAGCCACCGTGGTGGGAGTCGGTCACCTGACCGGCGATCGGCGACTTCGTACAGATCGCGATCCGGCCGCTCATGGTGGTCTGGGTACCCGTGAGCGGACCGTTCATGAATGCGAGCAGGTTCTCCTCCCCGAGGGGGTCGACCTCGGGGCCCTGATCGAAGACGTACTTGACGCCGAGGCCGCGCGCACCGATGTACTTCTGTGCGTCCTCGTCGTCGATGCCCTCGTACTGCACGTCCCCCGCACTCAGATCGACGCGTGCCACGTTGTCGTGGAAACCTCCGAGGTCTGTCATGAATTAACGTACCAACCTAGAGTACGGGCCGAAACGTGTTATTCGTTGTTCGGGGTTGGTAACCGAAATCAGTTACCCGGCCACGGCCGGTACGACACGGGCCAACGGACGACTGCGTTGGGTCTCGATGAGTAGACATAGGTGACTCCGGGTTCGCCCGACGGGTATGGGGTCGCTCCGCGTCCCGCTGCTGCCGAGCTGGGTGCGCTGGCTGGCGGTCGCGCTCGTCGCCGCGGTCGTCGTCTGGTCGTCGGTGACGCGACCGCCGACGGGCGGTCCCGGACCCGCGTTTCCCGGACCCATCGGCTTCGACAAGTACCTGCACATTGCGGCCTACCTGACACTGACCGGAGCGCTCGGCTACGCGCTCGTGGACGGTCGCGTCGAGCGAATCGCGGCCCTGGCCTTCGCCGTCGCGGTGTCCTTCGGCTTCGGCGTCGAACTCCTCCAGCTCGCGAGTCCGTACCGATCCTTCAGTTTCGGGGACGCCGTCGCCAACGCCGTCGGCGCGTCGGTCGTCGCCGCACTCTGGGGACCACTGACCGACCGCGTGCGATTCCGACCGCTCGATAAGTGGCGAGGGTCGCGGGCGGATCGGTGACGAGAGGATTTTACCCTTCGGACCGGTAGGGAGGGCAATGAGTCAGCCGAGCCCCGAAGTCTACGAGCAGGGGAAGGGGATGGACGCCCACAACCAGGCGATGCGGGAGATCCGCTCGCGCAAGGACGAGACCTACGACCCACGCGAGCCGACGCGCGTCTGGATCGACGAGGACAACACGCCCGACGGCGTCTACCAGTCGCTGACGATCATCCTCAACACCGGCGGGTGCCGGTGGGCCCGCGCCGGCGGCTGCACCATGTGCGGCTACGTCGCCGAATCCGTCGAGGGTGGCTCGGTCGCCCACGAGGACCTGATGGCCCAGATCGACGTCTGTCTGGAACACGAAGCGGAGAACGCCGACGACCCCTCCGGCCTCATCAAGATCTACACCTCCGGCTCCTTCCTCGACGAGCGCGAGGTCCCTGCAGAAACCCGGCAGGCCATCGCCGAGACCTTCGCGGACCGGGACCGCATCGTCGTCGAGTCCCTCCCCGACTTCGTCGAGCGCGAGAAGATCGAGGACTTCACCGACCAGGGCCTGGAGACCGACGTCGCGGTGGGGCTGGAGACCGCGACCGATCGGGTCCGCCGCGACTGCGTGAACAAGTACTTCGAGTTCGCGGAGTTCGAGCGCGCCGCCGCCGACGCGCAGGACGTCGGCGCGGGGATCAAGGCCTACCTCCTGATGAAGCCGCCCTTCCTCTCGGAACCGGAAGCGCTCGAGGACATGAAGCGCTCGGTGCGGAAGTGCGCCGCCGTCGACGGCTGTCACACCGTCTCGATGAACCCCACGAACGTCCAGCGCCACACGATGGTCGAGGACCTGTACCACGACGGGGGCTACCGACCGCCGTGGCTCTGGTCGGTCGCCGACGTGCTGGAGTCCACAGCTGAGGAGGACGTCATCGTCGTCTCCGACCCCGTCGGCCACGGCAGCGACCGCGGCGCCCACAACTGCGGGGAATGTGACGATCGGGTGCAGAAAGCGATCAAGGACTTCGACCTCCGGCAGGATCCCTCCGTGTTCGAGCAGGTCTCCTGTGAGTGCGAGCGCACCTGGGAGATCGTTCTCGATCGGGAAACCGGCTACAACCAGCCGCTCACGCGGTAGCTCAGATCCCGCCTTCGGGCTGCCCGCCGCCGGAGCCGCGACCGAACAGCCCGCTCACCTTCGCTTTCAGTTCGTCGTCGTCGTAGTGTCGCAACAGCGCCCAGGTGACGATCTGGACGGCGACGCCACCGGCGATCACGGCGGCGATCCAGGTCGGCGGGGTCGGCACCGAGAGGGCGGCGAGCGGGGCGACGATCGCGCTCGCATCCAGGCCGGCCCAGATCAGGACTGCCCCCCAGGCCGCGCTGACGAACACGACGACGACCTTCTGGAGCAAGACTGCGAGGACCGCGCCGATGACTGGCCCCGCGAGGATCACGGGATCCAGCAGGTTCGTCAGCGGGTCCATCGACGTCCCCGTGTAGGCGAGCGCCGCCCCGAAACCCGTGACCGCGCCGGGGACGACGAGCATGATGAGATAGATCTTGTTCGCGATCGCGAGGCCGACGAAGCCAAGCAGGAGGATCACCGCGATGGTCGGAATCGGGCCCAGACTCATCGTGCTGGCCGCGAAGAAACCGCCACCGCCGCCGAGCAGGAAGCCGAACAGTTTGAGTCCAGTGCGGTAGAAGAACACGCCACCGACGGTCAGGGCGATACCGACGAGCAGGAGGACGGCCGTCAGTACGAGGTTCGACACGAGTAGGTCACCTACCCGCGTGTCGGAGAGTCGAGGGATAAGGTTGCTGGCCGGGCGATCCGAACGGAGTGAGGATCGCCGAACGAGCGAGCGGCGAACGAAGTGAGCCGTGAGCAGCGGGAGGGCGACCATCGGGAGCCCTCCGAACGGGCGAGCGGGGAGTGCGAGGTCTTCGACCTCGACTCGAACGGGCGAAGCCCGTGAGAGTGCCGCGAGCCGGGCGGCCGACCGGAGGGAGGCCGTCGGATCGACACGATGGGGCTGGAGAACTACAGCGTGTCGTCGGGGTCGTGGGTCTCCCGCATCCGCTCGACTTCCGCTTCGTAGCGCTGTCGGGTCTCCTCGTCGTCGACGGTTCCCAGATTGGCCGCTTCCATCTCCAGGGAGACGGACGTGGCGCGTCCCGGCCCGGTGAAACTGGTGAGGGCGCGCTCCTTCCGGTAGTCGCGGCGGCCGTCCGGCGTCGCGTAGGTCAGGATGATCATGTTCTGCTCGTCGTCGCCGTAGGTGCGTTCGACCAGCCAGACGCGCTCCGTCTCGTCGGCCTCGTCGGCCTCGTCAGTCGTCGCCATAGCTACAGGTAGGGGTCGACGGAATTTGAGTCCCCGGGCCGATTCCGGAGCGGAGAGAACGAGCGACGGACTTGCAGCGGTCGAGTTCGCCTACTCCGCGAAGCCCTGCAGCACGCCCTGGCCGTCCGTGGGGCCGATGTCGGGCAGCGCGGCGCGTTCCGGGTGGGGCATCAGCACGGCCACGGAGTCGCGGGTGCCCAGCACGCCCGCGACGTTGCCCTTCGAGCCGTTGGGGTTGGCGTCGTCGGTGACGTTGCCGTCCGCGTCGCAGTAGCGAAAGAGGACGCGGTCCTCGCGTTCGAGTTCCGCGAGACGGTCGTCTTCGATCTCGAAGCGGCCCTCGCCGTGGGCGATCGGGAGTTCGATCACGTCGCCCTCCTCGTAGGCGGCGGTCCACGGGGTGTCGGCGTTCTCGACGCGCAGGTGGACGTGCTCGCACTGGAAGCGAGCGCTCCGGTTGGTCGTGAACGCGCCAGGAGTGAGACTCGACTCGGAGCCGATCTGGGCGCCGTTGCAGACGCCGAGGACCGGCGTTCCTTCCTCCGCGACTTCGCGGACCTCCTCGACGATCGGCGAGCGGGCGGCCATCGCGCCGGCGCGGAGGTAGTCGCCGTAGGAGAACCCGCCGGGGAAGACGACGCCGCTGGCGTCCGCGGGGAGGCCGTCCTCGTGCCAGACGAGTTCGGCGTCGACGCCGATCTCCGCGAGCGCCCGGACGGCGTCGCGGTCGCAGTTGGAGCCGCCGAACTGGATGACCGATACCGTCATGCGTCCCGTTCGTCGACCGCGACGGTGTAGTCGTGGATCGTCGGGTTGGCGAGCAGGCGCTCGGCCATCTCGTCGGCGCGCTCGGCGGCCGCGTCGGCGTCGGCCGCGTCGACGTCGATCTCGAACTGGTCGGCCGACCGGAGGTCCGCGAGGTCGAACCCGAGCCGTTCGAGCTGGCGCTGGGTCGTCTCGGCCTCGGGATCGAGCACCCCGCGTTTCAGCCGGACCGTCACGGTCGCGGTGTACGCTGTCATTGTCGGCAGTGGGGCGACCGCCGACGTAACGCTTGTTATCTCGGCCGGCACCGGGCCCCCGACCCTAATCAACTCCCACATCGTCGGTTTGTTTAAATGACCCTCGCCACTGGGGCGCCACGGTTAACCCCGAGAGACGTGTGGACACGTAGCACCCATGACGCAGATCAGGGACACCAGCCGCGACATGCGCATCGATCCGGACTCCTTCGCCGGGGGCTACTTCCGCAACGCCGTCTATCGACACTGGGACCCATACGAGGACATTCCCCAGGAACTGCTGGAACAGGACCGCGAGCGACTGCTCGAGTTCGACGGCGACGAGGAGGGCTTCGAGGCGCTACGGACGACACTCGCGCTCTTCGGCGCGGGCGAGGAAGCAGTGACGGAGGACCTGATGCCGCTGGGGATGGTCCTCGAGGACATCGACGACCAGATGTTCCTCTCGACGCAGATCTACGAGGAGGCAAAGCACACGCAGTTCTTCGATCGCTACTGGCGCGAGGTCATCAATCCGGTCGCCGAGGCCGAGGACGCCGAGGTCACCCAGCCGACCGACCAGCGCTACTTCCCCGAGGGCTACGTCGAACTGTTCGACCGGACCGAGGAAGCGATGGAGCGGCTGCTGACCGACGACACGCCCGAGAACCGCGCGAAGGCGTACTGTCACTACCACCTGACGGTCGAGTCGGTGCTGGCACAGACGGGCTACTACGGCATCTCCGCCCGGTTCAGCGAGGACGGCCCGGACGTCTACGACGACGGCGTCGACACGCCGGAACTGGAGGGGCTGGTCGAGGGAATCAACTACATCCGCAGCGACGAGGGCCGCCACGTCGGCTTCGGGATGCACAAGGTCCGTGGCCTGATCCACGAGCAGGGCGTCGACGAGGCGGTGGTGCAGGACACGCTGATGGACCTCCTGCCGTTCGTCTCCGAAGCGGTGGAGGCGACGCGGACCGAGGAAGTCGACCCGACGCCGCTCGTCGAGTACGCGACAGACAAGGTTCGGCGACGCATCGACGTCCTGACGACCGAGGACGCCGACCTGCCGCCGGTCGAGGAACTCGTGACGCTCGAAGAAGACCGCGGCGACGCGAGCGCGGACTAGTCGGTGCCGAAGCGTTGCCAGCCCTCCGGCTGATCGGATAGTCCCCGGACCCGGAGCTGGTATTCGTCGTCGGTCCGCCGGACGTCGACGCGCCCGTCGAACGTCTGGGCGACCGAACTCACCGTCTGCTCGTCTTGCGCCGTCGGATCGACGACCGCGACGCCGAGCCCCTCGGCCGAGCGGACCCGGCCGGTTATCGTGTGGAGGAAGCGGTAGACCGGTTGCAGTTCGTCGGCGTACATCAACAGGGTGGTGACGGAGAACAGGCCGATCCGCACCCGCTCGATCCCCTCCGCGTACAGTCCCTCGTACAGCGAGGAGAACTCGATCCCGATGCCAGTGAGATCTCCGGGCGATCGGACGGTGCGGACGTTCTCGTCTTCGGGCCCCTCGCTCGGCTCGATGCACTCGATGACGGCCATCCGCCGGCGGTCGAAGGTCCCGCCGACGTCGGCGTAGTCGTCGATCAGCGTCGCGGCCGGGTCGTCGGTGGACACGAGGATCAGCCCCTCTCCGGCCGCCTCGCCGGCCGCCGCCATCCGGAGCGCAACATCCCGGGTGCCGGCGAACGGCGGCCCCGCGACGAGCAGGTTGGTCCCCGGCGTCACGGGGTCGATCGGCAGGCCGTCGAACCGGTAGCCGCCCCTGGCGTCCTGGCTCATGATTCCGTCTCCGTGGCGGCCCGCAGCCGCAGCCTGATGTTCAGTTGTTCGGCCGCCTCGTCGGCCAGCAGCCGCAGATACTCGATCTCGTCGTCCGAGAACGGGCGCGGTTCGTCGTGGGTCAGACAGAAACTCCCGATGGCGGCACCGCTGGGGCTGCGCAGCGGGGCGCCGGCGTAGGCCCGGATCTCCAGTCGGTCCAGCGCGTCGTTGTGCTCGAAGCGCGGGTCCTCGTTCGTGTCCTCGACGACCATGACGTCGGGTTCGAGGATGGCGTGGGTGCACATCGTCTGCTCCCGTTCGAGCGGATCGAGGTCGGGGCCGTGGCAGGAGAGAAAGCGCTCCTCGTGATCGTCGACGACGCCGACGAACGCGCGGTAGACCTCGAAGTGGCGCCGCGCCAGGTCGGTCAGCCGGTCGAGCGTCTCCTGGGCTGCGCTGTCCTCGAGTTCGTACTGTTCGAGCGCGGCCAGCCGCGCGTCCTCGTCGTCGGGCAGCGGGTAGCCGACCTGGCTCCGCCGGGTGACGAGTTCGTCGATCAGTCGGCGCAACCTGTGGTGGGCGCGGTCCGTCCCGCTGGGGAGGTACTCCGCAACGAGGCCCTCGAAGGCCGTCGTGTCGACGTCGCTCGTCGGCACGTCGGTAAAGAGGATACAGGGCGTGTCCGGCCGCGTCTCGCGAACGGTGGCGAACAGCTCCAGCCCGTTCCCGTCCGGGAGGTCGTAGGCGGTGACGACGCAGTCGAGCGGGGTCGAGGCGACGACCTCCCTGGCCGATTCGAGGGTCGCCGCGCTCCGGACGTCCATCCCGGCCTCGGTGAGCGCGGCGGCAACCGCCGCGCGGTCGTCGTCGTCCCCGTCCGCGTACACCACCGTGACAGACATGCGATACTAACCGATCGTAACTGCCCCAGGTACAAATGCCTGTGGCAGGGGTCGGGACCTGATACGACGTGTCAACGCGATTGCAGGGACGGCGTGTCGAAAAACAACTTTTTTCGCCGGGCGTGGCAGAGGGCCACCATGACTGCAGTCGCCGCAGGCTCCAGCCGCTGGTGGTCACCGTGAAACGACACAAACTCACAGAGCTGACGGTCGTCGGCGAGGACGACACCGGACTCATCGCGAACGTCACCTCCCTGCTGTTCGAGCGGGGCATCAACATCGAGGACCTGGACCAGGCCGTCCGGGAGGGCGTCTTCCGGATGACGATGCACGTCGACACCTCCGAGATGGTTTGCACGGAGGAGAAACTCCGCGAGGACCTCGACGACCTCGGCGCGGAACTCGGCGTCGACGTGCAGGTCCGGTTCCCCGCCGAACGCGAGACCCAGGCGATGGCCGTGCTCGTCACCAAGGAGTCCCACTGCCTGGAGGCCATCTTCGAGTCCTGGGCCAACGGCGACCTCGGCGCGGACGTCAGCGTCGTCATCGGGAACCACCCGGACCTGCGGCCGCTGGCCGAGAAGTACGACGTCCCGTTCCACGACATCGGCGACGAGAAGGGCAACCCCGACGAGCAGCACCTGCTCGACCTGCTCTCCGAATACGACGTCGACCTCGTCGTGCTGGCCCGCTACATGCGCATCCTCAGCCCGGACGTGGTCTTTCGGTACGAGAACAGGATCATCAACGTCCACCCGTCGCTGCTGCCCGCCTTCCCCGGCGCGTCGGCGTACATGCAGGCCATCGAGGAGGGCGTCCGGATCGCCGGCGTCACCGCCCACTACGTGACGACCGACCTCGATCAGGGGCCGATCATCACCCAGCGGGCCTTCAACGTGCCCGACGACGCGGACGAGGAGGAACTGCAAAAGCTGGGCCAGCCGCTGGAGGCCGAGGCGCTCATCGAGGGGATCAAACTCCACCTCACCGACGCCGTCTCGGTCCACCGCGGCCGGACGAAGCTCCGGGACGATCTGGACGACGACGAGGTCCAGCTCGGGTCGCCGGAGGTGCTGGACGAGGCGAATCCGGACCGGCCGATCGACGGGCTCGGCGAGATTGTCGCGAATCAGGGGGCGGAGGGTAGCGAGGCCGACGATTGAACGTAGTGAAAGAGGAGGCCTCGTAGTGGAACGGCGAGCGCGGGGTCTACGACCCCGGACGTAGTCCGTGAGCCGCGCGAGCCGACCGAATAGATTCCTTCGAGGGCACGAGCCGAAACCGCACCCATTAATGCCCGACCATTTTCGGGTAGATTTATTAGAGGCAATCGTTAACTACAGGACCGATGGTATCGAACAAATTGACCGAGATCGGGGGTGTGGTGCTCATCGTCGCCGGGATCGTGACGGTGGGGTACCTGACGCAGAACGACCGGTTCGGGTTCATCGTGCCGATCCTGTTCGTGATGAACATGGGGATCGGGATCTCGGGCGCGGGGCTGCTAGCGCTGTCGAAGCCGAAGCTCGCACCGGTCGCGGGCGTCGTCGCGATCGGGCTGGCGCTGACGACCTTCTACGTCATCTGGAGCGCGCCGCTGTGGGCGATTCCGACCGTGGTGGGCGGCGTCCTCTGCATCATCGGGTCGATCTCAGCGCGGCTGTTCGAACCGCGGCCGTCGGCCCCTTAGAGGTCCCGGACGGTCTCGACGGCGTCTGCGAGCGAGGGCGCGTCGAACAGATCGCGGCCGACGTAGGCGTTCGTCCCGGCCGTGTAGAGGTCGCGGGCGGCGTCGATCACGTGGTCGGGGAGCGGCTCGGGGTCGCGCTCGCAGAGTGACTTCCAGTCGGCGACGTCTTCGGACTTCGCGCGGTCTTTGGCCGCCGAGACGGCCTCGACCCACTCGGACTGGGTGCGCTTGTGGTACTGGCGGATGACCTCCTTGGAGACCTCCTGGTCGTCGTAGGAGAAGCGGTTCTCGTCGAAGGTGCCGACGACGTCGGCCACCAGGACCTCGCCGTCGTGGTAGAACGTCTCGATCTTGCCGTCCTCGTGGACCAGGTCCACTTCGGCGGCGCGGTCGGTGACGACCTCGTTCACGGCGAGGGCGAGGTCCTCGAGGCGGTCGACGTCGACGTCACCGGCGATCCGGTCGGCCTCGCCCCGGTCGAGGTAGCGATCCGACTCCTCCAGTTTCGTCGAGAACTCGACGACGGGTTCGGGGAGGTCCACGACCTCTTCGGGCCACGCGTCGTAGCCGAGGTCGAAGTCCGCGGGGTCGGCCCGCGAGCGCAGGCTGGACCCGACGGGGACGGTGTTGCGGAAGACGATCTCGAGGGGGATCAGGTAGTTCTGGCCCGCGGACTCGAAGTAGGCGTCGTAGTCGTACTCCCGGCCGTCGTGGGGCAGGTCCGGGACCTGCGTGAGGTCGATGGCCATCTCGCGCGGCGGATGGGCGACTTCGTCGAGCGGGACCGGCTCGCCGCTCCCGCCGACGACGCCCTCGTAGTGGGTGGCGATCCCGGCGTCTTCGAGCAACTCGAAGTTGTACGCGCCCATGGCACAGAGGCTGGCGCCCTTGTTCGGGATGGCGTCGGGCATCTTCCCCCAGTCGAACACCGAGTAGTCGTCGGTGAACACGAACGCACCCCGGCCCAGATCCGTCGGCGTCGCCGCCCGCTCGACGCGGAACTCCTTGACGCTCGTCATTGTCTGGTGGTCCCCGCCGCGTCACTAAGGGGTTACTATCCGACCGCCCGACGCCGGATTCGGCCGCCCGGCCGCGGTTCCAGGCGTTCGGACGTGGAATCACATTCGAAAATCCGGGGCGAACCTACAAGGCGGGGTGTCGGCGATAGTCGAGGCGACGGATGCTGACGAATGCGTTGTGGGGGAGCAGGTACCTGTTCGCGACGGTGTTGCTCGCGACCTTCGCGTACGTGTACTGGACGAGCCGGAACGTCCGTGGAGTCGAGTACCTGCTCGCCGCGGCGATTCTTGGGAGCGTCCAGTCGCTCGTCTACCTGTGCTCGCTCGCCGCACCGACCCTCGCGACGAAGGTCATCTTCTGGAAACTGTCCGCGATCCTCTCCGCAGGGGTCGTCTTCCTGTGGTACCTCTTCGCCGTCGCCTGGACCGGGCGGTCGCGGCTGGCCCGCCCGTCGGCGCTCGCGCTGGCCGGGGCGCCGCTGGCGGCCAGCGCGGCGTTGCAGGCGACCAACGCGTCTCCCTCGTTGCCGGGCCTGCACTGGCTGAACTGGACGTCGGTCACGGTCGCGACCCCTGACGCGCTGCTCTCGCCGCTCGTCTTTACGAACGGTCCGGCCGCGCTCGCCCAGGACGTCTACTCGCTCGGACTGGTTCTGGGGACCGTCGCGCTGCTCGCCTCGTTCGCGCTCCGGTCGGACCAGCGGCTCTATCGGTGGCGCAACGCGATGGTCGTGCTCGGCGGCGTGACGGCGACGGTCTTCGCCGTGGGGTTCACCCTTCTCGGGCTCCCCTACGAACCGCATCCGCTGGTGTACGTGCTGGCACAGGGGTTCGTCGCGCTCGGCGTCGTTCGCTTCGGCGACTACGACGTGGTCTCCCTGCCGGAGAACAGCCTCATCGAGGCCATCGACGGGGCCGTACTGGTCTACAGCGTCGACGGGACCGTCATCGAGATGAACGAGGCGGCCAAACTCGTGCTGGACCTGACCGACGAGGCGGTCGGCCGCGGCGTCGTCGGCGTGGTCGAGCTCTCGGAGTTGCTCCCGGGCGTCCGCGGCGGTGCGGACGGCGACACGGCCGCGTCCCCGGCGGCCATCGCCGACCTGCTGGACGGGCACGAGTTCACCACGACCGTCAACGGCGTCTCGCACACCTTCCGCGTCCGGGTGTCGCGACTCGAGGACGGCGGCGACCACCTCGGCTGGACGGTGCTGTGCTACGACGTGACCGACCTCCGGCAGAAACAGCGAGAGCTCGACCTGCTCAAGCAGGTGCTCTCCCGGGTCCTCAGACACAACGTCCGCAACGACCTCTCGGTCGTCAAGGCCAACGCGAGGCTGCTGGCGGAGAACACGTCCGGACTCGACGCCGAGCGCCTCCAGACGATCCTGGACAAGAGCGACAACCTGCTGGACGCGAGCGAGAAGGCCCGCACCGTCGAGAAGCTCCTCTCCGGCGAGCGCACCCGCGGCGAGTTCGACGTCACCGAGATGGCCGCCGACGCCGTCGAGAGCGTCCGACGGGAGTTCCCTGGCGTCGACTTCGAGACCGACTTGCCAGACGCCTGTCCCGTCCACGCCCACTGGGCGCTCGCCCACGCCGTCGAGAACGTGGTCGAGAACGCGGCGATGCACAACGACGCGCCCGATCCGACGGTCGCCGTGACTGCCGAGTGCGACGGCGAGAGCGCCGTCCTCCGGGTCGCAGACAACGGCCCCGGCATCCCCTACAAGGAACTGGAGGTGCTCGACCGCCGCGAGGAGACCCAGCTCGAACACGGCAGCAGCGTCGGCCTCTGGCTCGTCGACTGGATCGTCGACCTCTCGGGCGGCGACGTCACGTTCGAGAACACAGACCGCGGCTGTACGGTGACCGTCGAACTGGACGCGGCGGTTAGCGAGCCCGACGCCGAGGAGGAGGCGACCGATCTGAACCTCGGAATCGGCGCCGACGACGACTGATCCGGACCTGGCGACCCGGTCAGAGCGGCGTCCCGCCGCGCTCGCCGTCGCTCCCGCCGGCCGAGGCCGCGGACCCCATCAGGTCGGCGACCACGCCCTCGTAGTCGTAGCCCGGGACCACACCCTCGACGTAGGTGCCCTCGACGTACTCGGCGAAGGCCTTCGCCAGGTCTGGGACCCGGTCGGCGTTCCCGAAGGTGAAAGCGAACTCGGCGACCGCCTCGCCGTCGACTTCGGTGAGCGTCAGGTCGTCCAGTTCCACGTCGGTCCGGGTGACCGTCGGGGCGTCTTCGAGGCGCCGCTCGAATGTGTCGAACCAGCCGGCCTCGACGGCGTCGCCGACCTCGCCGTCGACGGCCGACGAGAGCATCGGCGCACGGACGACGAGGGTGTAGGCGAGCGCCCAGTCGTCGGTTTCGTCGGCGGTCACGACGGCGTCGAAGGCGACGGTCGTCAGTTCGTACCCGTCGTCCGCCTGCTCGAAGGCGTCGTGGGCGTCGAAGGCCCGCGCGGCGCGTTCCGGGACTGCGTCGTCGGTCATTGACGGCACCAACGGGCGAGGTCCTGAAAAGCCCGTCGCGCTAGAACGGCGGGTCGCGGCTGGGGTCGCAGGGTCCGACCCGCTCGTATATGGCGGTGTACTGGTTGGTCGCGAGTTCCTGCTCGTCGGAGTACTGGTCGGTCTGCGGTCGGAGTCCGAGCGGCAGGATCTCGACGAGCGACCCCGGCGTCGGGCGGTCCGGCGCGTACTTCCCGGGCTGAGGTCCGAACGCGGCCACCATCACGTACCCGTACTCGCCCTCGATGACCCTCCTGAGGTACTCGCGCTGCGCGTCTGTGGTCCCGTAATGTTCACCGGTCTTGAACACCAGTCGATCGCGATAGGTCAGCTGGATGTACCGCGGGCAGTCCTCGGCTTCGGTCCCGCCGGCGAACTCGTAGCGGATCCGCTGCTCGTGGGGGACCACCGCGTCCTGGAGGTCGCCGCGGTAGACCTCCATCGTCTCCTCGTCGTCCACGTGCGTGTCGATCCAGTCGTTGGCCTGGTCCCGGGGCATAAAGGCGTAGCCGACGTCACCCGCGACGGCGTAGGTGCCGGTCGTCACGAGGAGGACGGCTAGCAGCGGAGTCGCGACGCGCGGCCGGGACGCACGGAGCGACGCGAAGCCACGCGCGACGAGCAGGGCCAGCAGCGGGAACGTCGGCAGCAGGTGGTGGACCCGAAAGTCCTGCCACTGCGAGAAGACGACCAGATAGGTCACGAGCAGGGCAAGGACGAACGCGAGCCCTTCGCGCTCTCGTGCCTCCGTCCGACTTCGCAGTGCTGCGACGCCCGCCAGTACGCCACCCACGGCGGCGACGAACAGCGGCAGTGAGAGCGCGCTGAAGTACCCGCGGAGGAACCACCACCAGATCGGCGCGGGCGGGCCGGTCGCCGAACTGGCCCGCCCGATCGAGTCGCCGAAGACCCGCTCGACGAACGGTTCCGGACCGGCGACGAGGAACGTCGGGAAGCCGAGCACGACGGTCACCAGCCCCAGTAGGGCGCCCGTCGCGACCAGCCGCGGCCGTAGCAGTGCGTCGCGCCAGTCCGTTCCCGCCCGGCTCGCGGCTTCGTCGCTCGCACATTCGGCGGGCTCTCGATGGTCGCCCGCCCGGCGAGACCGGAGCAGGTGCGCAAGCCCCACGAGGAGCACGACGGGTGCCGCGGTGAGCTTGAACGCGATGGCGACGCCACCGGCGACGCTCGCCCCGTAAAACCGACCCCCATCGCCGGTCTGGACGTACCGCAACGCAAGGTACAGCGTCAGCAGGACGAAAAACAGCGCCGGCATGTCCTCGCCGCCCTCGTGGGCGATGGTGAGGAAGCCGAAAGTCAGCGTCAGCAGGACGGCCGAGAGCCGGCCCGTCCAGCGGTCCCGCATCGCCGTCCCGAACCGGTAGGTCAGATACACCGACCCGACGGCGAAGGCCACGTTCGCCAACCGCACGACGGTCAGACTCGACACCCAGATCCACTCCGGCACCGCCTGCCAGGCCGGGTAGTAGCCGAAGACGTCCGCGGGGAAGCCCAGCCCCGTGATCGCCCCGAGGTCCCCGAGGACTGCCGCGGCGATCACGACCGGCAGCAGACAGAGCCCGAACAGGTAGAAGGTCGCCCCGAAGGGGACCCGACCCCAGGCGACGCCCTCCCGCAGCGACTCGAATCCGGGATCCGCCAGGACCCGGCCGTACGCGACCAGCGGATCGAGCAGTCGCTCTTTCTCGTCCCGCGTCGCGAAGTTGGGGATCCGGTGCCAGAACCAGAACCCGGCCAGCAGGAGCGCGCCGAGCAGGATGTACGGGAGGTACGGATCCGCGCGCAGGTCGTCCCGGACCCGCCCCGCCACCCGCCCGACGAGTTGTCTCGGTGATACCACGGCCTCGCCTCCGACCACTCGATACGCCGGCGTGAAACTAACGGAATCCCGCGACAGTGACAGGGTCGAGAAGTGGAGTGCGCCGCGCCGTCATGCGAGGGAGGGGATTTGAACCGAGTGGAGACGGTCTCTCCCGTTGGTCGAGCGTGCGACTCCCCGGGTTCAAATATCTCAACGATTCGGTGCGCCCCCGAGTTGGGGGCGCACACTCATGCGAGGGAGGGGATTTGAACCCCTGGACCCCTACGGGAGCGGATCTTAAGTCCGCCGCCGTTTCCAGGCTTGGCTACCCTCGCGCGTTTCCCTCTCCATCGGTGAGAGGTTTGTCGGTTTCGGTCCACCGCCGGCCAGCGGGCGGATTCACGTCCACTGGACTCCACTCCCTTCCCGCCTCGTTGCCACTCGACCCCCACTCTCCGGTCGCTTTTCCGGCGGGTCGCCGTACCCGCCCCCATGACCGACCTCTCCGACGCGGTCCTCGCCGAGATCAAGCAGGAAGGCGAGACGATGACCACCATCGACCTGCTGGCGCTCGTCGAACGCCACGAGTCCGAGAGCCAGGGCCTCGAGTGGGACCGGCTGGAGGCGTACGCCCACCGGCTGACCGAGGAGCGCGACTACGCCTTCGACGCCGACGCCTTCCTCGAGGACGTCGAGAGCGCCCTGACTGGGGCCAGCGACTGGGCCGGCTCCGGATCGGTCTACCGGCTCGGCGACGACCGCATCAGCGTCTATCCCCCGTCCTGGCACGACGCGCTGGGTGGGTCGACCGACGCCGAAGCATACGTCGAGTGCATCCAGCGCGAAGCCGACGGGTTCCCGCGCGCCTCGGCCGACACGGATCTGGGCGTCCCCCTCCGCGAACTCGAATCCGCGATCAGCGTCGTCGGCCGGGTCAGCAGAGACGAGGCCCAGACCGTCGTCGAACGCCAGCGCGAGGACGGACGGCTGGTCGAGGACGCCGATCAGCACCGAAACGCCGGCGTCTACCGGGCTGAAGACGCAGAAGGGCTCCGGGACACGACCGATCCGTCGCGCGAACTCAGAGGGGACGAGGCCGAGCGGTGACGCTCACCAGTCGACGCTGAGCGTGCCGTCGCCCTCGGGGTCGGGAGCGATCTCCTCGTTGGTCCGGCGGTCGACGACGTGGATGATCCCCTTGTCTTTCTTCGCCGGGCACGCTTTGGCCGCCGCCACGTTGTGCTCCAGCTCCGCCTCGTCGAAGAAGTAGGCCTCGGGCTTTGCGATGCCCGTCGAGATATCGAGCGTCCAGTTGTCGGAGAACTCGGCGCACTTCCCTGCGCCGAAGCACTTGTTCGCCTCGAAGATGATCTTGTACGGCTTTTCCTCGACCGGCGGGGCCGCCCCCTCGCCGATCTCGCTGGGGTCGACGGGCTCGTCCGCGTCGCTCATATCCTGCGGTTGGGGACCACCGGTCTTTCCGTTGTCGCTTTCCGTTCGTTCGGAGACGGCGGATGGAACTCGAAACCCGTCGGTTCTACCGGTTGATCGTCACGGACTCGATCTCGACGGTCTCGGCGGGGTTGTCCCGGCCGTCGGTCTCGAGGTTGCCGATCTCCTCGACGACGTCCATCCCGTCGATCACTTCGCCGAAGACGGCGTGTTTGTCGTCGAGGTGGGGCTGGGCGTCCAGCGTGATGAAGAACTGCGAGCCGTTGGTGTTCGGGCCGCTGTTGGCCATCGAGAGCTTGCCGGGGCCGTCGTGGCGCAGTTCGTCGTGGAACTCGTCGTCGAACTGGTAGCCGGGGCCGCCGCGGCCGGTGCCGGTCGGGTCCCCGCCCTGGATCATGAAGTCCTCGATGATGCGGTGGAACTCGACGCCGGCGTAGAGCGAGTCGCCGCGGATCTCGCCCGTCTCGGGGTCCTCCCAGGTCGTCGTCTCCGGCGCCGGTTCGTCGTCCGCGGCCGGGTCGTGTTCGGCCAGGTTGACGAAGTTCTCGACGGTGTCGGGCGCGCGCTCGTCGAACAGGTCGATCTCGATGTCGCCGTGGGTCGTGTGGAGCGTCGCCGTCAGGTCACTCATGGCTCTCACTCCGCTCGGTCGGGGGAAAAGTCTGGTGTTAGTCCCGGGCGACGGCGGCGCGCACGCCCTCCCCGTCGAAGGCCAGGTCCAGGACGCCGAGCGGCGTCCCGCCCCGGACTTTGGTGACCGCGAGGCAGGTCCGGACCTCCCGGTCGACCACGTCCATCCGCACGTCCCAGACCTGGTCGGCCCGCGCGAGGGTCATGCCCCGCCGGAGTACCGACGGGGTGTTCTCGTGGCAGTGAAAGAGCCCGACGCTGTCGGTCATCCGCAGCGCCCGTTTGCAGGTGTCCAGAAATTCGCGGTATCGGATCCGGTCGCCCTGTTCGAGTTCGGTCGTCGGGTCGAGCACCACGAGCGAGTTGGCGTCGAGGCCGCACAGGAACTCCTCGGGGTCGCCGAGCACCTCGTCGCCGTCGACGCCGCGCACGTCCACGTCGAGGTCGTCCGGCCCGACTGCCACCGTCTTCGCGAGCACGTCGCTGACCTCCTCGGCCGGTCGCAGCGTCGAGAGGTACCGCGTCGAGTTCGCGGCCGCCATCGCGTAGAGGAGGGGTTCGCTCTGCGCTCGCGGTAGCGCGGACACCGCGACGAGACTCCCCGTCGGCACGCCCCCACCGAGACCGCTGTCGAGCAGGTCGACCCCCGTCGAGAGTCGGCCGCTCGGCGTTGCTTGGTCACCCATGGCCGGACCGACGCGATTGCCACCGAAAAGCCTGCCGCCCGCGTTTTTGCGCCTCGGGGTCGCCGGAGGCGACCGGAGGCCGGTGGAGACCGATACCGATCCGACTCCGACTCTGCGTGATTTATGTACCTGTCCGTCCCGTTCCCCGACATGAGCAACTCGAAGGCTACCGCGTCCGAGCCCGGGGTGGTGACGCCGGTGCGACTCGTCTTCGCCATCGCCGCCGCGTTCGCGTTCCCGGTGGTCTACGGCCTCGTCGAGCACCTGGGTACGATCACCTATCCGGCGCTGTTCGTCGGGATCCCGGTCACCTTCCTCCCGCCCTTTTTCTATCACGCCTACTGGCCGCGGGACTACGACCTGCCGCGTGCCGCCGGCTGGGGACTCGCCGTCTCCGCGCTCGTGGCCGCGCAGCTCGTGGGTCTCGTCCTGCTCGCCGCGCCGACGCTGGGCCCCGACGGGAGCGTCTTCGCCGCGTTCGTGACCGTCGTCCTCGTCGATTACGCGGCCGTGAAAGCCGTTCTGGGCTGAGTTAGAACGCGCGCAGGTCCTCGAGCACCGCCGCGGCGTCACCGCTCTGGATGGTCTCGCGCGCGACGTCGAGGCCCGTCTCCAGGTCGTCCACGTCCTCGCGAGCGTACATTCGCAGCGCCGCGTTGACGGCCACCGCGTCGGCGAACTGGTCGTCGCGCTCGCCGGTGAGGACGGCCTCCGTGATCGACGCCGAGTCCGCCGCGACGTCGTCGACCTCCAGGTCCTCGCCCGCGAAGTCCATCCCGTACGCGCCGGTCTCGATCTCGAAGTCCTGCAACTCCGCCCCTTCGGACCACTCAGCGACCACGGTCGAACCCGGGCGGATGTCGTCGTACCCCTCCTGGCCCTGGAACATCAGCACCCGGGACACGTCCTGGGACTCCACGTGGCGGAAGGTGTCGACGATCTTCTCGGCGAAGGCGAGGTGGTAGAAACTGCCGAGGTGGACGTCGGCGTCGGCCGGGTTCGCCAGCGTCTCGACGGTGTTGACGAACGAGCGCACGCCCATCATGTCCCGGCGCTCCCAGAGGTCGTCGATCGCGGGATTGAACGCCGGCTGGTAGTAGAACCCGAAGCCGGTCTCGTCGACCATGTCCGCGCTCTCGGCGGGGTCGAGTTCCGTCCGGACGCCCAGTTCGTCGAGGACGTGCTTGTACGCGTCCAGTTTCTGCGTCGGGACCCGATCGCCCGAGTGGACGACGACGGGAGTCCCGGCCGCGGCCGCGACTGCGCCGGCGGCGACGCCGAGGATCGCCGTCGAGTGTTTGCCGTCGTAGTTGGCCCCGCAGTCGACGGGGTCGGCGTCGGGGGCGGCGACTTCGACCGACTCCTCGCGCATGACGTCGGTGTAAGCGGCCAGTTCCTCGGGGGTGTTGCGCTTCCAGCGGTTTGCCAGCCAGAACGCGCCGAGCGTCGTGTGGTCGGGTTCGCCGGCCAGGATGCGCTGGAACGCCTCGCGGGCCTGTCCGCGGTCCATGTCCTCGGCGGACTTGTGGCCGGAGCCGACGACCTCGGTCATCAGTCGCTTGAGCGGCCATTCGCCGAACTGCTGGCTCGCCTGTGTCATACCGAACGGTCGGCACGCCAGCGCGATATATTTCACGAAGCCGACGCCGGCCGTTCGTTCGAAAATCGTCGATCGAACCGCCCGGATCCGGCGGTCGCCTACTCGCCGGCCGACCGCTTCTCGAGCAGTCCCAGGCCGACCCACGTGATGACGGGATCGCCGTCCTGCCTGAAGCCGGTCAGTTTGCTGTCGACCTCGCCGATGTCGGGGCGGTCGCCCGCGCGTTTCTCGACGACTTCGTACTCGATCGAGAGTTCGTCGCCGGGTCTGACGGGCGTTATCCAGCGGAGGTTGTCCACGCCGCGGGCCCCCTGGAAGGCCCACTCGGCGTTTTCCATACACTCGACCAGCAGGCGCATGCACATCGAGGCGGTGTGCCAGCCGCTTGCGGTGAGAGCGCCGAACATCGTGTCCTCGGCGGCCTCGGGGTCCGTGTGGAACGGCTGGGGATCGTACTGTTCGGCGAACTCGAGGATCTCTTCCTCTGTGACCTCGTAGCTCCCGTGTTCGCGCGTGTCACCGACCGCGATGTCCTCGAAGTACCTGACCATTGCCGGGACGAGCAGCGCCCGCGACATATCGGTTTCGCGCCGGCGAAGCGACACCGTTACACTTCGGAATTCCCAACAGGAGGCAATGAGTCTCCGGTCGGGCGACTGGCGCGAGGACGTCGACGACGTTGACGCGGCGCTCGTCGACGGGTACCAGAGCGGGTTCCCCGTGACGGAACGTCCCTTCGAGGCCGTGGGCGCTGACCTTGGGATCGACGCCGCCGACGCGCTGGCCCGGGTCCGCCGCCTCCGCGAGGCGGGCGTCTTCCGCCGGTTCGGGCCGGTCCTCAACCCGCCGGTGATCGGCTCCTCGACGCTCGCGGCAGTCGCCGCGCCCGAGGACCGCTTCGAGGCGGTCGCCGAGATCGTCAACGACCACCGGCAGGTCAACCACAACTACCGGCGCGACCACGAGTGGAACATGTGGTTCGTCGTGACCGCGGGGTCGAAGGACAAGCGCGACGCGATCATCGCGGACGTCGAGGACAGGACAGGACTCGACGTGCTCGTCCTGCCGATGCTGACCGACTACTACATCGACCTGGAGTTCCCCGTGGTGAACGGTGATCGATTCGCCCGGGAGACGCGCCAGGAAGGCGCGTCTCCGGACGAGCGAGCGGTGGAACCGCGAGCACGGGAGTCGATCGCCGAGACGGACGCCTCGGCGACCCGGATCAGCGAGGACGCCGCCGCCCACCTCTCGGCGCTGGACCGCCGACTCCTGCTCGAGATCCAGGACGGCTTCCCGCTGACCGAGACGCCGTATCGGGACGTCGCCGCGGCCGTCGACGCGGACGTGGATGCGGTGATCGAGGCGGTCGATCGACTGCGGGAGAACGGCTGTATCAAGCGCATCGGGTGCGTCGTCAACCACCTCACGACGGGCTTCGACAGCAACTGCATGGTCGTCTGGGACGTGCCCGACGACGAACTCGATACCTGGGGCGAGGCCGTCGGTTCGCTACCCTACGTCACGCTCTGCTATCACCGACCGCGCCGCCCGGACCAGGACTGGCCCTACAACCTCTTCACGATGATCCACGGCCGCGAAACCCCCGCAGTCGACGAGAAGATCGACGAACTCGCCGCCGACTACCTCCCGGTCGACCACGAACGGCTTTACTCGACGGAGACGCTGAAACAGACCGGCGCGCAGTACGACGAGATCGTCGGGGAATAGCACGGCCGTGAGCGGAGTCCCCGTGAACGGAGTGAACGGGGGCTCGGAAGGCGAACGTAGTGAGTCTTCCGGCGCGAACGGCCGCTTTTTCGCCCACGTTTTTCGAGGAGGGTCGCCGGAGGCGTCCCGACGATGAAAAAGGTGGGACGGAGACGCTGAAACAGACCGGCGCGCAGTACGACGAGATCGTGGGGGAGTGAGGTCGTCGTGGCGAGGACCGAACCGGCGTCCGCGACCGTAACGTGTCGTTGAACGAATAATTCCTGCCCCTGAAACGCCCGGAACGCTTATCCTTCTGTTGGGGCCATTTGCTAGCGATTGGATGAGTCCCGGTGACCTCCCCACCGTGCTGGTGGTGGACGACGAACCCGACGTGGCCGACGCGTACGCAGCGCAGTTGCGCGACGAGTACCACGTCGAAACCGCGTACAGCGGTGCGGAGGCACTGGAAGCGCTCGGTCCGGACGTCGACGTGGTGCTGCTCGACCGCCGGATGCCCGGCGTCTCCGGCGACGACGTGCTCGAGGAGCTCCGCGAACAGGGGTACGACTGCCGGGTCGCGATGGTGACCGCGGTCGATCCGGGCTTCGACATCATCGAAATGCCCTTCGACGACTACGTCATCAAACCCGTCTCGCAGTCGGACCTGTTCGACACCATCGACCGGTTGCTCGTCTGCGCCGAGTACGAGGAGACGCTCCAGCGCTACTACGCGCTCTCCTCGAAGTACGCGACGCTCGTGGCGAACAAGGGCACCACGGAACTGGAAGGCAGCGACGAGTTCAGGGAACTCAAACGCCAGCGAGCCCGGATCCGCAACCACCTCGAGGAGACCGTCGCGCGCTTCGACGACGAGGCGTTCGCTGCCGTCTTCCGCGAACTCGACGAGGACGTCCACACCGTCGAAGAAGAGTGACGCCGGACGGACCGCAACGACGCCTGACGCCCTGTCGTTGTTGAATTCGATAACCGCGATTCGATCCCACGAGAGCAGCCAGAGCGAGCAGACCGCATCGTCGATTCTCGGTTTTCAGATCTGAACACGGGGCGGAAACTTTTTGGCTACCCTTCACGACTTTGAACAGTGAGTGGATAGGTTTGGGAGAAACAACAGTCCTCATCGTCGACGACGAGTCCGCCGTCACGGACGTGTACGCGGCCCACCTCCAGGACGAGTACGACGTCCGAACGGCGTATAGCGGTGCGGAAGCACTCGAGAAGCTCGACGAAGACGTCGACGCGGTGTTGCTCGACCGGCGAATGCCGGGGATGTCGGGGGACGAGGTCCTCAAACACATCCGCGAAGAGGGGTTCGACTGCCGGGTCGCGATGGTGACGGCGGTCGACCCTGACTTCGACATCCTGGACATGGGCTTCGACGAGTACGTCGTCAAGCCGGTATCCAGAGCCGACCTCTACGACACGGTAGAACAGCTGCTGACGTACTCGACGTACGACGACACCTTCCAGGAGTACTTCTCGCTGGTCTCGAAGAAAGCGGCGCTCGAGTCCTCGAAGAGTCGCTCCGCGCTGGAGACGAACGACGAGTACCAGGAACTGACGGAGCAGATCGAAGCGCTCGAAGCGAACCTCGACGACGCGGTCGGCGACCTCGAAGACGACGAGTTCGGCGCGCTCTTCCGGATGCCGGAGCCGGATCTCGACTCGATGGACTCGCCGTCGCAGTCGTAGGCACAACCACCCATGGCATGGCAATACTCGCCGCACGCGGTCCTCTATATCGGTATCGCCGTGACCATGGTGGCCTTCGGGACGTGGGCGTATCGCTATCGGTCGACCGTCGGCGCGCGGCCGCTGGCCGGGCTCTTCTTCGGCGTCGCCGTCTGGACCGCTTCGTTCGCCGGCGTGATGGCGCAGACGGAGCCGGCGCTCCAGCGTCCGTTCTACAACGCCGCGTACCTCGGCATCGCGGTCATCCCGGTCCTGTTTCTGTACTTCGCCGAAGATTTCACAAACACCGAGACGCCGCTGACCCGGTACGGCCCCCTCCCGCTGCTCGTGATCCCGGCGCTGACGCAGGTGTTCATCTGGACGAACGGCTGGCACGGGTTGATGTGGAGCGATGTCCGCGTCGCGGGGAACGGGGCGACGCTGTCCGTCGACTACGGGCTCTGGTTCTGGGTTCACAGCGGTTACTCGTACGTCCTCCTGTTCGCGGCGATGGCCCTGTTCGTCCGGATGTTCGTCGTCTCGGACGACGTCTACCGCGGCCAGGTGCTGACGGTGATGTTTGGCGCCTCCGTCCCCTGGCTGGCCAACGCGGCGTTCCTGACCGGCCTCACGAACTTCGACGCGACGCCGCCGGCCTTCGCCGTCACCGTCCTCATGTTCATGGTCGCCATCTTCAGACACCGGATGCTGGAGGTGGTCCCCGTCGCCCGCGAGGTCGCCCGCGACGAGTTGATGGACAACCTCGTCGAGGCGGTGTTCGTCCTCGACGACGACCACCGGATCATCGACTGCAACGAGCGCGCGCTGCGGATCGTCGGGGCCGAGAGCCAGTCCCCGATCGGTCGACCGGTCGAGGACGCGCTCCCCGACCTGGAACCGGTGCTGTCCGGGGCCGCGACGGACGGTGGCAGCAGCGAGGGGTCGGAACTGGCGCTCCGCCGGGACGGCAAGCTCCGGTACTTCGACGTCGAGGTGGCCGAACTCCACCGCGCCGGCGGGCTGTTGACGGGCCACCTGGTCAGTCTGCGCGACGTGACGAACCGGAGACAGCGCGAACAGCGTTTGAACGTCCTCAACCGGGCGCTCCGCCACGACCTCCGGAACGAGGCAAACGTCGTGCTCGGCTACGCGGAACTGGGCAAGCAGGACAACCCGGACGCCGAGTGGGTCGAGGCCATCGAGACGCACATCTCGGGACTGATCGACCTCAGCGAGAAGGTCCGCCAGCTCGAACAGGCCCTCGACAGCGAGGACGTGGGCTCGCGCCGGATGGACGCGGTGGAGGTGGTCGAGACCGTCGTCGCGGACATCGAGGCCGACCGCCCGGACGTCACCATCCAGACCGACCTCCCGGCCGCGGCCCCGGTCTCGGCCATCGAGTTCTTCGCCGACGCCGTCCAGAACGCACTGGAGAACGCCGTCGAGCACAACGACAACCCCGAACCGCTGATCGAGGTCGCCGTCTCCGTCTGGGTCGAGGACGACGAGGTCGTCATCGAAGTCGCCGACAACGGCCCGGGTATCCACGAGGAGGAACGGGCCGTCCTGTTGCGCGGCCGCGAGACGCAACTCGAGCACGTCAGCGGACTCGGCCTCTGGATCATCAACTGGATCGTCACCGAGTCCGGCGGCACCGTCCAGTTCGAGGAGAACGACCCCCGCGGCTCCGTCGTGACGGTCAGGCTGCCGGCGGCCGACGAGGTCCCGGAGGACGGGGAGACCGGCGAAACCGGCGTCGAAGCGGCGGACGCGGACTCCGAAGCGACCACCGACGCGGGGGCCCGGGACGTCCACAGCTGACCCGGGCGGGTCGCGTCAGTCGTCGCTCAGCACGCGGTCGGCGATCGGCTGCCCGGCGTCGTCGGTCGGCGTCTCGGCGACCGACTGGTTGCGCAGTTTCTGGACCACGTCGTAGCCGAAGATGGCCGTCCCGACGATGATCAGCGTGTCGCCCGGTAACCGCGCCCAGAACAACGCCTGGACGATCGGTTGCTCGTAGAAGGCCAGGCTCCGGCCGGCGTCGTAGCCCGCCGTGAAGACGGCCTCGAGCTGGAGGAAGCCGACAGGGAGCACCGAGACGAACACCATCAGCGCCAGGCCGACGTTCCAGCACCAGAACGCCCAGCGCAGGCGGCGCTCGGACCAGGCGCCCGTCCGGGTCGTCAGCTGGAGCATGTAGACGGCCATCCCGATGGCGAGGAAGCCGAAGGCCCCGAACATGGCGGCGTGGGCGTGACCCACGGTGTGGTAGGTGCCGTGCTCGAAGTAGTTGATCAGCGGGAGGTTGATGAAGAACCCGAGCACCCCGGCGCCCACGAAGTTCCACGCCCCGCTGGCGATGATGAACATGAACGGCAGGGTGTACGGGAAGCTCTCGCCGCCGGTGGACATCGCGTGGTACTGGCCGATCGCCTCGTAGAGGATGAACACCAGCGGGATGAGTTCGAGCGTGGAGAAGGCGCTCCCGATGGGCACCCAGATGTCGGGCTGGCCGATCCACCAGTAGTGGTGGGAGACGCCGATGACGCCCGTCCCCATCACGAACAGCGCCTGGAGCATGACCGCCTTCTCCGCCGACCGTTTCTCCAGGAGGTTCATGCTCACGAGCACGAGGCCGACGATGGCGACGATGAAGAACTCGAAGGCGCCCTCGACCCACATGTGGACGACCCACCAGCGCCAGAACTCCGTGACGACGATGTTGGTCTGGGGCGTGTAGAACATCCCCGCCGTGAACAGCAGGGCGATGGAGCCCCCGGCGTAGAGGATCATGTGCGCCAGGCCGAAGGGCTGTTCGCGCTGCAGCAGCGGGCGGAAGCCGCGCCAGACCAGCGCCGCCCAGATGGCGAAGCCGACGAGCAGGCCGATCTGCCAGAGGCGGCCGACCTCGAGGTACTCGAGGCCCTCGTTGCCGATGATCCACCAGAGGTCGCCGTCGATGTACCCCTGGGCGCCGAGCCAGATGCCCGCCAGGCCGCCGACCGCGACGACCACGAGCGCGACCAGCAGGCCGTTGACGTAGCGGGCCTGGTTGTCCGGTTCGTAGCCGGTCAACAGCGCCGGGAGGAAGAGGCCGGCGCCGAGCCAGAGGGTCGCGATCCAGAGGATCCCCAGGTCGATGTGCCAGGTCTTGGCCAGCGCGAAGGGGAGCCACTGGAGGATCTCGAAGCCGAAGATCTCGCCGAGGCCGAAGAAGGCGTCGCGCTCGATGTAGAAGTGCGCGAGCAGCCCACCCAGAAGCACCTGCGCCAGGAAGAGCAGGGCGCCGATGGCGACGAAGCGGCTCGCGGCGATCTGGCTGGGCAGGATCTGCACGTCACGCGGATCGGGGACGGTGACGCCCTCGGTCTCGGGTTCGGGCAGGTCGATGGACTTGTAGAGCCAGATGGCGCCGCCGGCCCCCGCGACGAGCAACACCATGGCGATGACGCTCCAGGTCATCGCGCTCGCCGGCGGCTGGTTGCCCGCGCCGGGGGCGTAGGGCCACTCGTTGGTGAAGCTGTTCTCGCCGCCGGGGCGGTCGGTGTGGGCGACCCAGGCGGTCCACATCGCGAAGTCGGCGAACTGGCGGGCCCGCTCCTCGGAGTCGATCATGTCCGCCGGCACGCCCCGGTGGGGTTCACCCTCGTAGTAGCGCTCGACGTACTCCTCGCGGACCTGCTCGTGGGCGTACAGCTCCGCGGCGGAGTACCGGACCACGTCACCGGACTCGCTCGCGTCGAGTTCCGACTGGACCGTGGCGTTGATCGCCGCCCGGTCGCCGTCCGAGAGGTTCTCGTAGGAACGGCCGTGTTCCTCCCGGGCGTAGTAGGCACGCATGTGCTCGACCTTCAGATCCAGCGCGTCGGCCGTGTAGTCGGGGCCGAAGTACGCGCCGTTTCCGAGGATCGAGCCGTGGTTCATCAGCCCGTCCGACTGGAAGACGGTCTTGCCCGCTTGGACCTGGTCCTGCGTCGTGACCGTCTCGCCGTCGGGCCCCTCGACCTGCTGCGGGATCGGCGGGGCCTGCTGGGCCGAGTAGAGCGCGCCCAGTCCCATGACGACGAGGTTGAACACGAACACGACGACCAGTGCCGTCGCGAGTTGCTTTCGCGTGACTTGCATACAGTCGGGGGTCCGACGAGGAGACGGATGAAGGGTCGACGGTGCTCCAAGATCGTGGGACCGCGACCGAACCGGTTCGGCGACAGCGGGACGACAGCGGGGGACCGAACGTCTTGCAGGCAGTCCGTTCGCGGCCCCGGTCGAGGCCGCTCGCGAACGTCGTCGGTACCGAAAGCCCTACACAGAGTTCGTCCCTAGCAGGGGTCAATGAGTCAGCAACTGCCGGACGTTCAGGCGACGAGTCCCGACGTGACCGTCGGACTGAACCGCGTCGGCGTCACCGGCGTGGAGAAGCTCGTCAAGCTCGGCCGCGAGGACGACCGGCCGATCGTGCTGATGGCCGAGTTCGAGGTGTTCGTCGACCTCCCGTCCTGGCGGAAGGGAGCCGACATGTCCCGCAACATGGAGGTCATCGACGAGACGCTGGAGGCCGCCGTCGCCGACGAGGTCTACCGCGTCGAGGACGTCTGCGGCGAGGTCGCCGAGCGGCTGATCGACAAACACGACTACACGACCAAGGCCGAGGTCCGGATGGAGGCCGAGTACGTCACCCGCGAGCAGACCCCCGAGTCCAACCGCCCCACCCAGTCCACCGCGGACATCATCGCGTCCGCGACCGCGACCGAAGACGGCACCACCGAGGAGATCGGCGCCCGCGTCACCGGCATGACCGTCTGTCCCTGCTCGCAGGGGATGAGCACGTCCCGCGCCCGGGAGACCCTCGCCGGTCTCGGCGTCGACGACGAGGTCGTCGACCAGTTCCTCGAAGAAGTCCCCCAGCCGGGCCACTCCCAGCGCGGCCACGCCACGCTGACTGTCGAGAGCGAGGGCGCACCCGAGGCCGACCTGAACGACATCATCGAGGTGGCCCGCGACGCGATGAGCGCCCGGATCTACAACCTCGCGAAGCGCCCGGACGAGGACCACATGACCTACGAGTCCCACAAGGACGCCAAGTTCGTCGAGGACTGCGTCCGCGCGATGGCCGAGGGCGTGGTCGAGGAGTTCCCCGATCTCCCCGACGAGGCGATCGTGACGATGAAGCAGTCCAACGACGAGTCGATCCACCAGCACAACGCCCACGCCGAGCGCGTCGCGGAGTACGGGACGCTGAAGGGCGAAATCAACGGCGACTAACGTCCGCGCGAGCGGAGCGAGCGCGGTTCGCGGAACGCGAGGCAAAGCCGAGCGTTCCGTTTTTCGCCCACGTTTTTCGACGAGTGGTTCGCCACAGGCGAACCCGAGGAGAAAAACGTGGGATGCTGAAGGGCGAAATCAACGGCGAGGACTGAAGACTTCGGAGCAATCTGCGGTCGCCCCCGTTCTTATTAGGCGAGTCGCCGAATCCCGTTCGATGCCACCCACAGTGAGCCGCGACCCGGACGACGAGCGGGTCGCACACCTCCGTATCGACACCGGCGACCTGAACCTCCTCTCGCCCGCGGCGATCGAGGAGCTCCGCGACGCCGCGACGAACGTGCCGGCAGACGTCTCGGTGCTCACCGTCGGGCCGGCCGCCGACGACGGGATCGGCGGACTGACGGCCGGCCTGGATCTCGACGCGGTGCTCGATAGCTCGGTGTCCGAGGCGCGGTCCTTTCTCGGGGCGCTCCACGACGCGAACGCGGCGATCCGCGATCAGGACGCCGTCACGGTCTGTCGCTGCGGGGAGTACGCTCTCGGGGCGGGGCTGGAACTGGCGATGTCCTGTGACTTCCGGGTCACGACCGAGGACGCCGCGCTGGGGCTGCCCGAGATCGACGCGGGGCTGGTCACCGGCATCCAGGGCGGGCTGCTGGTCCGGCTCGTGGGACTCCAGGCCGCGAAGGAACTGATCTACACCGGTGAGCCGGTGTCGGGAGCCGAGGCCGCCGAGATGGGGTTGGTCAACCGGGCGGTCCCACCGACGGAGTACGACGCGACCGTGGACGACCTCGTCGAGACGCTCGCCGCGAAGAGTCCGGAAATCGTCCGCCGACAGTCCGAGGTCTTTCGCGCGCTCCGCTCGAACGGCGTCGAGGCCGGGATCCGACACAGCCGCGAGAGTATCGCGGCCTGTTTCGACACGTACGACCGGCGCGAGGCGATGGCGGCGTTCCTCGAAGACAGGGATCCGGTATTCGAGGGGCGCTGAGGGACGGTTACAGGTTCAGCTCTTCGGCTTCCTCCCACCGCGGGTCGAACTCCGAACGGACGTTGGCGGCGAACTCGCGGTCCTTGAGGTCGATCACGGCGAAGGTCTCGTCGGCGTTGAGCGGGTGGGGGACCTCGATGCAGACCTCTGCGTTGTCGATCAGCTCGAAGGTGCCGGAGACGTTGGGCGAGATGCGCACCGAGAACTGCTCGTGGCGGGCCAGATGGGAGCGGTAGCGCTCGCCGACGCTCTCGGGCAGTTCGTCGACGAGTTCCGGACGCATCAACAGCGAGACGTCGACGCCCCGGTCGAGGGCGTTGCCGAGTTCCTCGACGATCAGGTCGCCGACGGTGTCCATGTCGAACTGCTGGGAGGACGAGGACGCGACCATGATGATGCGCTCGTCGGCGGCGGCGAGGCGTTCGACGAGCAGGTCGACGGTCTCGTCCGGGCCGACGGCAGCGGTCCAGAAGGTCTCCTCGACGGGTTCGGCGCTCTCGAGTTCGCCGACGAGGTCGTCGACGATGCCCTCGTACTGTTCGGCCTTCTCCTCGAGTTCGCGCTTCTTGTCCTCGAGCAGGCGGTCGAGGGCGGTCTGGGGTTCGACGGCGACGTACTTCTTGGGCCGGCTCGCGCTCTGGCTCCGGACCAGATTGTACGTCTCGATGCTGTTGAGCACGTCGTAGATCCGACCCATGGGCACGTCGCTGACGCGGGACAACTCTTTGGCCGTTGTGGGCCCCGTCTTCAGTAGCGCGCGGTAGGCCCGGGCCTCGTACTCGGACAACCCCAGGTCTCTCAGACTTGCCATTGTGGAGCGCTCGGATGCCGGGGATATAAACGCATCGCAGGTTTACCGCCGTGGTTTTTATGAACCGGTCGCCAGTTCAGCCAGGCCGTCGGGCGATTCGGCCGTCCCGGTCGGTTCGCCGTCGTCGATCACCCTCGCTTCGCCGTCCGGGACGTCCGCGTCGGGCACGACGACCGCCTCGTGGTCGGCGACTCGCAGGGCGGCGCGGTGGAGGTCGCTGCCGGCGGGCGTCCCCACCCGGAAGACCCGCAGCGACTGGAGGCGCGCGGCCACCGTCGCGAAACTAGCGACCTCGACGCCCATGCGCTCGGCCGCACCCGCGAACGCCGCGACGGCCTCGCGGGCCCGTTCGCGGTACCGGTCCTCCCCGGTCAGCGCCGCCAGGTCGATCAGCGCGTCGGCGAGTTCGACGTTGGTGTCGAGCGGGTAGAGCGGCTGGTCCAGCAGGCCGGGGCCCGTCGCGACCCCGTCCCGGAACGCCCCGCTCGCGTCGTCTCCCAGTTCGGCCAGCGCGTAGTCGGCGACGGCGACGGCGGCGTCCTCGTAGCCGCCCGTCACCTGCCAGCCGGTCGTCAGCCCCTGCAGGACCCCCGTCTGGTCGGCGAGCAGTCCGGCCTCGCCGGTCTCCTCGTCGGTCCGGTAGTGGGTGACCTCGCCCTCGTCGACCAGGTCGTCGAGGACGTGGTCGAGGGCTCGCTCGGCGTACCGGCGCGCGGACTCGTCGTCGGTGTAGGCGTGCAGGGAGAAGAGCGCCCCGGCCGCCATCCCGTTCCGGTCGGCCAGCACCGTCTCGTCGACCGCCGGCGGCTCGGCCTCCTCGCGGTCGGTGGGCCCCATCCGGTAGTAGTCGTCGTCGCCGGCCTGGCTGGCGGCGAAGGCGTCGCCGGTCCACAGGTCCGTCGTCAGGTACTCGACGGTCGACTCGGCGGAGCTCCGGTAGGAGTCTTCGCCGGTGTAGCGGTACGCACGGGCGAACGCGCGGACCAGCGCGGCGTTCTCGTCGAGCAGTTTCTCCCGGTGGGGGTCGCTCCAGTCCCGGCCCGTCGCGTAGCGGTAGAAGCCGCCGTCGTAGGTGTCGAGCAGGTGCGTCTGGATGGCCTCCAGCGTCCGGGTGGCCTGATCTCGGGCCCGGACAAGTGCGAACTCCACGGTCCGCGGGAGGGGGAATTTCGCGTCCGAGCCCCAGCCGCCGAACTCCTCGTCGAAGGCCCCGAGCAACTGCTCGACCATGTGCTCCTCGATGCGGGCGGTGACCTCACCGCTCGGTGGCGTCCCGTCCCGGAGTGCGCGCGGGACGCGACCGGCGTCCTCGCCCTCGCCGTCCCAGGTGCGCCGCACGGAGTCCAAGATCTCCCGGAAGCCGTCGATCCCGAGGTAGCCGGCGCCGGTGAGGATGTCACCCTCGGGCGTGCAGAAGACGGTCGAGGGGAACCCGCCCATGTTGTAGCGTTCGCGGACCCGCGGGTGGCGGTCCACGTCGACCCGGACCGGCACGAACCCGTCGTTGATGTTCGCGGCGATGCGCGGCTCGGTGTAGGTGGTGGCGTCCATCTCGTGGCAGTGGGCACACCACGGAGCCGACAGCGAGAGCAGGACCGGCTTGCCCGCCCGATCGGCCACCTCGAAGGGCTCCTGGCCCCACTCGCGCCACTCGACGTTCGTGCGCGCCGCGGAGTCGTCCATATCGGGCGGAAGCGGTCGCCGGTCAAGTATCCTGCGTCCCGGCGCGCTCGCTCGATCACTGGGAATCCGGCCGGAAGCGGTTCTATTTTGAGTGCTGGCCCGCTACGGACGGGCATGCTCCGGATGATCGCCCTGCTGTTGCTCATCCCCCTGCTTGACATCATGCTCCTGTTCGTGGTGGGGGGCTGGATCGGCGTCCTGCCGACGGTCGCGCTGGTCGTCCTCACCGCGCTGATCGGGATGCTCCTGGTCCGCGCCGAGGGCCGCCATACCCTCCGGAAGATCCAGGCCAAACTCGCCCAGGGGGAGGCCCCGACCGACGAACTGATCGACGGGGGCCTCCTGCTCATCTCGGGCGCGATGTTGCTCACGCCCGGGCTCGTGACGGACCTCGTCGGGCTGGTCCTCGTCGTGCCCGTCACGCGCTACCCCGTCCGGCTGGCGGCCAAGAAGTGGTTCGTCACGCCCTACGTTGACGCGAAGACCAGCGGCTTCGCCACCGGCAACGTCTACGTCGGCGGCTTCCCCGGCGGCGAGGGCCAGGGGGGAGCGGCAGGGGGACAGCCCGGCCAGGGTACCCCCGAGGACACCTACGACGTCGATAGCGACTCCTACGACGTGGACGACGAGAGTTCGCGCTGAGCGCGGAGGCAACCCGCGACCGGATGTGAGCCCGAACCACCCTTTCAGCGAAAAGAAACGCTTAACATAGGCAGGGCGGAACAGTCGAACGCGCTCACCTGGGCCAATAGCTCAGTCAGGTTGAGCGCTCGGCTGATAACCGGGAGGCCTCCGGTTCAAATCCGGATTGGCCCACTTTCCGCGGGCCGAGAACTCCCCAGCCACCTAACTTTCGGCGCTCTCAGTTCCGTAGTGGTTGCTCTCTACAGCAGTCGCCCTACTCCCCGAAGAGATTCTCGTAGTGGCTCCGGATGAACTACCGCACCCAGTCGCCGTCGGTCCGGTCGGCGGAGTTGTCGGCGGGGTGGTCGGCGACCTGTTCGTGCCGGACGATCCTATCGAGAGTGTCCTCGCGGGCAAGGGCCCCGCAGAGGGCGGGCGGCCCTGAGGGGTAGCTTTTCGTCCCCTGCCCCTGACTACAGGGTGTAATGATCGTCGTTCACGCGAGTTTCCCCATCGACCCCGAGCACCGCGAGGAAGCGCTGGCGCAGATCCAGGACCTGGCCGAGCAGTCCCGCGCGGAAGACGGAATGCTCGACTACCGCGCGACGACCGACGTCGAGGACGAGAACGTGGTTCGCTTCGTGGAGCGCTACGAGGACGCCGCGGCCTTCGGCGCGCACACGGAGACCGAGCACTTCGGCGAGTTCGAGGCGGCGCTGGGCGACTGGCTCGCCGGCGAACCCGAGGTACTCCAGTTCGAGGTCGACTCGATGACCGAACTGGAGCTCTGAGGCGCAACCCGTCGGATTACTTTTAAACACGGCTCCATATCCGCGTGAACCGTTATCCCGGAGCACCCGGTACCCGGTGGCACGATGGCGAACACGGGCGGTCCGGGGTCGGGGGCCCCGGATCGACGGGGGGCGGAGCGCGGGGTATCGAACACGCTGGACAGACGCCGGTTCGTCCAGGCGACGGCGCTGGCGGGACTCGCGACGGGCCTCGCGAGCGGCGAGAGCGGATCGGCGACCTCGGGGGGCGCGCTCACCGCGAGCGCGGCCCGTCGGGACATCACGCCGGAGAACGGCGGCTCCTTCTTCGGGTACGTCCGGCCGGACATGCGGGCCGAGGGGGTCGCGATCAGGCTGTTCGCACACGCGCTGGTCCTCTCGGACGGCGAGCGGAAGGTCGCGCTCGTGTCGGCGGACCTCGGAAAGCCGGCGGTGCGGGACCGGGTAATCGAGCACGTCCGACCGCAGGGGTTCGACCGCGATTCGGTGCTCTTCGCGGCGACGCACACCCACGCCGGGCCGAACGAACCGGGCGAGTGGATCGCGGGGCAGATCGGCGACGCGATCGCGGCGGCCGACGCGAACCGCCGCCCGGCCCGGGCCGGCTGGGCCAGCGGCACGGTCGAAGAGGGCAACTGGAACCGGTCGCTGGCGGCCCATCTGGCTAATTTCGACCTGGAGGTGCCGATCGGCGAGGCCGAACCCGAAGACCACCCGGTCGACCCCGACCGCGCTCGCGACACGACGGTCAGGCTGCTCCGGGTCGAGGGAACCGACGGGACGCCGATCTGCGCGTGGACGCTGTTCGGTAACCACCCGACGGCGTTCACGCCGAGCAACACGACGTTCTCGGCGGACTTCCCCGGCGTCGCACGCGAGTGGTTCGCCCGGCGCTTCGACGACGGCGACGCGCCCGTGACGGTCTACACAACTGGGCGCGTCGGCGACCAGATCCCGCGTTACGACGACTACGGGCAGTACGCGGTCGCCGAGCGGACGGCGATCCGGATCGAGCGCGCGATGTGGGACGCCTGGCGGAACGCCGGCGGCGACCTCTCCCGGGACCTCCCGGTGGACGGGCGCGCGACGCAGGACGAGTACGTCGGGCAGGAAGTCGAACCCGGCAAGCGGGTCGCCGACGACGCGATCGTCGGCCTGCCGACGCTGGACGGCGGCGAGAACGGGCCGACGCCCTTCTCGGGGCTCGAACTGGAGGGCAAACGCAAACCGGAGTGGCTGGCCGACGACGTCCACGGGCGGAAGATCCTGCTCGCGCCGGCCCCCTACTCGACTGACGTGGAAGTGCAGGCCATGCGGATCGGGGACGAGATGCTCGTGACGGTCCCCGGCGAACCGACCGTCGAGATGGGGCGGCGGATGCGGGAAGCCGCCGAATCGGTCGCGCCAGACGGCGTCGAGACGGTCTCCGTGGTCGGCATCGCCAACGGGTACAACGGCTACTTCACCACGCCCCAGGAGTACGACGTGCAGGACTACGAGGGCGGCAACACCGCCTTCGGGAAGTACACCTCCCTGCTGATCCGCAATCGGCAGGAGGACCTCGCCGGCGCGCTGGCCGAGCGGGTCGGCGAACCCTCAGAACCCACCGGTTCGCGACCGGCGGTGCCGGACGCCCCGGTCGGCGACGGCGGCGACGACGGGGCGATCGAGACCCAGCCGCCCGAAACCGTCGAGCGGATGGACGTCGTCACGCTCGAATGGAGGGGCGGCTGGAGCGGGAAAGACCGGCCGGTCGGCGATCCCTTCGTGTCGCTCGAACGGCGGACGGGCGGCGGGTGGGAGACGGTGACCAGCGACCTCGGCCTCGGCTTCGTCTGGACGGCGTTCTGGGGGCACTATACCGCGCGCTACGACGTGCCGCCTGACCTGCCGACGGGGACCTACCGGTTCCGCGTGCAGGCCGCGAACTACGAACTGCCGAGCCGGGCCTTCGAGGTCGTTCCGTCGAGGGGACTCCGCGTGCGGGGCGTCCGGGTCGCTGACGGTTCGAGCAGCGGTGAGGGGGACGGGACGCGGCTCGCGTTCGTCGCGCAGAACCCGCCACCGGACCCCGACGAGAACCTCCGCGTCCGACCGATTCGGCCGACGGGTGGCCTGCTGGCGTTCTCCGCGGCGGGCCAGGAACACGAGGCGAGGTGGGACAAGGGGGCCGAGGCCTGGATCGCGACCGTCTCGGGCGTGGCTGCCGGCGACGTGGTGACCGTCCCCGAGAACGGGCTGGTCGACGGCCTGGGCAACCGGAACGGGAAAGCGGTCGACCTCCGTGTCGGGTCCGTCGCCGAGCTGGACTGGCCCGAGACGATGGGGACCGGCGGCGGCGATCCGCCGGGGCTGTTCGGGATCGGGTCCTTCCCGACCTGACTGCCTCGTCACTGACCCACAACCATTCTTACCCCGGCGCTCCTCTGCCGGCCCATGACCGACATCGAGGTCACGCGCGAGGACGACTACGCGACCGTCACGATCAGCAACCCCGAGCGCAAGAACGCTATCAGCGCCGAGGCCTGCGCGGAGATGGCCGACGAACTCCGCGCGCTGGAACACGACGCCGGGATCCGCGCGGTCGTCGTCGAGGGCGAGGGCGACGCCTTCTGTTCCGGGATCGACCTCTCGGGGGGCATGGACGGCAAAGGCGTGATCGAGGAACTCGAAACCGGCCTGAACGCCATCGCGGCCGGCCTCCTGCGGATGGAGAAGCCCACAATCGCCGTCGTCCGTGGCGTCGCCGTCGGTGCAGGTGCTTCGCTGGCGACGGCCTGTGACTTCGTCTACGCCCGGGACGACGCGGTCTTCGGCTGGGGTTTTACCGACATCGGCCTCGCGCCCGACACCGGCGCGACCTACGTCCTGCCCCGTCTCGTGGGCGTGCGCCGGGCGCTCGACCTCCTGATCACCGCCCGTCGCGTCGGCGCCGAGGAGGCCGTCGACATGGGCATCGCCACGGAGTCGTTCGACGCCGAGGAGTTCGAGGACACGGTCGCGGAACGGGTTGCGACCCTGGCCTCCCGGCCGACCCTGGCGGTCGGCGAGACCAAGCGGCTGGTCCAGCGCAACACCCACCGCTCGATGGAGGAGGCGCTCCGCGCGGAGGCTCGCGCGCAGGATCGGATCTTCGAGACCCAGGACTTCGCGGAGGGGGTCGGCGCGTTCTTCGAGGGTCGCGAACCCGAGTTCGAGGGGCGCTGACCGGCGCTACCGGTCGTGCGCACTCCGGACTGCCGCGACGAGTGCGTCCCGGTCGTCGTGGTGGTGCAGGTGCGTCGGGCAGTCGCAGTCCGACGCGCCGAAGCCCTCGACGACCACCGCGCCGGTCTCGGCGAGCGCGCGGGCCACGGCGCACTCGATCTCGGCCCCGGGCGAGCGCGCGACCGTCTCGATCCGCGCTGGGGTGTCGCCCAGCAGGTAGTCGACGTGCCAGTGGCGGGCGTCGCGCTCGCCGGCGGCCATCTCGACGTGGCGATCGACCCGACTGAACCCGCCGGGACCGAACGCGCTGCCGGTGTAGGCGCAGGCGCCGGCTGGGAGTTCGTGTCCGCCGAGCGACCCGACCGTAAGCGTCTCCGGTTCCGGAAGGTTGACGACGATAGTGTACGTTCCTCCGACCACGCCGGGACAACGCCCCGCGCCCAAATCGACCTTCCGAAGTCGTCGACTGTCGGTGACGGTGTCACTTGCTACCATAAACGGGTTTAAATACGGGAGGCACTAACCCAAGGTGAAGGCCACCCCCGGCTTTCGATGCAAACTATGCAGGGAAACGCACAACAGCAGGCCTACGACCGGGGAATCACGATCTTCTCCCCGGACGGACGCCTCTATCAGGTCGAGTACGCGCGTGAGGCCGTCAAGCGCGGCACCGCGAGCGTCGGTGTCCGCACCGAGGACGGCGTCGTCCTCGCCGCCGACACGCGCGTGCGCTCTCCGCTCTTGGAGCGTGAGAGCGTCGAAAAGCTACACAAGATCGACGACCACATCGGCATCGCCAGCGCCGGCCACGTGGCCGACGCCCGCCAGCTGATCGACTTCGCGCGCCGCGACGCGCAGGTCAACCAGCTCCGCTACGGCGAGCCCATCGGCGTCGAAGGACTCACCAAGGACATCACCGACCAGATCCAGCAGTACACCCAGACGGGCGGCGCGCGCCCGTTCGGTGTCGCGCTGATCGTCGGCGGGATCCAGAACGGCGAGCCGCGCCTGTTCGAGACCGATCCGTCCGGCACGCCCTACGAGTGGCAGGCGCTCGCCGTGGGCGGCAACCGCGAGGACCTCATCGACTTCTTCGAAGAGGAGTACCGCGAGGACCTCGATCTGGACGGCGGGATCGACCTCGCACTGCGCGGCCTCGACACGGTCGGCGACGAGGACCTCGACCCCGAGGGCGTCGCTCTCGGCACGGTCGACGTCGAGACCGAGCAGTACCGCCGCCACGAGACCGAGGAGATCGAACAGTACGTCGAGGAGATCGACACCGGAGGTGACGAGGAATGACCGACATGAACCCAGTCGGCGGCGCACCGAGCCTGGAGGAGGGGCTGCAGAACCCCTACGAACCCGAGCTCGGGACGCTGCCCAACACGACCGACAAGGACAACGAGAAGGTCAACGAGACCGGGACGACCACGATCGGCATCACGACGGACGACGGCGTCGTCGTGGCGACCGACCGCCGCGCGTCGCTGGGCGGCCGGTTCGTCTCGAACAAGAACGTCCAGAAGGTAGAGCAGATCCACCCGACCGCGGCGCTGACGCTCGTGGGCTCCGTGGGCGGTGCCCAGTCCTTCATCCGCTCGCTGCGCGCGGAGGTCAACCTCTACGAGGCCCGCCGCGGCGAGGACATCAGCATCGAGGCGCTGGCGACGCTCGCGGGTAACTTCGCCCGCGGCGGCCCCTTCTTCGCGATCAACCCGATCCTCGGGGGCGTCGACGACGAGGGCAGCCACGTCTTCAGCATCGACCCCGCCGGCGGCGTGATGGAGGACGACTACACCGTCACGGGCTCCGGCCTCACGGTCGCGTACGGGACCCTCGAGAGCCAGTACGAGGACGACCTCTCGATGGACGAGGCGACGACCGTCGCCGCCGACGCGGTCAGCGCGGCCGCCGAGCGCGACACCGGCTCCGGTAACGGCCTCGTCATCGCCGAGGTCACCGGCGAGGGCGTCGAGATCGACACCTACGAGTACGACGACCTGCTCTGAGACCGTCCGCGCGCTCGTTTTTCCACCGGCGCCGACCGCGGCGCCGGACTCGCCGGCCGCTCAGTTTTCTCGCCGCCGTCGCGGCACGTAGGACCGTCCAGCGCGCCGCCCGAGCAGCCACTCGCGGCGCGAGAGCCGCCGTTGCAGGCCGTCCTCGCGGGCCTCGGCGACTCGCCGTTCGGTCGTCTGGAAGTAGTTGACTACGGACACGAGCAGGACGCCGCCGAGCGTGTTGCCGAGCAAGACCGGCAGGACGAACCCGACGAACCCCGCGAGCGGCTGCCCCTGGCCGACGGCGACGAGGTAGACGAGTTCGGTAAAGGAGACGGCGACGTGGAACAGGTTCCCCAGCGGGATCCCGAGGAAGGCGATGTAGACGAGGACGACCCGCGAGATGGAGTCCTGAACGGCGTAGACCACCCAGACGACCCCGGCGACGAGCAGGCCGGCGACGCTTCCCTTGAAGAGGAGGTCCCAGAATGGGGTCGAGACACCTTTGCTGGCGATCGCGGTCGCCGACGCCGCGGCCTCGGGCGGAAAGACGCCGGTCGCGGCGAGGAAGAGGGCGCCGAGCCCGCCGCCGGCGAAGTTCCCGACCAACACGACGGCCCAGGTCCGCAGGAGCCGCGGGACGCTCGCGAGTCGGTCGAGCACCAGCACCACCGGCGGGAGCGTGTTCTCGGTGTAGAGCTGGTAGCGCCCGACGACGATGTAGACGAACCCGAGCGGGTACAGCAGGGCGCTCCCGATCGGATCGCCCCCGGTCGCGGCCGTGAGCGACGCGTAGAGGAGGAACGTGAGCGTGATGGCGAAGCCGGCGGCGAGCGCGCTGAAAAACAGCGTCCGGACCCCCGTCGTCGCCTCGGCGTCCGCGGCGGCGAGGATCCGCTGGAACACCTCGTGGGTCTCGAACCGGTCCGACACGGTCGCGCCCATCTCGGGTGCGTCCGGGGTGGTCGGACTCGTCCGGTCGGCGGACTCGTCGCCCTCCGCCGAGGGCCGCGGATCGTCTCCCATTGGACTCGGGTCCACGTCCGGCGTAAAAAGCGTCGGCCCCGATCGCAATCCGTGACTTACACGCCCGGCGGACTGCCCTCACCGATCCGGATCTCGTGGGCCTCGACGTCCTCGAGCGCGGCGACCTGGCCGCCGACCTCGACGGGGCCGTCCTCGGTCTCGACGAGCAGCGTCGCCGTCTCGCGGCCGGCGCCGAAAGCGGCCTGATCGATGGGGCCCTCGATCACCGCCTCGTCGCCGGTCACCACGTCGCGGCCCTCGATGGAGGCGTAGAAGTCGCCCTCGGCGCCCCGCAGGTCCGAGATACAGCGGCGGATGGTCGCGTAGCGGCGCGGGAACGGGCGGTCGTCGTCGCCCTCGGTGACGGTCTCGGCGGTCGTCCAGAGGACGGTGTTGAGAAAGCCGGAGACGAGAAAGCCCAGTTCCGAGCGGTTGAAGATGACGCCGTAGCGGTCGCGGTCGCCCTGCAGCGCGTCCTGGGTGGCGTAGATCGAGTAGTTCCCGTCGGCGACGGCGACGACGGGCGTGGTGATCCCCCGGCGGGCTCTGACCGTCGTGGCGATATCGAGGTAGTCGAACTCGTCGGCCGGAGGCACGTCCGCGGCCGGGGACAGGAGGAGTTCGATCGCGACGCCGTCCTCGTGTTTCGCCCGCAGATCGTCGGCGAACCGGTCGAGCAACTCGGTGTCGAGCGAGAGGATCAGTTCGTACTCGGCGGCGCCGACGATCTCTTCGAGATAGCGCAGGATCGTCGAGCGGGACTTGATCAGGGAGACCGCCTCGGTGTCCCGAGCGGGGGCGGTGTAGCGAGCCGAGAGGTCGTCGACGAGGTCGTCGAGCGAGGACTGGAAGTCGGCGAAGGCCGTCTCGGGGTCGACCGCCAGCACGCGCATCGGGCGGGACTCCTGGAGTTCGACGAGGCCGAGGTCGGCGAGGTCGCGGACGGTGTCGTAGACGCGGGGCTGGGGGATGTCCGTTCGCTCCGCGATCTCGGCGGCGGTGAGCTGCCCGTGTTCGACGATCGTGAGGTAGGCCGTGGCCTCGTACTCGCCGAAGTCGAACCGGTCGGCGACCCGTGACAGCGCGGCGTGGAGGTCCTCGCTCATCGTCCGTGCTCACGCCGACGAGTCAAATCAGTGTGTCCCTTCTACTCGTCGTTGCCGACGCGGATGACCTGCACCAGCGAGTAGACGGGGACGCCCTCGATGTCCGAGACGCCCTGCTTGTCGACGAGGACGACGCAGGCGATCGGTTCGCCGCCCTGCTCGCGAATGGCCTGCACCGTTTCCGTCATCGTCGTCCCGCTCGTGATGGTGTCGTCGACGACGTAGCACTCCCGGTCGCGGATGCCCGCGAAGTTCCGGGAGAAGGTTCCACCGAGATCCGCCATGTCGTCGTCGTCCCACTGGTGTTTGCGCGGCGCGTAGGTCGCCAGGTCCGTGTCGAGTTCGCGCGCGACCGCCGTCGCCAGCGGCGCGCCGGCCTTCTCGATCCCGATGGTCAGGTCGACTTCCTCGCCCTGCTTCAGGAGGAGATCGGCCATCGTCGAGCCGATATGCCACAGCCGGTTCGAGTCCCGACCGATCGCGCTCCAGTCGACGTGGATGTCCTCGGGGCCGCCGCTCACGTCCTGCTCCGGGGTCGTCTGGGGGCCGTCGCTGCGCTCGACCAGCCAGCTCGCGGTCTCGCGGGAGACGTTCAACTCGTCCGCGATCTCACCCTTCGAGAGACCGCGCTCGGCCAGCTCCGCCGCGCTGGTCATCAGATCGTCGATGTTCTTCATACCTGTCCCGTTCGCCGCCGCCGGTAATGGCCTTTTTCCCGTGGCGACGGCTCCGTCACCGGGATCGGCGAACGCTCGCGGATCGACGCGCCGCCCCCGCAGCCTTTTGCCCGTCCGCGACGGAATCGAAGGCATGGAGCGGTACGACCAGCTCTACCGGCTGTTCGCGGACTTCGACACCGGACGGCTCCGGGCCTACCAGGACTTCGTCGACCTGTTTCCCCCCGTCGACTCCCGGGTGGCCCTCGAACACTGGCAGAACGCCAGCGAGGAGCTCGCCGCCGGCAAAGACGAGATCCGCGAGGCCTTCCCCGACGTCGGCGAGACCTTCGCCGAGGTCGCCGCGACCGCCACCCGCGAGCAGGCCTTCACCGCGCTGGACCTCTACACGGAGTACGGGCGGGCCGTCAACGTGCTGGTGCTCGACGTGGACGAGACCCTCCGGTCGGCCGGTCGCACGGACAACGAGATCCCCCGCGACACGCTGCACATCCTGACGGAGTTCCACGAGGCCGGGACGCCCATCGTCGTCTGCACCGGCCAGACCCTCGAGAACGTCAAGGGCTTCCTGATCCAGGGGCTGGGCAACGAACTCGTCCACTCCGGGGACGTGAGCGTCGTCTACGAGGCCGGCACCGGCGTCTTCACCCCCGGCCACGGCGGCGACACCAAGCAACTCCTCTACGCGGACCTCGACGACGAGATCCGGGCGGTCTTCGACGCCGTGCGCTCCCGCGTCCTCTCCGAAGCTCCCGAGGCCCTCCGGCGGGGCTGTCACCTCCAGGGCAACGAGTTCAACGTCACCATGAAGCCGAACTTCGAGACGGGGAGCACCCAGGCCCGGGCGGTGATCGACGAGGCGCTGGTCTACATGCTCGACCTGCTCGGCGAGGCGGTGCTGTCCGAAGTCGGCGCGGATGGGGACGCGGGAGACGCCGAGACCGCCGACCCCGAGACCGCCGGCGCGTGGGCGCGAGCGTACTACGCCGCAGAGGACCCGGAGATCCGGGGCGTGCTGGAAGGGACGGGGGAGACGGTCGACCACGATCCGGCGGACGTACCCGACCCCGTCGCGGCGGTCTTCGAGCGGATCGACGTGGCCTACTACGAGGCCGACGCGGCCGAGATCGGGAGCCTCGAACTCAACAAGGTGGCCGGCGTCGAGGCGGCCCTCGACGTGCTCGGGATCGACGACCCCTTCTCGCTCGTGATGGGCGACTCGAAGAGCGACCTCCGGGTGATGGAGTGGGCCGCGGCGAACGACGCCGGCATCGCGGCCGCCCCGGACCACGCCTCCCGCGACGTGTTGGCACACGTCGTTGGGACTGACGAACTCGTCTTCGATCCGGGCGACGCGACGGACGTACTGGCGACGATCTACGCGCTGAATCGGCTGGCACGACTGGACTCGTGATCGTCACTCCTCGCGTCGCAGTTCTTCGAGTTCCTCCCCTTTCGCCTGGAGGTGGGCGATCTCACGCTCGGCCCCCGTGTTGGCCCCACCGTGTGCGTAGCGGACGGACGCGTCGAGGACGGACGGGACGAAGCGACTGTCCGCCGACTCCTCGTCGTCGCCGTCCTGGTCACCGGCGCGGATGCCGAGCCACTGGAGGATGCGGGAGCGCATACCAAAAGGTTAGTCGAGCGAAGTGAAAAGCGTTCGGCCGCGCGCGTCGGCGGTCGGGAACCCGGGTCAGGCGGAGCCGCTGACTTTCTCGTGTTCGGAGGTGAGGTGGAACTCCAGGGCGTCGCCCGGCGTGAGTTCCGAGTCCGCCGTCACCGGTTCGTGTTCCGCGTCGGGATTGCGGACGGCGATGACGTCCGAGCGAAGTCGGTTGCCGTCGAGGATCCCGCTCTGTACCTGGGAGCCATAGAGCGCCGCGAGGCGGTCGATGACGTCACGTACCGTCTCTCCCTCCCGCACGCCGACGTGTGCCTCCTGGGCCCCGACCCGTGCCGCGAGCGAGCGGCTGATTTCGATGTCGCACATCTTGCTCTCCCCTACCGGCTCCAGCGCCAAAAAGTTAACTCACTCCCGAAAAAGAACCTCGGACCGTCGCCGGCGGGGCGCGTCCGCCCGCGGGGGAACCTATTACCGACCGGGCGTGGACGAGTCGACGATGGCAGATTCGACCACCGGGAGCGCCGATCCGCTCTCCCTGCACGGTGTGGTCCCCCCGACCGTCACGGCCTTCGACGACGAGGCCGTCGACCCGGAGGCCTCAGCGGCCCACGCCCGGTTCGTCGTCGAGGGCGGCTGTCACGGCGTCTTCCCGCTCGGCACGAACGGCGAGTTCGTCCTGCTGACGACCGAGGAACGCCGCCGCGTCGTCGAGGCCGTCGTGGACGAGATCGACTCGGTGCCGGTCCTCCCCGGCGTCGGCGCGCCCAGTACCCGGGAGTCGGTCGCGAACGCCGAGCACGCCGCCGAGGCCGGCGCCGACGGCGTCATCGCCGTCACGCCGTACTACTACCCGCTCGACGACGCGGCGGCCGTCGATCACTACCGCCGGATCGCCGACGCCGTGGACGTGCCCGTCTACGTCTACCACATCCCGCCCCGGACCGGGAACGCGCTCTCCCTCTCCGCGCTCGGGGAGATCGCCGAGATCGAGGGGGTTGCGGGCCTCAAAGACTCCAGCAAGGACGTGCCCTGGCTCGCACAGGCCATCGACCGCCACCCCGAGTTGAGCTTCCTCGCCGGGTCCGACTCCCTCCTCTTTCCCGGCCTCGAGATCGGCTGTTCGGGCCTGGTCAGCGCCGTCGCCAACGTCTTCCCGGAACTCGTCGTCGACCTCTACGAGGCCTACCAGGCGGGCGAAGAGGACCGCGCCCAGGAGCTCCAGAGCACGGTCTACGACGTCCGGGACGCGATGGGCCGAGGCTCCTACATGGCCGGCGTCAAGACCGCCCTCTCGCTGCGGGACCTCGACTTCGACGTCGGTGGGCTCCGTCGCCCGCTCCGGCGGATGGACGAGAGAGATCGCCAGGCCCTCGAGGGCGACCTCCGGGACCTGGGACTGCTCTGACCCCGCGACGGCGAACGACCCCAAACGTTGATAGCGCTGCCGGGGCCAGTCGAGAGCATGTTGCGGTCGATCGGTCGCTTCGTCGGGACGCCCGCCGTGGTCGTGACGCTGTTTTTCGGGATCGGGATGGTGATCGTGGCCGCGACCCGGGACAGTCAGGCCGTCCAGCTGGTCGCCGCCTTCGTCGCCGTGTTGCTGGTCTTCGTCAGCCTCGCCATGCTGTTCGTCGTCTTCATCAAGCGGCTCAACGCCGACATCGACTCCGAGCGCCACGATCTCAGACGGGAACTCGACGCACTGGTCGAAGACGACGAGAAGTAGGTCGCCCGGTACTGGTCACCGGGTCGCCCCCGCGTTTTACTGTCCGGACGTGGAACGGAGGCCATGGGAATCGACTACGAGACGCTTCGCGACCCCAACGCGGAGTATACGATGCGTGACCTCTCCGCGGAGACGATGGGCTGCCGGGCGAAACGCGGCGGCGGCCGTGACGTCGAGATCACGGACGTCCAGACCACGATGGTCGACGGCAACTTCCCGTGGACGCTCGTCCGGGTCTACACCGACGCCGGGATCGTCGGCACCGGCGAGGCCTACTGGGGCGCGGGCGTCCCGGAGCTGATCGCCCGCATGAAGCCCTTCCTCCTCGGCGAGAACCCCCTCGATATCGACCGCCTCTACGAACACCTGATCCAGCGGATGTCCGGCGAGGGGTCCCTCGCGGGCGTCACCGTCACCGCAATCTCGGGGATCGAGGTGGCGCTGCACGATCTCGCGGGGAAGATCCTCGAGGTGCCCGCCTACCAGTTGCTGGGCGGAAAGTACCGCGACGAGGTCCGGGTCTACTGCGACTGCCACGCGGGCGAAGAGCGCGAACCCGCGGCCAACGCCGACGAAGCCGAACGCGTCGTCGAGGACCTGGGCTACGACGCGCTGAAGTTCGACCTCGACGTGCGCTCGGGCGGGGAGAAAGACCGCGCCAACCGCCACCTGCGCAACCCCGAGATCGAACACAAGACCGAGATCGTGCGGGCAGTCACCGAGGCGGTCGGCGACCGCGCGGACGTGGCCTTCGACTGCCACTGGTCGTTCTCGACGGGGAGCGCGAAGCGACTCGCCAGCACCCTCGAAGACGAGGACGTCTGGTGGCTGGAGGACCCGGTCCCGCCCGAGAACCACGACGCCCAGCGCGAGGTCACGCGGACGACGACCGTCCCCATCGCCGCCGGAGAGAACGTCTACCGCAAACACGGCCACCGCCGGCTCCTCGAAGAGCAGGCCGTCGACGTGATCGCCCCGGACCTGCCGAAGGTCGGTGGAATGCGCGAAACCCGCAAGATCGCAGACCTCGCGGACACCTACTACGTGCCGGTCGCCATGCACAACGTCTCCTCGCCGGTGGCGACGGTCGCCGCTGCCCACGTAGGTACCGCCATTCCGAACTCGCTGGCCGTCGAGTTCCACTCCTACGAACTGGACTGGTGGGGCGACCTCGTCGAGGAAACCGTCATCGAGGCGGGTCGCATCGAGGTCCCGGAGGAGCCCGGGCTGGGCGTGACCCTCGACATGGACGCCGTCGCCGAACATCTGGTCGATGGGGAGGACCTTTTCGAGGAAGCCTGAGCGTCTTCGGGCCCGGTGAGCGAAGCGAACCGGTGTTCGACGCGGCATCGCCCCCCGCGAGGGGAGCGGACGTTATCAGAGGTGATAGAATTGTGCGTAGACTTAACACGCGACGCCTCGATGTCGAGGTATGTTCATCGGCATCCCTGTCCTGGCAGGGCTGCTGGTCGTCTCAGGAGTGCTCTCGACGCTGGTAGCGGCGTTTCTCTGGAACGAGCGGCCCAAATCGGGGACGACGCCGCTCATGTTCGTCGAGATCAGCCTGGCGCTGTGGGCGTTCGGGCAGGCGATCGTCCTCGCCGGCGACGGACTCGCGACGAAGACGGGCGGCTACGCGATCACGCTGTTCGCGATGGCCACGATCGGGCCTTCGCTGTTCCTCTTCGCCCGGCAGTACACGGGACACCCGAGCGGTGCCTCCCGGGAACTGGTCGCCGGACTCGCGGTCGTCCCCGCCGTCGTGCTCGTCCTCGGAGCGACGAACGTCGGCGACCTGGCCTGGGTCGACCCGACGCTGGTCCAGGACGCGGCAGTGGCGAACCTCTCGCTGTCCTATGGCCCCGTGTTCTGGGGCGTCGTCGTCTACACCTACGCGTTGCTCTTCGTCGGCGACTACCTGCTGTTCGGGAAGTTCGTCGGCTCGCGGAACGTCTACCGCAAACGGACCTTCTTCTTCCTGGCCTACAGCGTCCTGCTGACCGGCTGTCACGCCCTGAGCACGGCGGGCCTGAGTCCAGTGCCCCACTACACGCTCGCGCCGCTGGCGAACCTGGTGTTCGGGTCGCTGTCGCTGCTCGTGTTCGTCGGGTTCCGATCGTACGAGTTCCTCCCGCTGAAACCGCTGCTCGAACTGTTCGGCTCCCGGTCGAAGAGCCTCGCGCCGGTGGCCCGGACCGCGATGATCGAGGAGATGGGCGGGGGGATGCTCGTCACCGACCACCGGAACCGCGTCGTCGACATCAACCCGATGGGGCGGAAGATCCTCGGCGATCCCGAGGCGCGCGTGGTCGGCCGGCAACTGGAGGACGTGTTGCCCCCGGACATCTTCGTCGACGACGCCGACGTTGACCTCCTCGATCCGGAGGCTGCGGGCGAGTTCCCGGCGATCTGGGTCCGGACTCCCACCGGTGAGAAGCGGTGTTTCGACGTGACGGTCACCAGACTGGACGGCGATGACGGCGCCGCCGGCCGCGTCTCGCTGATCCACGACGTGACCGAGCGCGAGCGCCGCAAACAGGCCCTCGAGGAGCGCACCGAAGAGCTCAGACGCCAGAACGAACAGCTCGACGAGTTCGCCAGCATCGTCTCCCACGACCTCCGCAACCCGCTCAACGTCGCCGAGAGCGCGATCGAACTCGCCAGACACAACGAGGAGCTGTCGGTGCTCGACCGCGCCGAGGGCGCTCACGATCGCATGGAAGACATCATCGAGAACGTCCTGACGCTCGCCCGACAGGGCCAGACCGTCGACGACACGGAAGCGGTCGAGCTACACGCCATCGCCCGGGAGGCCTGGGCGAACGTCGACACGGAGGCCAGCGACCTCCAGCTGGTCGAAAACGAGACCGTCCGGGCGGACCGGACCCGCCTGTTGCAGGTGTTCGAGAACCTCTTTCGGAACTCGATAGAACACGGCACCAGTGAAGACGGCGACGACGTGACCGTCACGGTCGGGACGCTCCGGGACGGGTTCTACGTCGAAGACGACGGGCCCGGTATCCCCGAAGACCAGCAGTCCGAGGTACTCGACCAGGGGTTCACCACCTCCGAGAACGGGACCGGTTTCGGCCTGGCGATCGTCGAAACCGTCGCCGACGCGCACGGCTGGGACGTCACCGTGACCGACGCTCCTACCGGCGGTGCCCGGTTCGAGTTCAGCGGCATCGCGACCGACGAATCGACGGTGCAGGACGAGGCGCTCACCTGAGCCGGCCAAGCCGTCCGGGGCCGACGCCGGTCAGTCCTCGAGGTGTCGCACGACGGTGTGGCGACAGCGCTCGTGCGGGACGAGGTCGTCGGCCCGCTCGGGCGTCCCGGACGAGTGTTCGCTCGCAGCGTCCCGGATGAGTTCCCGTAATTCGTCGAGAGACACCGGGCCGCGGTCGTCGATCGCCGCTCGCACGTCAGCACAGACGGGCGAGTCGTCCTGGCCGACGGAGTCGACCCACCGGAACCGGACGTCGCCGCCCGCCTGCTCTGTGTACCTGCGGACGCGGGCGAGGTTCCGGATCGACGCCACCTCCGTGTCGACGACGGTCCGGGCCCGCTCCTCGTCGAGGTCGAGTTCGCGCACCACCCGGTCGGCGATCATCGACCGGGCGTAGCCCTCCTCCCGCGTCAGTTCGGCGGCGAGGATCTCGGCGACGCGACGCGCCTCCTCGCCCGGCAGCCCGTAGTGTTCGAGGATCGCCCCAGCCCGCCGCTCCACGTCGACGACGAGGTCGAGCCCGCCGTCGCCGTCACTGCCACCAGCACCCGACTCGCCCTCGCCCAGCAGCCCGGTAACCCAGTCTCGCAAACCCATAGGCGACGGTTCCGGCCTCGCGATTATAAAGTTCGGCGGCGTTTCGGTGGGGAGAACGACGGAGGCGTCGGTCCGCGGGTACCGTCACGGCCAGGCCCGCCGTTCAGTCCGCGACCAGCGCGTCTTCCAGCACCTCCAGGGGATGGCGGATCTCGTAGCCCGTGCCGTGTTCCATCTGCATCGCGCAGGTCGGACACTCCGTCAGGCCCGTCTCCCCTTCGGCGTCGGCCATCTCCTCGAACATCTCCTCGCCGATGGCCATCGATTTGTCGTACTTCTCGGCCTTCCAGCCGTAGGTGCCGGAGATGCCCGAACAGGAGTCGCCGACGTCTTCGACGGCGACGCCGTCCAGGTCCCGGAACAGTTCGACTGCCTGCCGGTCAAGTCCCTGGTTGCGTGCGTGGCAGGGCGCGTGATAGGCCAGGTCGTCTCCTTCGACTTCGGCTTCGGCGAGCGCCCCCCGGAGGTCCTCGTGGATCCGCAGGTACTCCAGGGCCTCGAACGTATGGGCCGCCACGTCGTCGATACCGTCGAGGGAGAACAGTTCGGGGTACTCCTGGCGCAGCGACATCGAGCAGGAGGTACAGGAACAGATCACGTCGTACCCGCCGTCGACGAGTTCGGAGAGCGAGGACACGTTCGTCTCCGCGTCCCGCCGCGCGTCGGCGAGCATGCCGTTCGCGAACATCGGCGTCCCCGAACAGCCCTGCTCGGGGACCGCGACCTCGTAGCCGAAGTGCTCGAAGACGGAGACCAGAGCCTTCGCCACTTCGGGCGTGTTGTAGTTGGCGTAGCAGCCGTGGAAGTACGCGACGCGCTTCTCGTCCGATTGGATCCCTGCCCCGCCACGCTCGGCTCGCGCCTCCCGCGCTCGCTCCTTCGAGGCGGCTGCGCCGCCTCGCCTCTCCCACCACTCCCGGAAGGTCTCCTCGGCGAACTCGGGGAACTCCCGTTCGGCGGTGAGCCCGAACAGTTTCTCGCCGAGCGTTCGCACGATCGAATTGCCCACGAGGGCATTCGTCAGCCGGGGGACCTTGCTCCCGAGCCACGCGCCCGTTCGGTAGTTCGCGAGCACGCGGTTGCGCCAGTACTCGACCGAGAGTTTGCTCATCCCCTCGCGAACGTACTCTGCGCGAGCCTCGTTGTGCATCTGGCTGAGGGGGACGTCCGCCGGGCAGGCGTCGTCGCAGCGCATGCAATTCGAGCAGTCCATGACCGAGGCGTCGATCTCGGCGTCGTCCTTGCGCTTGAGCCGCCACTGCTCTGGTCCCTGGAACTTCGGCCCGGGGAACTCGTCGTCCACTTCCGCGACCGGGCAGTTCGTATCGCAGGTCGAGCACTTGTAACAGGAGTCGGCCCCGCCGCGGAGGTCAAGGTCCCCCTCGGGGAACACCTGCACGGGATCGAACTCGTCGCCGGCGTGCTCGTCGCCGCTCCCGTTCTCGCCCGGTACCCCGCCGTCGTCTGGAGTGTCAGCGTCGCTCACGTGTGTTCACCTGCCAGTCTGCCCGCGCGGACGCCGGTCGCCAGCGAGACGCCGCTGCCGGACTTCTCGGCCGCGAAGTCGTAGTTTCCCAATACTGAGCCCGCCGCCCGGAGGTTCTCGAACTCGGGAGTGCCGGACGCGTCCAGCGGCCGCAAATCGCGGTCGGGGTCGACGCCGAAGCGCGCGAACCGATGGTCGCCGAACGCGTCGTCGTCGAACCAGTCGTAACGGTCGGGCGGGTGGGGGACGTGACAGTCGAAGATCGGTTCCGCGACGCCGTCCCGGTCCGAATCGATCCCCTTTCCGACCAGGCCGCCGGTCGCCAGGACGAACTGCTCGGCCGCGTAGGGGACGCTGGCGCCGTTCCGATCAACGGTGACCGACTCGATCCGGTCGTCGCCCGCGAATCCCATCACCGGGTTCCCCGTCTCGATGCGAACGCCGGCCGCGTCCAGCGCGTCGTAGAGCCGGTCTTCGAGCCGCAGGCCGGGGAGGCTCGGCGGTCCCATCGGGACCTCGAACACGGCCGCGCCCAGACGGTCGGCCAGTTCGTCTCGCACCGCATTCGGGTGATCGTCGCCGAGAACCGCCGGGAATCCCACTCTGGCTTCCCCGTCCAGATGGGCAACGACGCGGTCGGCGAGCGCGCTGCGGACCGGCCGACCGGCGTCAGTCGATTCGTCGCGGTCGAGGAGGTGCGCGAATCGCGTCACCTTCGGCTCCGCGGTCAGGTCGGCCGAGAACTCGACGGTCACGCCGCGGGCCTCGAAGGGGGGGTCCGCGGCGTTCAAGCGCGCGGCCGCCAGCGGCGCGTCGAACCCCACCAGTCGCTCGAAGCCCACCAGCAGCATGTCGCGGGTGTCGCTGGCCAACCCCTCGGCCGCGCTCGCCGAGTACCGCGCCGTCGGCTTGAGCCGACCCCCGAAGGTCGGGACCAGCGCGTTCCGATCGGTCCTCTTTCCCTCGTAGGAATCACCGCAAATGTCGTCGAACATCGCCAGTCCGGCCTCGACGGCGTCCCGGCCCACGCGCTCGTAGGGGTGGCCTTCGGGGAGGTCGGCGAAGTGCTCGAACGGCTCGGCCAGCGGGCCTTCGCCATCGGGGGTGTAGCCGAGCACGTCGATCAGCCCGCTGGCGTGGCGGAGGGTGGGCTGTTTGGCCGACACCAGGCGGACGTCCGCACCCGTCCGGGCGGCCGCGATGGCCGCGGTCGCTCCCGCGAGTCCGCCGCCGATCACCAGGACCTCCTGTTCAATCGCCACCCGTGGCACCTCCGTCGAAGGCGTCGAAGTCGACGTCGTCGTCCCGCACAGTTCGACCCCGGTTCATCGTCGTCGCGTGCAGCGCGTAGGTGAGCATCGCCTGCGAGAGCTGTTCACCCCAGAGCGCGTGGCGCTGGCCTTTCCAGCGCTCCTGGTAGAGGTCGTCCAGCGCGGCCGCGGCCCGCTCGGGGTCGTACTCGGGATGCAGTTCCTGGGCCATCGCGTGCGCGCAGAAGCCGCCCTGGCAGTTGCCCATCGACGCCCGGGTCCTGATCCGGACGGCGTTCAGGTCCGTCCCGGATTCGGCGACGGCGTCCTGCACTTCCGCGCGGGTGACCCCCTCGCAGGAACAGACCACGGGGTTGGGATCCTCGGTATCGAGCACCTCGGCGGACCGGTCGCCCAGTCGTTGCTTGCTCCGGCGGGCGACCGGCGAGGTGAGCCCGAAGTCGTCCATCGCCTCGTCCAGGACGCGCTCGTCCCGGCTCCCGGGAAGTGGAACGTCGGCGGTCCGGCAGGGCGCCGAGACGCCCAGGCGCTCGCAGACGTGGTCGCTGACCGCCTCGGCCATCAGCCGATAGGTCGTGAACTTCCCGCCGACGACGGTCGTGAGTCCGGGTCGCGCGTCCCGGTCGGCGTGGTCCAGGAGGAAGAAGTCGCGCGTGACGTCGGTGGGGTCCTCGGTTCCGGCCTCCGGCGGTTCGTACAGCGGGCGCACGCCCCAGTAGGAGCGGATCGTTCTGGCGTCCCGGAGAACCGGGAGCAGTTCCGCGAGCTGGTCGATCAGCAGGTCGACCTCCCACTGTTTTTCGGGGTAGTCCCCGGGGTCCTCGACCTCCTCGTCGGTCGTGCCCAGAATGCACGTGGTCTCGTGGGGCACGACGATGTCGGCGTCGCCCTTGGGCCGACAGCGGTTGATCACCGTGTCGACCTGCCGGACGTTCATCACGGTCATGACGCCCTTCGAGGGCCGGACGGCGACGTCGACGCCGGCCAGTTCGCCGATCCGGCCGGCCCACGCACCGGTCGCGTTGACGACGTGATCGGCCTCGATGCGCTCCGTGGTGCCCGGACTGGCGTGGGTTCGCTTCCCGGGCCCGCTCTCGTGTTCGACCTCCGCGCCGACGACCTCGCCGGCCTCGACGATGAGGTCGGTGACCCGAGCGTGGGTCTCGATCCGCGCGCCGCGGTTCCGGGCGCTCGCCGCGTTCGCCACGCAGAGCCGGAACGGGTCGACCGCCCCGTCCGGCACCGCGATGGCCTTCTCGACGTCCTCGGCGAGGTAGGGCTCGCGTTCGCGGGCCTCTCGGCCGGTGAGGACCTCGGCTGGGATGTCGCACTCGTCGCAGCCCCGCAGTTTCCGCTCGAAGTAGTCTTCGTCGTCCTCCGGACGCTCGACGAACAGGCCGCCGGTCTCCTCGACGCAGTGGCTGGCCACGTCTTCGAGGATCCGCATCTCGGCGATGCACTCGCGGGCGCTCGACTGGTCGGCCACGGCGTAGCGCGCGCCGCTGTGGAGCAGGCCGTGCATGCGCCCGGTCGTTCCGTGGGTGAGGTTGCCCTGCTCGACGAGCGTGACGTCGAGGCCGCGCATCGCCAGGTCGCGGGCGATGCCACAGCCCGTCGAGCCGCCCCCGATCACCAGCACCGTCGGAGTTGCCGCCATCTACCGCCGCGTGGGACCCCGGACACTAAGCTTCACCGTCGCGGGGCTCGACCGACGCGTACCTTCAAGTCGGATCTGGCTGTACTGCCCCCACGCGACCATGGGAGACAGCTACGTCGGGGCGATCGACCAGGGGACGACCGGGACCCGCTTCATGGTCTTCGACCACGGGGGACAGGTGGTCGCCGACGCCTACGAGCGACACGAACAGATCTACCCCGAACCCGGCTGGGTCGAGCACGACCCCGTCGAGATCTGGGAGACCACGAAGCGAGTCATCGCCGCCGCGCTCGAGGAGGCCGGCCTGGACGCGACCCAGCTGGCCGCGCTGGGAATCACCAACCAGCGCGAGACCACGCTCGTCTGGGACGCTGCAACGGGCGATCCGATCCACAACGCCATCGTCTGGCAGGACCGCCGGACGACCGACCGCGTCGAGCAACTGGAACGAGAGGGGAAAGTCGAGTGGATCCGGGAGAAAACAGGGCTAGAGGCCGACGCCTACTTCTCGGCCACGAAGATCGAGTGGTTGCTGGACGAGGCCGATCCGATCAAGATGGAGCGGACGCGGCCGGCGGACGTGCGCGACCGCGCGGAGGCGGGCGAACTCCTGTTCGGGACGATCGATAGCTGGTTGATCTACAACCTCACGGGAAACCACGTCACCGACGTCACCAACGCCTCGCGGACGATGCTGTACGACATTCACGAGATGGCGTGGGACGACGACCTCCTCGACGAGTTCTCGGTCCCCGAGGCCGTGCTGCCAGAGGTCCGACCGTCCTCGGACGAGGCGCTGTACGGGACCACCGACCCCGACGGCTTCCTCGGCGCCGAGGTGCCCGTCGCCGGCGCGCTCGGCGACCAGCAGGCCGCGCTGTTCGGCCAGACCTGCTTCGACGCCGGCGACGCGAAGAACACCTACGGCACCGGTTCGTTCTTCCTGCTGAACACCGGCACCGAGGCCGTCGAGAGCGACCACGGCCTGCTGACGACGGTCGGCTTCCAGCGCTCGGGCGAACCGGTCCGCTACGCGCTGGAGGGCTCGATCTTCGTCACCGGCGCGGCCATCGAGTGGCTCGAAGACGTCGACCTGATCGAGGACCCCACCGAGACCGCTGAACTCGCGCGGTCGGTCGACGGCACCGACGGCGTCTACGTCGTCCCGGCGTTCACCGGCCTCGGCGCGCCCCACTGGGACGGGCGCGCCCGCGGGACCATCGTGGGGATGACCCGGGGCACCCGCCGCGAGCACATCGTCCGCGCGACGCTAGAGGCCATCGCCTACCAGACCCGCGACGTGGCCGAGGCCATGGAGGCCGACGCCGGCGTCGAGATCGGGAGTCTGAAAGTCGACGGCGGCGCGGTCAAGAACAACTTCCTCTGTCAGCTGCAGGCCGACATCGTCGGGACCGACATCGTCCGGCCGGAAGTCGACGAGACCACGGCGCTGGGCGCGGCGTACGCGGCCGGCCTCGCCGTCGGCTACTGGGACTCCCTCGAGGAACTGCGCGCCAACTGGCACGTCGACGCCGCCTTCGAACCGGAGATGGACCCGGACCGCGCGGACGCCCGCCACGACCGCTGGCTGGACGCCGTCGAGTGCGCGAAGGGGTGGGCGCGCGACGGCGTAGACTGAGTTACCTGCGGATTCGCCCCCGGTCACCGGTGCCACCAGTCATCGCACTCGCAACTGCCCCTTTCACCACGATCTCGTCACCGTACTCGGTCAACCGGATCTCGGGGACGTTCGAGACGACCAGGTCGGGCAATCGCTCGCGGACGGGATCGAGGACGAGTTCGGGGTTGTTGAGCGCCACGGCACCCCCGACGGAGATGGTGATGGGGGCATATGCGTGGACGATCGTCGCGATCCCGTGGCTGTTCCAGTGGGCCATCCGATCGAGCACCAGGTCGGCCAGCGGGTCTGCGCCGGCCGCGTCGAACACGTCTGGGGCGTCTAACTCCGGGTCGTCGAGCGGGAGGTCGGTCGCCACGTCCTCGCGCTCGTGGAGGACGCGGGCGTACTCGGGGAGGTTCTCGCCGGAGCAGAAGGCCTCCCAGTGGCCGGTCCCGCCGCAGCCGCAGGTCACGGGGCCGTTCGAGTCGAGCGCGACGTGCCCGATCTCGCCGGCGTTGCCGTCCCAGCCCGAGAGGAGGTTGCCGTCGACGCAGACGCCGGCGCCGATGCCCGAGGAGATCGTCAGGTAGACCATGTCGTCTGGGGCGCGGTCGGCGTAGAACCGCTCGGCGAGCACGCCCGCGTTGGCGTCGTTGTGGAGGTAGACCGCGTCGCTGTCGACGAGGTTCTGCACGGGGCCGACCAGCGGGATGCGGTCGGCGCCGTCGACGTTTACCGGGTTCTCGACGGCGCCGGCGGCGGTGTCGAGCGGGCCGATCGAGCCGATGCCGACGGCGTTGATCCGGGTGGTCGTCGTCCCCGCCGCCTGGCAGGCCGCCCGGAGCGAGTCGAGGACGGCCTCGGTGACCGCGATGCCGCCCTCGTTCTGTGGCGTTCCCCGCCGATCCCGGCCGAGGACCCGGCCCTCGACGTCGGTCACGACGGCACGGAGGTTCGTCGCCCCGAGGTCGACTCCCGCGTACATTCTCTGCGTGCATCGACGCCCGGCGCGTCCTTAAGTCCGTCCGCTCGCGGCCGGTGCGGGGCTATGCCTGGTGTATTCCGGAACCGAGCTGCAAGTAACTGGTCAGTTCCGCCGCGCCGCGATGGCGTCGGCGTACACGACGCCGCGCTCGCCGTCGAGCGTGACGACCGAGCCGCCGGCCACGTCCCCGAGGTCGGCGTCCGCGATGGTCGGGACGCCCAGTTCGCGCGCGACGATGGCCGCGTAGCCGGTCACCCCTTCGTGGGCGGTGACGATGCCGCCGATCCGGGAGAGGTCGCCGTCGAACTCGCCGTCGAAGTCCGCGGGGACCGCGAGGATCGCGCCCTCGGGGATGCCAGTGAGGTCGCCGCCGTCGGCGACGTGGAACACCGTCCCGGAGGCGATGCCGTCGACGACCGGGCGGCCGGTCGTGAGCGTCTCGGCGGCGACGTGGACCTTGAGCGTGTTGGCGGTGTCCAGTCCGTCGAGTTCGGTCATCATCCCCGCGAGGACGACGACGGTCTCGCCGGGCGCGACGACGCCCGCGTCGACGGCCGCCCGGACCGCGGTCTGGACGACCGCGTCGGCGCCGGCTGCGGCGTACCTGGCGTACTCCGGGCGGATGCCCCAGGTCAGCGCGAGCTGGCGGCGGACCCGCTCGCTGGGCGTCGCCGCGACGATGGGCACGTCCGGGCGGTACTTGGCGACTTTCCGCGCAGTGTAGCCCGATTCCGTCGCTGCGACGATGGCGCTGGCCCCCACGTCACGCGCGAGGAAGCGCGCGGACCGGGCCAGCGCGTCGGTCCGGCTGTCGCCCGCGGGTGGAACCCGCTGTTCACGTGACTCGGCGTACTCGGTGCTCTCCTCGACGTCCCGGACGATGCGGGCCATCGTCTCGACCACGGTGGCTGGGTGGTCACCGATGGCCGTCTCGCCGGACAGCATCACGGCGTCGGTGCCGTCGAGGACGGCGTTTGCCACGTCCGAGGCCTCCGCGCGGGTCGGGCGGCGCTCGTGGACCATCGAGTCGAGCATCTCCGTCGCGGTGATCACCGGGACGCCCGCGCGGTGACAGCGGCGGATCACCCGCTTCTGGATCAGGGGGACCTCCTCCATCGGGCACTCCACGCCGAGGTCGCCGCGGGCGACCATCACGCCAGCGGCCTCCTCGACGATCGAGTCGAGGTTCGCCACCGCGTCGGCCCGTTCGATCTTGGCGACCACGGGGATGTCGCCGCCCGCGTCGTCGATGGCTTCGGTCACCTCGTAGACGTCGGCGCCGTTCCGGACGAAACTGGCCGCGACGAACTCCGCGTTCCGTTCGACCGCCACCTCGATGTCGCGGCGATCCTGCTCGGTGACCACGGGGAGTCCGAGATCGACGCCGGGCACGTTGACGCCCTTGTTGCCGGTGAGGTCGCCGCCGTCCTCGACGCGAGCGGTTACGGCCTCGTCGTCACTCTCCTCCACGATGGTCTGGATGCGGCCGTCGTCGAGCAGGACGCGGTCGCCCGGCTCGGCGGCGTCGATCGAGACCGAGAGTCCGATCTCCTCGGGCGTGGCGGTTTCGCCGGTGACGAACCGGACGGTCGACCCGGTCTCGACGCGGATGGGTTCGTCGAGGGGAGCGGTGCGAATCTCCGGGCCCGCGAGGTCGTACATGATCGGGACCGGGGCGCCGACGCCGTCGCTCACCTCCCGCACGCGGTCGATCACCGCGGCTCGATCCTCGGGGGTGCCGTGGCTCGCGTTGAGGCGCGCCACGGCCATGCCCGCCTCGATCAGCTCGCGGAGTCGCTCGCGCGAGTCCGAGGCGGGCCCGATCGTGCAGACGATTTTGGCGTTGCGCATGGGGTGACACTCCACTGAGTCGCCGGCGACAGTGACGGTGGTCGCGATCGGCCGACGACGACGTTCCGTCAACGTTCTCGGCGCACTCGCATAGGTCCTGTGCCGGGTGGCCGCTCAGAGCACGACGGTCTTGGTCGTGGTGAAGGCGTCGACCGTGTAGCCGATGCCCTCGCGGCCGATACCCGAGTCCTTGACCCCGCCGAAGGGCATGTCGCCGAGGCCGTGGGAGGGCGCGCCGTTGATCCGGACGGCGCCGGCCTCGATGCGGTCGGCGAGTCGCATCGCCCGGTCGTGGTCGGCGGTGAACACCGACGCGTCGAGGCCCAGATCGCCCGCGTTCGCCAGTTCGAGCGCCTCCCGCTCGTCGGCGAAGGGGACCACGACCGCGACGGGGCCGAACTGCTCTTCCTCGACGAGTCTGGCCTCGCGGGGCACGTTCGCGAGCAGGGTCGGCTCGTGGAACTGGCCGTCGCGCTCGCCACCCCGAACTAGTTCCGCGCCCGCGTCGACGGCGTCGGCGACCAGTTCCTCGACGCGGAGGGCCTGATCCTCGTCGATGAGGGGGCCAAGCGCCGTGTCCTCGTCGAAGAGGTCGCCGGCGGTCCACGCGTCCATCGCGTCGTCGAGGCGGGTCACGACCTCGTCGTGGACCGACTCGTGGGCGAGCACGCGCGAGACGGCCGAGCACCGCTGGCCGGCGTACTTGAAGGAGCCCTTCGCGCACTGGCCGACGGCGTCGTCGAGGTCGGCGTCGGGGAAGACCAGCGCCGGGGCGTTACCGCCCAGTTCCATGTGCAGCGTCACCATCCCGCTCTCGTCGCTGACGCGTTTGCCCGCGCCCGACGAACCGGTCATGGCGATGGCGTCGAGGCGGTCGTCGCCGGCGAGCACGTCGCCGATCTCGCTGGCCTCGCCGGGGACGTAGCTGAACGCCCCCTCAGGCAGATCGACGGCGTCGACGCAGTCGGCCAGGATCGCCGCGCTCACCGGCGTCTTCGTCGCCGGTTTCAGGACGACGCTGTTGCCCGCCGCCAGCGCCGGGGCGACCTGGAGCGCCGTCGTCGCGAGCGGGTAGTTGTAGGGCGTCAGGCAGAGCACCGTCCCGACCGGCTGGGGCTTGACGATGGCCTCCCAGCCCTCGTGGCCCGCGGTCGTCCCTTCGAGATATTCGCCCTGCAGTCCGTGAACTACCTCGACGGCGCGACGGAACCGCTCGACGGCCGCGGCGACCTCGTTCCTGGCGCTCGCGATCGGCTTGCCCGCCTCCCGGACGATCACGTCCGCCAGTTCCTCGCGGCGGGCCTCGAGTTCGTCCGCGATCGTCTCGAACCAGCCCGCGCGTTCGACCAGCGTCGTCTCGCGCATCGCCCGCTCCGCGTTCTGTGCGGCCGCGACCGCCGCGCGCGCCTCCGCCGGGCCCGCCGTGTCGACGCGTGCGAACGTGCCGCCCTCCGCGAGGTCCCGTACCTCCAGGGTCCCGCCGCTCGAGTCGTCGAGGTCGTCGAAGAGGAAGTCCGTCGGATGATATCGTGTGGTCGCCATACCGTCCCTAGCCGACCGGTGCGTAAATTAGTTACTCAGAATTGAATTAATTTCCGATTAGTCTGGGTCGCGGACCACCTGGTTACCGGCTCAGCGGTCGATGGCTTCGGCGTCGCCGGCGCGGACGCGCGCGACGGCCTCGGGGGTGACGACGGCGGCGTCACCGGGAACGGTGCGTTTCAGCGCGGCCGTCGCCGCGCCGTCCGCCAGCGCGTCGGGGACGGAACCGCCCTGGAGGCGACGGGCGAGAAAACCGCCGACGAAGGCGTCGCCGGTGCCGATGGGGTGGGCGTCCCCGGCCGGAATCGCCGGCTGGTCGTAGGTTTCGCCGTCGTGGACGGCGACCGCGCCCTCCTCGCCGCGGGTCACGACGGTCGTCTCGAAGCCGTACTCGGCGGCCAGTCGCTCCGCGGTGTCTTCGGGCGATCCGGACAGACCGAGGACCGTCTCGGCGTCGCGGTCGGCGACGACGAATACGTCGACGAGTTCGAGGAGATCGGTCACCGTCTCGCGGGCCCGGCCGGGCGACCAGAGTTTCGAGCGGTAGTTCAGGTCGAAGACGGTGGTCGCGTCCGCCTCGCGGGCCAGTTCCAGCAGGTCGGCGGTGGTCGTCGCCAGCGTCTCCGAGAGCGCGGGCGTGATCCCCGTGGTCAGGAAGGCGTCGGCGCGCTCGATCCGGTCGGTCGGGAGTTCGGCGGCGGTCGCGGTCCGGACGGCCGCTCCCTCGCGGTCGTAGACGACGGACTGCCCGCGCGGGGGATCGGCCCGCTCCAGATAGTAGGTCCCCTGTCGGCCCTCGTCGGTCAGGACCACGGCTGGATCGACGCCGTGGCGGCGGATGGCACCGAGGACGCGCCGGCCCGGCGGCGTGTCCGGGAGTTTCGAGAGCCACGTCGACTCGACGCCGAGGCGCTGGGCCGCGACGGCGACGTTGCTCTCCGCGCCGGCGGCGTGGACCTCGAAGGTCCGCGCGGTCTCGACTGGCTCGTCCCCCGGCGGGGACAGACGCAACATGGTCTCCCCGAAGGTCGCGAGTGCTGGCATACCCCTCACGTCGTCGTCCGCGAGCAAAAAGGTGCGAGACGAAGAGTGCCGCGGCTGCTCGGCCGCGATCGGTCGCCCCCTCCGGCCGCTACCGCAGGTCCGTCACGGACACGGCCCCGTCCGACTGGAGCCAGGCGCGGTGCTCGTGTCGGTCGTAGATGAGCACGCCGTCCGCCGCCTCGAGCGCCACGAGCGATCCGGCGCGCTCGCCGGCCGCGTCGGGTTCGGTGTCGGCGTCGTCGACGGGTGTTCTGGCCATCGTGATTTCCCCCTCCGTCTGAACTGTCGCCCGCCAAGGTGTTAAGAGTTACCATACCACATAGAACCCCACGAACCGGCGGGGTCCCCGGCACCGCGGCGGTCGGAGCTCCCGACACGCCGACGGGGATGACGGAGGGCGGCGGACGACGGCGTGCGATCGTTTCAGCGGGCGATACTGCGAACTGAAGCGGCGTTCGCGGGTTCCCGCTCGGGGCGCGAGACCGACCGCTCGGAGGCCGTTTCCCGCCGGTGATTAGCCGGCGATTACACCGGATCATACCGTTCCTGTCAGGCGGTTTTGTCTAGCGCACCAAATCTTTATCATTCAGTGTATTGATTGGTATGCACACCCGATTACGATGACCACAGAGACACAGCAGGAGCGGGTGACCGTCGATCTCCACGTTCGATCGCTCACGCCCCGTGGCGGGCCGGGCCAGCAGGAGGCGGTGATCGAACGACTCGAGGAACTCGTCGAGAGCGGGCACGTCGACGAGTTCTCCCTCGACGTCTGGGGGCGGCAGGTCAGCCTGTCGACGGCCGCCGCCCGCACCGACGCGGGACGGGACGTGTTGAACAGGGTCGAAGCGTTCCGCGACTGGGCGGCGGAGACCGATCGCTCCGTCGACTCCTTCTTCGAGACGCGACGGGTCTCCTCGACGGTGACCGACGAGAACTACGTCGCGCTCGTCCTGCCGCGGGTCACCCTCGCCGAGTACCGCGACGGGGACCTGGCCTACGTCGCGCCCTGCACGGACGGCGAGGACGTCTGTACCGTGCTGGACCGACTCGACGCCCTGGAGACGGAGCCGACCGTCGCCGAGGCGGTCGAGGCGGACGGCCGGGGCCGACTCGTCGCCCCGGAAGCCGAGGAGTAGTCAGGCCGGAGAGCCCTCGTCCGGCGCGGGGACGAGGTGATCCCGACCCCACTCGCGCATCGCGTCGATGACCGGCGCCAGATCGGTGCCGCGCTCGGTCAGCGCGTACTCGACGCGAAACGGTTTCTCGCTGACGACGGTTCGCGTGACGATCCCGCGGTCCTCGAGGTCGTCCAGACTGTCCGAGAGCACCTTGCTCGACACCCCGTCGACCGCGTCCTGCAGGGCGTTGAATCCCCGGGCGCCCTCCTGTAACAGCCGGTCGACGATCACCGGATGCCACTTCTTGCCGATCAACGCGGCCGTCGCCGTCACGGCACACCACTGTTCGCCGGCACACCAGATCTCCACCGGTTCGTCGTCCATACGTCCCCACAGGACGGCCACGGATTTATAGTTACGTTTCGCTACCCGGTTGCATTCGGTAACTGCCACCCGGACCGCGTTCGAACGCTGATAGTGAACGCCCCCACCTATTCTCAATTACTGATACTTGGCACTGTTATTTAACAGGCTGCTGTTCGACTGAATGGGTATGTACGAGATACTGATGCCGATCGACACCGACGCCGACCGCGCACTGCGGCAGGCACGAGCCATCGAGGACCTGCCGGGCGGGCCCGACGAGGTCGCGGTGACGGTCCTGCACTCCTTCACCGAGAACCCGTCGGGCGCGTCGATCACACAGTTGCAGTCGGCCCGGCGCGTCGAGTCGCGCCTCGAGGACGCCGGCTACGAGGTGACCCTCGACGAGCAATCCGGCGAACCGGCCGACGCCATCCTCGAAGCCGCCGCCGAGATGGACGCGGACCTGATCTGCATCGGCGGGCGCAAGCGCTCCCCCACGGGGAAGGTCCTGTTCGGGAGCGTCACCCAGAGCGTCCTGCTCGACGCAGACCGGTCCGTCCTCGTCTGCCGGCGCGACGTCGAGGCCTGAGTCGAAACCAACCACCATTTAAACCACCGAGTATCACCGGGTTAAATTTAATCCAGTATCGCTTGATATAATGTCTCGCCGGTGGGTGGGTGGTTCATCGCTTCCGATTCTCACCGGCGGGGGACGCGCCCACGTCCCCTTACCAGCCGTCCCGCAAGCACCACGTGCCAGCTTGCCGCGATGCCGTTCCTCAGGCGGCATCCCGGCTTCTTCTGTGACCGACGATCACCGACCGGGCTGTCGACCGATCTCGCGAAAGGCCATCTCGAAGTCGGCGAAGTCCTCGAGCGATGCGTCCATCTCGGCCTCCAGTTCGGCGGCGCGCTCCCGGAGCGCGGCGACCTCCTCGTGCCCGTCGAGCTCCCGCGGGGTCTTCTCGGCTTCGAGCAGGGCCAGTTTGGCCGTGACCTCGTAGAACTCGGTGAGGCGCTCGTCGAGGTCGCTGGCGGCGAGCTGTTGCTCGATCGCCTCGAGCAGGTCGTCGCTCTGGACCGGTTTACAGAGGTAGTCGTCGAAGGGCATCGCGATGATGTCGAAGTCGGGGTCGACCGCCGTGATCATGACGACGCGACAGTCGAGTCCCCGGTCGCGGATCGTCTCGAGGACCTCGTCGCCCGAGACTTCGGGCATCCGGCGATCGAGCAGGACGATGTCGACGTCCTCGTCGACCGTTTCGAGGGCCTCGCGGCCTCCGTAGGCGGTGCGGACGTCGTACTCGCGTTCGAGTTTCAGCGCGTACACGTCGGCGACCTCCGTCTCGTCGTCGACCACGAGCACCGTCGCCCGATCCTGGGCCATAGCCCCAGTTCGGAGAGCCACGGGTTATATCTTGCCCGCGAGTTGACACCGGGAGTCCGGGATCGAACCTTTCACGCCGGTCGACGCCCACGGGTCCCCTATGAGCGGCCACGAGACAGACGCCGCGACGGGCCTCTCGGACCGAACCAAGATCGCGCTGGCGCTGAGCGCCGGCGTCGTCCTCCCCGGACTCGCGAACTACGGGCTCGGCCGGGCCGGCTACCCCACGCTCGGCAGTCTGGTGTGGGTCGTCGGCTACTTCGGCGTCATGATCGCCATCTGGTACGTCTGGGTGCGCCCGCTCGATCTGACGGGTCCGGCCGAGTAACGGAAGTTTTTAGGCCGCTTCAGGGTCAGTGTCAGTCAAGGATGCTCGCGCTACCGCTCCAGGTGATCGACAACTTCCTGCTCCAGTACAACGTCGGGCAGGCGCTTTTGCTGGTCTTCGTCCTGTCCCTCGTCGGGGCCCTGCCGCTGCGGTCCCTACGTGTTTACGCCGTCCAGTTTTTGAGTTTCGGCCTCATCTTCATGCTGACGCCCCAGAGCATGCTCGAGGAGCCCCACTGGAAGTTCCTCGGCATCGCGCTGCTGGTGCTGGCCCCGATGGTGTACGTCAGCGCGCGCAAGTAAGTTCAGTCCAGTTTCTCGAGGCCCGCGAAGAAGTCCAGCGGCGGCCCCGCGACGCGGACCGGTTCGTCGGCCGGTGAGAGCGTCACCGTCGCCGGCGGTGCAACCGTCTCGCTCGTCCGCCCGTCCCCGACGACGACCGCCCGGTCGCTCCCGCTCACGGTCACCGTGACCTCGCTGTCCGCCCCGACCACGAGCGGCGGCATCCCCGGATCGCCCGCCATCTCCGTGACGATCAGTCCCCCCACGTCCGGGTGGACGACCGGACCGCCCTCGCTGAGGTTGTAGGCGGTGCTCCCGGTCGGCGTCGCGATGAGGACCCCGTCGGCGTGGCCCGCGGTGTAGGTCGCCCCGTCGACCGCGACGGTGAGATCGACTCCCTGGCCGTGGCCCCGCTGGGGACCCAGGACGGCGATCTCGTTGATCGCGGGTGGGATCGTCAGGCCGTCGCCGCGGACCCGAATCCGGTCCATCGACCGGAGCGTCGGCGCTCCGTCCGCGCGGAACTCCGCGACGACGTCGGCGACCGTCTCGACGGCGTCTTCGGGCGAGACTGCGTTCAGAAAGCCGACCTCGCCGAGGTTGACGCCGAGTATCGGGGTCGTCCCCGCACCGCGGGCGGCGAAGAGGAAGGTCCCGTCGCCGCCGATGCTGATCACGAGGTCGCAGTCGTCCATCGCCGCGACGGCGACGCCGTCGACGTCGGCGTCGAGGGTCTCGGCGGTGGTCTCGTCGACGACGGTCCCGACGCCGCTCCCCTCGAGGTGCGTGCGGACGTCGCTGGCCAGCGCGGCGGCGCGCGGGTTCTCCCGCTGGGCGACGATCCCGACGTTCATCTGCCCGGGGGTTGACCCCGGGCCACCATAAACCGGGCGGGACGCGACCGCCCGGGGCCGACCGTATCGGGACGTGAACACCGGACAACTTTAATCAATCAGCGAACCGAGAGACCGGTATGATCACCCGGTCGTCAACGAGGGTCCCCGATGAGTGAGGACGACGACTGGTTCGAGAGCGCCACCGCGGGCGACGACGCTGCCGACGCTGACGAAACTACCGACGAGAACGACGCTACCGACGGGGACGACGCTGCCGAGGAGGCAGTCACCGACGACGAGACCGCTGACGCCGACGATGCAGCGGACACCGACTCCGCAAGATCCGACGCCGTCGGCGACGAGTCCGACGACGCGAACGGCGACGGGGCGTTCGACGCCGAGGACGGAGTGTTCGGCGAGGGCGACGCGGCCAGCGGCTTCGGCGAGGGCGACGCGGAGGACGACGATCCCTTCGGCGGCGACGGGAGCAGTCCCTTCGACGCCGACGGAGACGAAGGCAGTCCGTTCGACGCCGGGGGAGACGATGAGAGCCCCTTCGACGCCGGCGGGGACGAGGGCAGTCCGTTCGGCGGTGACAGCGACGGGGGCGACGGCGGCGAGGGCGGCGAGCTCTTCGACGACGACTTCGCGTCCGCGTTCGGGTCGGCGGGCGGCAGCGGTGGCGGCGACGAGTTCGACGACGAGGACTTCGAGTCCGAGATCCCCCGGCTGGATCTGGGCATCGAGGGCCTCGACGACATGATCCAGGGCGGCATCCCGCGCCGTCACCTCATCGTCACCATCGGCTCGGCCGGGACCGGCAAGACCACCTTCGGCCTGCAGTTCCTCCACCACGGGCTGCAGCAGGAGGACACCGAGAAGGCGGTCTTCATCACGCTCGAACAGAGCCACGACGCGATCATGGCCACCGCAGACGAGCGCGACTGGGACTTCGAGCGCTACGAGGAGGAGGACGAACTCGCCATCGTCGACCTGGATCCGGTGGAGATGGCAAACAGCCTCCAGAACATCCAGGCGGAACTCCCGGAGCTAATCAGGGACTTCGGCGCCGATCGCCTCGTGCTCGACTCCGTGTCGCTGCTCGAGATGATGTACGACAACCAGGCCAGGCGGCGGACGCAGGTGTTCGACTTCACCCGCTCGCTGAAGAAAGCCGGCGTGACGACGATGCTCACCTCCGAGGCCAGCGAGTCGAGCACCTACGCCTCCCGGCACGGCATCATCGAGTACCTCACCGACGCCGTCGTCCACCTCCGGTACGTCCGCCAGGAGACCCGCGAGACACGGATGGCCGTCGAGATCCAGAAGATCCGGAACGCCAACCACTCCCGGGAGACCAAACCCTACGAGATCACCGGCGACGGCATCTCGGTCTACCAGCAGGCGAACATCTTCTAAATTTTTCCACCTCCCGACGAGCGGGCGGCGAAAGTCGCCGGCCGCTCGAAGGGTCGGGCAAAAATTTAGTACAAAAATCGCCGCTCGCTCCAGTGCGCGGCTCCGCCGCGCGTAGTCGCTCGCCGGCGTTCCGCGCGCTCGCGAGCCTTCGGCTCGCTCGCGTGCGGTACGATAACTCCACACCGCACGATGGTCGCCACCCTTCCCCCCGCGACAGTCACCGCGCGACGGTCACCGGCACCGTGGCGTTCCGGACGACGTTCTCGGCCACGCTGCCCAGCAGGATGCGCGTGACGCCCGAGCGACCGTGGCTCCCCATCACGATCAGGTCCACGTCGTTCTCCGCGGCGTACTCGACGATGGCCCGGGAGGGTTTGCCGACGACCGTCTCCGACGAGATCCGCGACTCCGACGCCGAGTCGCGATCCGCGAGTTCTTCGAGCAGCGACTCGGCGTCGGCCTTTGCCCGCTCGAACCACTCCTCCGAAAAGCTCGGAAGCGTCGCGCCCGCGCTGTAGCCCGCCTCCGTCGGGTTGATCACGTGCAACAGGACGAACTCGCCGTCCGGGTACTCACGCATGGCGAAGTCACAGGCCTCACGGGACTGCTCCGAACCGTCGACCGGTACCAGGATACGCTTTCCCATGGTACCAATACTCACTCATGGGATTTGAAAGTTCGCGCCGAGGAGCGGCGACGGCGGACCGACTCAGTCCCGGCCGTGTTTGGTCACGCAGACCGGGAGACCGATCAGCTCGACCGACTCGGAGTTGTCCGGCGAGTAGACGACCATCTGGCCCTTCTCCATGTAGGGCACCTTCGCTTCGAGGTTCGAGGGGATGTTGACCGCCTTGATGGCGTCCTCGTCGCCGAGGTTGAGGACGATGGTCGTGTTGATCTGTTTGAAGACCGGTTCGGCGATGTCCTGGGGGTCCTGCGTGATGAGAAAGAGGCCCAGCCGTTCCTTGCGGCCCTGTTTGGCGGCCTCGGTGAACTTTCCGATGACCTTCCGCGCCTGGACGCTGTCGGCGTCGGTGAGGAAGTTGTGGGCCTCGTCCATCCCGACGACGAGGGGCGTCTCCTTGATCCGGTCGTAGCGCGGGTCGTTCGAGAGCTTCTCGTCGACCAGCAGGCTCGACAGCGCGAGCACCACGGTCTCGGTCGCCCGGCGGTCGTTGACGTGGTAGGTCGGGACCACCGTCAGCCCGCCGGGGCGGACGAAGTCGCTCACGAGGTCGGTGATCGGGCGCGCGTCCTGGTCGAACACGTCGCCGAACCCTCTTACTCGTCGGCGGACGGCGTCGAAGGTCGCCTCGTGGACCCGGCCGCTCTCGTCGAGTTCCTCCTTCAGCGCCGGGTCGTCGAGGAAGGAGACGAACTGCTCGTAGGTCCCCGCGGAGCCGTGATTGTCGAAGAAACGGCTCAGGAGGTATCGCAGCGCGGAGTACTGGTTGTCGTTGAGGCCGCCGCCGGAGACCAGCCAGGGGTTGCCCCGGACCATCGAGAAGGGGATGGTGAACTCGACCTGCTCGGCGCGGTGGTGGTCGGCGGCGTAGGTCGCCCCGCCGACCTTCGGGACGAAGGCGACGGTGTCGTCGTGCCCGCCGAATGCGACCCCCTCGCGTTCGAGCCGGCGGCGGTCGTCCTGATCCAGTTCGGGGTTGTCGTCGTGCATCTGGGCGTACTCGTCTTGCGGGTCGAACTGCACGACGGCGGTCTGGACCTCGCGGTCGGCGCCGTCGCCGACGGGGTACGTCCGGTCGTCGTCGAGGTACTGGCGCAGGACGTTCTTCGAACCGTGGGTCTTCCCCGACCCGGTCCCGCCGGCGATCAGGGTGTGCCGGAAGACCAGCGGGTCGCCGGCCTCGTAGTCGTCCTTGAGCCGGTAGTCGATGGTCGGCGGCTCCGCCGCGGTCTCGACGCGCTCGCCACCGACGGCCAGGTGGCCCAGGAAGACCCCGTCCTCGGGGATCTTCAGGCCGGTCTTGATCTCCGATTTGTCCGTGGCGGCGCGGACGACCGTCTCCGGTTTTGGCACCCGGTCGGTCATCCGGCGTTTCAGTTCCCCGTCCTGTTCGAAGAGTACAGCGACGGGTTCCAGCGTCGCCATGAACTTGAAGTCCTGCTCGTCGATCCCCCGCGAGCGCATCGCGCGCCGGGCGTGGATCTCCGTCGCGTCGTCGGTGCGAAACTCCTGGGCGTACTCCAGCGCGGTGATCCGGCAGAAGAGACGTTCGCCGTCCGGATAGGGTACGAGCAAATACTTCCCGATCCGGACGCTCGCGCGGTTCTCGACGGTGACGTAGGCCCGGAGCCGCGTGTCGTCGGGGTCCTCGCTGATGGTCAGGCCCTCTGAGGCCGAGAGCACGCCCATCCCCCGGTCCGAGCCGGCGGGCGAGACGTCCACGGTCTCGAAGGCCGGCGACTCCTCGTCGTCGGTCGCCGGTTCATCCCCGGTCGCCGCAGCCTGGGCCGTCTCGTCGGCCGCCGGCTCGTCGGCTCCCGATTCGGCGTCGGCCTCCGCTCCCGGCGTCCCGCCGGTGTCCCCGTCGGCGGACCCCTCGTCCGCGCTTCCGTCGAAGTCGGTGAAATCGCCCAGATCTGACATACCAGCCCCATCGCCCCCGTGGGTCAAACACGTTTCCCCGTGACGCGACCGGTCGCGGAGCCCACACCACCGGCGACCGGAGGTTCGATGGAGTGACCGACACCGACGCGGCCTTTTTCCGCGCTGGCCGCGTACCTGTGGGTATGTTACTCATTCGAGGGTCAGCCGGCGGGACCGACCTCACCGGCACGCTGTACGAGCGCGGCGAGCGCTCGCCGTCGTTCAAGGGCGCGCCCGACGAGGACGCGCCGTACGTCTGGGTCTGCGACGCCTTCTACGAAGTCGAGAGCGGCGGCCAGGAGACCACCATCGGCGGCCGCGATCTCAACGTCGCCTTCGAGACCCCCATGCCCCACGGCTTCGAGACCCGCGAGCGCGCCATCCGGGCCGCGAAGGAGCACGTGCGCACCCAGTTCGCCCGCGTCGGGGTCGACGGCACCGACGTCGAGATCGAGGTGACGAGGGCCGAGGCCGAGGCGCACTAGAACTCCACGCCGTCCCAGCGCACGTCGTTGTACGCCCGCTGGCGGTCGCTGTCGAACGTTTCCTCGAGTTGCCGCTGGAGTGCGGCCTTCTCCTGTACGCTGATCCGCGCGAGTTCGTCTGCCTTCTCGACGGCCAGCGGCGGCCCGGTCCGTCCGGCCACGTCCGTGACCATCTGCATGGTCAGCTCCTCGCGCAGGTCGGGGTCCTTCGTGAACGCGTAGGGGGCCTCGACCCGGTAGACGAGTTCCTCGCGCGGGTCGTAGAGAACGAAGAAGGTCACCTCGTACTCCCGCGGGTCGAGTTCCTTCGTCAGGTCGAGATCGAGTTCGCTCTCAACGGAGAGGGGACAGTCCGCGCCGGCCCGGGAGACGAACCAGTTGGTGAAGGTCAGGGCGTCCGTCTCGGTCTCGCCGTCGTCGTCGGTCCGCCGGAGGATCTGCTCGAAGAAGGCCGCGTCGTTGACCCAGGGGGCCGCCGATTTCCGGCGGACGGTGCGGGTGATCGCTTTGGAGGCCGTGTTCTTGACGAACCCGACGAGTGGAACGTCGCGTTCGACGAAGCGCTCGACGAGGTCGACGTAGTGCTGGACGACGTCACGGGGACGTTCGTCCTCGACCAGCAGTTCGGCCAGCGTCGGGTCCTGGTTCGTCCACTTCAGCAGGCCGGTGGGGTAGATCGGCCCGTCGAGGATCAGGAGGTCGGAGACGACGTCGGCGTTGAGTTTCGCGTGCGTGCTCTCGGCGAGGTAGAGCGCGAGGGCGTGGACGACGGTCTGCTCGAAGCGGTCGACGCGGGGGGCCTGGAGGATGCGGCCGCGGCCGTATCCCTGGTCGAACAGACTCCAGTCGTCCTCGGTGACGTCGACTGTCCCGTCGTTCGCGTGGACGGTACTGACGATGGTGCGGCCACGGTGCAGGTCCAGATCGGAGGGGACGGCGGCCATCGCCGCCTGGGCCACGTCGATGACCAGGCCGTTCTTGAACGTGGTGGGGTTGATCGTCCCCGAGTCGAGGCCGTGCTGGGTGGGGAAGGGCGACTCCATCAGCGCGGCGTCCTCGCAATCGACGAGCCGGCACCGCTGGTCGCCGAGGGGTTCGATGACGGGCGTTCCCTCGTAGTAGAGGGGGTCGAGGAACTCCTCCCAGACGGTGCCGGCCACGTCCCGGTGGTCGCTGGCGTCGACGCCGCTCTCGATGCGGCCGGCGAGCTGCGCGATGCCGTCGAAGTGCACCGGGTCGAGGGTCATTGGCCGGGCAAACGCAAGGGGGGAGCAAAAGTGTCGGGGACCGTCGGTCGGGCGGTCCAGTGCCGTCGCGGGGACCGGGCGTGACCAGTGGCCGAACCGCGCCGGTCACTCCTCGTACGCGGTGACGAGGTCGGCGTCGATCGCCAGTCGGATCTCGTCGTCGTCGGATTCTGCGACGAGTTCGGCGACGAACTCGTCGATGCCGACGTCGAGATCGACTTCCTCGCCGTCGGCGAAGGACAACTGCGTCCAGTCCGCGTCGCCGACGACGCGGGCCGTGTCCGGCCACCCGTCCTCCGTAGGATATCCCGGCTCCTCGGGATACCCTCCCTCCGTGGGGTACGGGGACTTCTGGAGGTACCCCTTCTCCGTCTCGTAGATCTCGTGCTGGTCGTCCGGAGACATAGGTCACCATACCCCGCGGAGGCTATTCGTGGTTGTTGCAGACTGCGAGCCATCGGTCTCCAGTTACTGCCGATATCCGAAGTACGCTAGCGCGAGGACGAGGAGGACCACCCCGAGGTCGGGCTCTATCGACGATTCCGCGGTGACCAGTCGGCCGATCGACGCGGCGAACAGGGCGATTCCGGCGAAGGCGGCCCACAGGCCCCGCCGAAACTCGGCCGTGCGCCCCTGCATCTTCTCGCGGTTTTTCTCGACGACCTCCTGGTAGGTGTCCACGAGTTCGGCGTAGTGGTGCTCCAGATCGGTCTCGCGCTGGATCTCGCCGATGGCGTCCGCGCTCAGGCCGAGGGGGTGGATCGAGGGCGTGTATACCCCGATACAGCACCACAGCGAGTAGAGGAAACTGAGCACGGCGGCGACGACGTACAGGTCGATCGTCAACTGGTCGAAGACGTTCCAGGCCGAGACGATCCCCAGCGTGACGAGCAACACGACCTTGACCGTTTCGAGGGCCTTCCCTTCGAGACGCCTGACGCCCTCGATCTGGACGTCGGCGGTGTCCCTGTAGGCCTCGTACGCCGTCCTGTTGATCTCGATCTTCTCCGTTCGCGACCCCGTCTCCGTCGCGTCACCGTCGGCCATGGCGTTTCCGAGACGGACGTGCCGCCGACGGATCTCCGGGCGCGGGCGGGGAGGCGGGGAGCGGGCGCCGCTGGCGGCGGACCATGTCCGCCGTCGTTCGATAGCTCGGACAATAAAAGTCCGTGTCGGGGAGGCAACACCGCCGTCCGGCGGTCGTCAGTCGTCGCGGCCGGTCTTCTCGTCCAGCACTTCCTTGATGGCGGTGACGTAGGAGTTGAAGTCCCGGATGGTCGCGCCGTCGGTGGTGACGAACACGCCGTCGCGGTCGCTCGTCACCCGGAGGAGGAAGCCGTTCTCGAAGACGCGGATGGTGTAGCGGTACTCGCCCAGTTCGGTCCCGCGGTAGGCGTCGGTGGTGTTCTTGAAGCCGCGCCACTCGTGGCCGATGAAGCTGTCGAGGTCGGCGTCGCGTTCGAGGTCCTCGCGGAGGTATAGCTGCTCGAAGTTCGACCGGGTGAAGTAGGTCAGAGAGCGGAGGCTATCGCCCGCCGCCGTGCGCGCGGTCGTCACCAACTTGTCGGCGAACGCTTCGTCCACGATAGTCGTCTCCATGCGTTAGCCTGGGCCGCCCTCTTACATAACGTCGGTGGTCCCCGAGGCAACTGCCGCGGTCGCCGACGCGTCCGCGCCCATATTTCGGCGCCCTGCACCCGGAGTGAACCCCGACCCGGGCCCGACCGTCCCGCCGGCCGCCCGCGCATCCGACGGCGTTTTACATTCCGGCGGCGACCCACCGCGTATGCAGGTGGGTCTGGTCATCCTCGACGGCTGGGGGCTGAACCCCGACGAGTCGGCCCGGGACGCCGTCCGCGCCGCGGACACCCCGAACGTCGACCGCTTTCGCGAACAGGGGGCCGCGACGACCCTGGAGACGCACGGTCGCCGCGTCGGCCTCCCCGACGGACAGATGGGCAACAGCGAGGTCGGACACCTCAACATCGGCGCCGGCCGGGTCGTGAAACAGGAGACGACCCGGATCACCGACGACATCGTGGCCGGCGAGTTCGGCGACAACGAGGCCCTGAAATCGGCGTTCGATTACGCCGAGGACCACGAGGGCACGGTCCACTTCATGGGGCTGGTCAGCGACGGCGGCGTCCACTCGGCCCAGTCGCACCTCCACGCACTGATCGACGTCGCCGCCGAGCGTGACGCCGAAACCGTCACCCACGCCTTCACCGACGGGCGCGACACCTCCCCTACGGGGGGCGAGGATTACCTCCAGTCGCTCGCGGCCCACGCCGAGGAACGGGGTACCGGCCACGTCGCCACCGTCAGCGGCCGCTACTACGCGATGGACCGCGACGAGAACTGGGACCGGACGAGACGCGCCTACGACGCCATCGTGAACCGGGAGGCCGAGTACGCCGCCCCCACTGCGGTCGACGCCGTCACGGACTCGTACGACCGGGACACCACGGACGAGTTCGTCGAGCCGACGCTGGTCGATGGCGGGCTGGCCCTTTCCGATGGTGACGCGATCGTCTTCTTCAACTTCCGCTCGGACCGGGCCCGCCAGCTCACGCGAATGCTGGCCGACATCCGCCCCGAATGGGAGTTCGATACGGACCCGCCGGCGACGCGGCTGGTGACGATGACCGAGTACGACGAGACCTTCGACCTCCCCGTCGCCTACCCCCCGAACCAGCCCGAAGACGTGCTGGGCGAGGTGCTCGCAAACACCGACCACACCCAGTTGCGGATCGCCGAGACCGAGAAGTACGCCCACGTCACCTACTTCCTCAACGGCGGCCGCGAGGTGGAGTTCCCCGGCGAGCGCCGCGAGATCGTGCCGAGCCCCGACGTGGCGACCTACGACCAGCAGCCGGAGATGAGCGCCGCCGAGGTGACCGACACGGCCATCGACGCCATTCGTGCCGACGACCCGGACGTGCTGGTCCTCAACTACGCGAACCCGGACATGGTAGGCCACACGGGCGACTTCGACGCGGCCGTCGCGGCCGTCGAGGCCGTCGACGAGCAGGTCGGGCGGCTCGTGGACGCGCTCGGCGAGGCCGGCGCGCACGCGCTCGTCACCGCCGACCACGGCAACGCAGACGACATGGGCACCCCCGAGAACCCCCACACCGCGCACACGCTCAACCCGGTCCCGTTCGCGTATCTCGATCCCGAGGGGACCGACGGGGGGCGAGTCGCGCGGGAGGGCGGCACGCTCGCAGACGTCGCGCCGACGATGCTCGAACTGCTGGGCGTCGAGAAACCGGCCGCGATGACGGGCGAATCGCTCCTCGAGTGAGGCATCGGGGACGGCGGATCACTCGGTCGCGGTCGAGAGATCTTCGGGGATCGCCGCGGCGAAGAGTCGGTAGCCGGCGATCGCGCCGAGCAGTCCCATCGAGACGGCGAGCGCCAGCGATCCGGAGACGAACAGCCCGACGAAGACGAGGGGGCCGCTCCCCGCCAGCGCGAACCCGGCCGGGAGGGGGCGGAATCCGAAGACGGACCCGGAACTATCGGCGGCGTATCGCTCCGGGGCGAGCAGCGCCGGGAGGACGAGCGCCACGCCGGTGCCGACGGCGACGCCGGCCACCGCGCCCGGGAGGGCGACGCCGAACGCCGTCAGACTCACCGCTACCAGCGTCGCGACGGTCGTGCCGGCGACGCCGACGCGAACCAGTTCGACGGTGCGCCGGGACGGTTCCGTCGTCACGTCCGGTCGGAGGCGGCCCGGTCACTTAACCGACCGGAAAGCCCGCGCTACGCCGACTGGCGACCCCGGGTGACCGTCCCGGACGTCCCGACGAGCAGTGTGCCGACGGCGATGGCGACGACGCCGAGGGGGAGCGTCAGCGTCGGCACGGTTCGAATCAGTTGGAGCAGTTCCACCCCGACCAGTCCCACCCCGACGACCAGTAGCACCGCGCCGGTGAGCAGTCTGTTGTCCATCGGTGTTCCCTGGGGGGCGTACCACGCCCAGCCTGTTGAACGCGGCTGCGAGGTGATTGGGGATGGGGGCCGTTCGGTGGCGACTCGTGTCAGACGGTCAAAAGTTGTATAGGTCCCGGGACCGAAGGTATCCGGGAATGAGCCCCTTCGAGTCCTTCGATTTCGACGACGACCGGATGGGGATCTATCGCTACGTCGAGCGGCACGGGTCGGTCCAGCCGAGCGAAGCGGCCGACCACGTCGCCATCGACCCGGAGGCGTTCAGACACCACGTCTCGATGCTGAAACGCGACGGATACCTCGAAGAGACCGAAGACGGGAACCTCCGAGTGCGACTCGACTGCGGCGAGACCGAGGAACACGAGACGGCTGGGCTGGCCTACGAGATCCGACCGGCCTGTCAGGCCGACGCGACGGGACTTTTGGGCGTGGTCCGGGCGGTCGCCGACCGCCAGGTCCACCTGGTCGCCGAGAGCGTCGCCGAACAGCTCGAGTACGAGGACGCCCTCCTGCGGAACAACGCCGGCGAGACGCGCGTGTTCTTCGTCGCGACCGTCGAGGACGAGGTCGTCGGCTGGTGCCAGGTCGAGATCCCGCGCCTCGCCAAGCTCTCCCACACCGCCGAACTCACCGTCGGCGTCCTCGTCGAGTACCGGCGCTACAGCATCGGCAGCCACCTCCTCCAGCGCGGGATGGAGTGGGCCCGCGCCAACGGCTGCCGCCGGGTCTACAACTCCGTCCCCGAGACCAACGACCTCGCCGTCTCCTTCCTCCAGGAGAACGGCTGGCGCATCGAGGCCGTCCGCGACGGCCACTTCGAGATCGACGGCGACCCCGTCGACGAGATCATGCTCGCCGTCGATCTCGATTAGTCCGTCCGGAAGGAGTAGTCAAGCGACGCCGCCGAGTGGGTCAAAGAGCCCATCGAGATCACGTCCACGCCGGTCCCCGCGTATTCGGGGACGTCTTCGACGGTGATGCCGCCCGAGGCCTCCGCCAGAACAGCGGGGTCCCGCTCACGTAGCAGGTCGACGGCCTCCCGAGTCTCCGCGGGCGTCATGTTGTCGAGCAGGACGATATCGGCGCCCGCGTCGGCGGCCCGCGGCGCCTCGGCCGGTCGCTCGACCTCGACCTCGATCTTCGTGGCGAAGGATGCCCGATCGCGGAAGTGCTCGACGGCCCCCTCGAGGCCCATCTCGGCGACGTGGTTGTCCTTGACCATCACCATGTGCGAGAGATCGAGCCGGTGGGTGTCGCCCCCGCCCGCGACGACCGCGCGCTTCTCGATCCCGCGGAGCCCGGGGGTCGTCTTCCGCGTCGCGGCGACGGTCACGTCCTCGTCGACCTCGCGGCTCACGGCTTCGCCGTTCGCACCGTCCGAGGCCTCACTACGCTCGGCCTCTCGCGCGGCCGCGACCGCTCGCCGGGTCTTCGTCGCGACGCCGGAGGCGTGCCCGGCGAGGTTGACTGCGACCCGCTCTCCGCGCAGCACGTCCCGGGCCGGGCCCGCAACGCGCAGGACAGCCTCGCCGGCCTCGACGCGGTCGCCCGGTTCCGCGGGGCGCTCGACGCTCACCCCGAGGTAGTCGAAGACCGCCGCGGCGGCGTCCAGCCCCGCGACGACGCCCGACTCTTTGGCGACGAGTCGCCCCGTCGTCTCCCCGGGAACCTCGTTCGTCACGTCGTGGTGCCCCAGGTCCTCGCGGAGCCAGCCCTCGATCTTCGAGTCGGCGAGCATCAGTCGTCGGCCCGGGGTTCGGGCGCGTCGGATTCAGCGTCGGTGCTCGGACTCTCCGCGAGGTGATGACAGCCGACCGACTCGTCGTTTGCGGCGGCCTGTCGCGCGATCAGCAGGGCCGTCACGCTCGCCGACCGGAGTTCGTACAGCGAGCGCGAGGTCCGCGTCCGCGTGTAGGCGTCCACCTCGCCCTTGAGTCGCCGGAGGACGGCCATCGCCCTGCCGAGGTCCTCGGGATCGCGTTCCAGGCCGACGTACTCGTCCATGACGCGCCGGAGCCGGCGGAACTTCTCGGCGGCGAACCGGTCGGGGAGTTCGGGGTCCCGTTCGAGGAGCTCCGGCGCCTCGACGACTTCGGCGTCCGTCCCGGCCGCGTCGGCGCCGGCCCGCAGCCCCCAGACCAGCCCCTCGAGCAGCGAGGTCGAAGCCAGCCGGTTCGCGCCGTGGACGCCCGTGCGGGAGCACTCGCCGACGGCGTAGAGCCGGTCGAGACTCGTCCGCCCGCGGTCGTCGACGTCGATCCCGCCGCAGCAGAAGTGCTCGGCCGGGACGACCGGGATCCCGGTTTCCCAGTCGACGCCGTGATCTTCGCACTTCTCGACGAGATCGGGGAACGCGCCGGCGAAGTCGAGGGGACGCACGTCCAGCAGGACCTCGCCCGTCGCGTCGCGTTCGGTCTGGACCGCGCGGGCGACGACATCCCGGGGGGCGAGTTCGGCGTCCTCGTGGTAGTCGGGCATGAACCGCTCGCCCTCGCCGTTGCGGAGCACTGCACCCTCGCCGCGGACGGCCTCGCTGACGAGGAAGGGACTGTCGTTGGCAACGCACACCGTGGGGTGGAACTGGACGTACTCCATGTCCGTGACCTCCGCGCCCGCCAGGGCCGCCATGGCGATGCCGTCCCCGGTCGAGCCAGCGGGGTTGGTCGACCTGGGATAGAGGTCCCCGATGCCGCCGGTCGCGAGCACGACCGACCCCGCGAAGTGGGGGGCGAATTCGCCGTCCGATTCGAGGACGGCCCCGTGGGCCCGGCCCTCGTGGCGGATCAGTTCGAGCGCGGCGGTGTCGTCTCTGATCCGGACCCCGTCGTGGTCGTCGAGGTAGTTCAGGAACGGGACGTGGACGTGTTTCCCCGTCGAGGCGTCGACGTGGAGGATGCGGTCCGCCGAGTGGGCGGCCTCGCGCCCGAAGTCGAAGTCGCCCTGGGCCTCGTCGAACGCGACGTCGAGGGTCTCCAGCAGGACGTCCTCGACGGCGTCGTTCGCGTTCTCGACGAGCACGTCGACGGCGTCCGGGTCGGCCGTGCCGTCCGAGGCCGCGAGGACGTCGCGCTTGAACTGCTCGGGGTCGTCGCGCGCGACGGCGATGCCCCCCTGGGCCCACCAGGAGGCCGACCCCTCCGGGCGGGTGGCCTTCGTCGCGACGGTCACGTCGGCGCCCTCGCGGGCCGCGGCCAGCGCGGCAGCGAGGCCGGCGATCCCGGAGCCGATCACGAGCACGTCGGATTCGGTGTGTGCGGACATCGGATCAGATCTCCAGCATCCGGTCGAGTGCGACCTGTGCCAGTTCCTTCTCCGCGGGCGCGACCTCGATCACGTTGCGTTCGCGGCCCTCGACGAGTTCCTCGAGCACCCAGGTCAGGTAGTTGGGGTCGATCTGGCGCATGGCGTTGCAGTCCATGCAGGCGTCGCCGCAGAGCGGCAGGACCTCCACCTCCGGGTGCCAGCGGTCGAGGTGGTTCGCGAGGTGGATCTCCGTGCCGATGGCCCAGGCCTCGCCGGGGTCGGCCTCGGCGACCGTCTCGCAGATGGTCGCGGTGGACCCGACCACGTCGGCGGCCTCGACGACCTCCCGACGGCACTCCGGGTGGACGACGACGTTGGCGTCCGGGCGTTCCTCGCGCAGGTCCTCGACGTGACTCTCGCGGAATCGCTCGTGGACCTGGCAGTAGCCGTCCCAGAGGATCACGTCGTTCTCGACCGCGGCGCTCGCGTCTTTGCTCTCGGGATCCCAGGGGTCCCACTCGACGATCTCGTCCTCCAGTCCCAACCTGTGAGCCGTGTTCTCCCCGAGGTGCTTGTCCGGGAGGAAGAGGACCTTCTCGCCCCTCTCGAAGGCGTACTCGAAGGCCCGGTGGGCGTTCGAGGAGGTACAGACCAGCCCGCCCTGCTCGGCGCAGAAGGCCTTCAGGTCGGCGTAGCTGTTCATGTAGGTGATCGGCACGATGTCGTCGTCGGTCGCGGCGGTGAGTTCCGCCCACGCGGCGTCGACCTGCAGCGCTTCCGCCATCCCGGCCATCGGGCAGGACGCCTCCATGCTCGGGAGGATCACGGACTGATCGTCGTCGGTGATGATGTCGGCGGACTCGGCCATGAACGTCACGCCGCCGAAGATCACGTAGTCGGCGTCGGCCGCGGCGGCCTCCTTCGAGAGCTGGTAGGAGTCGCCGACGAAGTCGGCGTGTTCGACGATCTCCCGGCGCTGGTAGTTGTGGCCCAGGATGACCACGTCGTCGCCCAGCTCGGCCAGTGCGGCCTCGATGCGCTCGGTGCGCGCGACTTCGTCGAGGTCGCGATAGGCCGGCGGGAGCTGTTCCAGGTCGTCGTATTTGAAGAGACTCAGGTCGGTCTCGAACCGCGCTGTTTCCATTTCCGGCACGTATACCACCCTTTGGTGTTGCACGACCTACGGTAGATGATATTGAAAAGATTTTGCCTTCAATATACGGCACCGGTGGATTTTCGTGCATATATTGCCGCTGTCCCCGTCGCTGCCCCCGGAACGTGATGCGTGGGAGCGACCGCGACGCGTCTGCCGACCGGCACGAAACGTATCTCTCTCCGGTCACATCCCCGGCCGTTATTAACGACCGGGCATACGAACCGTTACGTTTAGCCAATCTGTTTTACAATAATCGTCTGAGGTTTCCGATGTACGAACGGGTGGGGGTCGACGGTGACTGAAGAGCGGAGGGTGGACGATGGACGGCGGGCGGCGCTCAGGGGCATCGCCGGGGCGCCCTTCGCGCTCGGGACGGCGGACCTGCTGGGGACGGACGCGATACCCGAACCGCGGTCGGTCGAACCGCTCTCGGGTGGCGCCAGTCGCTACTGGGGCGACCGAGACACCGACGGCGTGTTTCCCCAGTCCGTCGCAAGCGGCGATCCGACGCCGACCGGGGCGGTGGTCTGGACGCGGGTGAACCCGGACGCCTTCGATCCGAACGCGCCGCTGGAACTCGTCGTCGCGACCGACGAGGACTTCGAGCGCGACCGGCGGACTTTCGCCGTCGGGACCGACGATCTCGCAGCCCACGACTACACCGCGAAGATCGATCTCGACGGGCGACTGTCGCCCGACGAGCGGTACTACTACCGGTTCGTCTACGACGACGTGGCCAGCGAGACCGGCGAGTTCCGGACCCTGCCGGCACCGGGGAGCAGCCCCGAGCGCGTCAGGTTCGGGATCGTGAACTGCCAGGACTACCGGAACGGCTACTACGGCGCGTTCGCGCACCTCGCCCGGGAGGACCTGGACTTCGTCCTCCACCTGGGCGATTTCGTCTACGAGTACGGCGGCTTCACCGAGTCCCAGGCCTTCTACGAGTACTTCGACCGGTACGTTCGGCTCCCGAGCGGCGAATCAGTCGCGGTCGATCTGGCCGACTTCCGGCACCTCTATCGGACCTATCGGGGCGACCGGTTCCTCCAGGCCGCGCTCGAACGCCACGCGCTCGTGCCGACCTGGGACGACCACGAGATCGTCGACAACCGCTACTGGGACTACGAGGAAGACCGCCCCCGCGCCGGTGCGAAGACCCACCCCTGCAAGGGCGACCCCGACGCCATGCGACGACTGTTCGCGGCCGGCATCAGGGCCTGGTGGGAGTACATGCCCGTCCGGGTGGGCTACGATCCGAACGCGGCGGACCTCCAGCAGCGGTTGCGGCTCTACCGAACGTTCGAGTTCGGCGACCTGCTGGATCTGGTGGTGACAGACGAACGCCTCTACCGGACGAGCCCGGAGGCCGGCGACAAACTGGGGATCGAGTTCGGTTCGGACGACTCGGGGTCCGTGGCCGAGGCGGACATCGACCAGACGATGCTTGGCGAGACGCAACGCCGGTGGTTCCTGAAGCAGATGCGGGACGGCGACGCCACCTGGTCCGCCTGGGCCAACGAGGTCCTTCTCACGGACTTCCGGGTCGACACCGACTACGCGACCGTGTTCAACGCCGACGCCTGGGACGGGTTCGCGACGGAGCGGCGGTACCTGCTGGACCGACTCCGCGACGGCCCGGAGAACCTCCTCGTGTTCAGCGGCGACCTCCACTCCTCGCTCGCCGGGTACGTGGCCCGAGGCGACGCCGCGTCGCCCGACTCGCGGGTCGGCGTCGAACTCATGACGCCCGCGGTCACCAGTCCGAACCTCCGCGAACGCCTCGACGGCGTCGATTCGGCCCGGGTCGAGCGCTACCTCACCGACGCCATCGTCTCCCGCAGCGCGCAGGTCGAGGCGCTCGACAGCGGCCACTGGGGGTACGCCGTCGCCGAGGTCACCCGCGACGCCTGCGAGTTCACGGTCCACGCGGTCGACAAGTCGGTGAACTCGGGGGCCGCTCCGAAGGAAGAGCTGTTCAGCTACCGGGTCCCCGCCGGCGAGGTCGACCTCAGGCGGGTGTAGAAACGCTTAGGGGAACACCGGTCGACCCGTCCGGTATGACCGACCCGTCAGAGCTCGCCGCACGCGTCCGCGACGGCGAGCTCCGACTCCACGAACTGGAGGCCCACGCCGACCCGGAGACGGCCGCCGCGGCCCGCCGGGCCTTCGTCGAGAGCGAGACAGACACCGACCTCGAGACAGTCGGATCGTACGCGTTCGAGGCCGAAAACGCCGACCCCAATATCGAGAACATGATCGGCGGGGCGCAGGTCCCGATGGGCGTCGTCGGCCCCGTGGAGATCGACGGCGGGAGCGTCGACGGCGAGCGCTACCTTCCGATGGCGACGACCGAGGGGGCGCTGCTCGCGAGCGTCAACCGCGGCTGCTCGGCCATCCGATCGGCCGGCGGCGCGACCGCGCGCGTCCTCAAGAACGGGATGACCCGCGCGCCCGTGTTCACGGTCGAAGACGTCGGCGAAGCCGCGACCGTGGCCGCCTGGGTCCGCGAGAACACGGACCAGCTGGCCGAGGCCGCCGAGTCGACCACCAGCCACGGCGAGCTCACCGACGTGACCCCCTACGTCGTCGGCGACTCGGTCTTCCTCCGGTTCGTCTACGACACGAAGGACGCGATGGGAATGAACATGGCCACCATCGCCACGGAGGAGGCCTGCGGCGTCGTCGAAAGCGAGACGCCTGCCTCCCTCGTCGCGCTCTCGGGCAACCTCTGTACGGACAAGAAGCCCGCGGCGATCAACGCCATCGAGGGCCGGGGCCGCACCGTCGCCGCCGACGTGCTCCTCCCCCACGACCTCGTCGAGGAGCGCCTCGACACGACCGCCGACGCCATCGCGGAGGCCAACACCCGCAAGAACCTCGTCGGGAGCGCGAAAGCGGGGAGCCTGGGGTTCAACGCCCACGCCGCGAACGTCATCGCCGCCGCGTTCCTCGCGCTGGGCCAGGACATCGCCCAGGTCGTCGAGGGTTCGAACGCCATCACCACAGTCGAAGAGCGCGAGGAGGGGCTCTACGCCAGCGTCACGATCGCCTCCCTCGAAGTCGGTACCGTCGGTGGCGGGACGGGCCTGCCCACGCAGGCCGAGGCCCTCGACGTGGTCGGCGTCGGCGGCGGCGGCGACCCCGCCGGCAGCAACGCCGACGCGCTCGCGGAAGTGATCGCGACGGCGGCGCTAGCGGGCGAACTCTCCCTGCTGGCGGCGCTGGCCTCCCGGCACCTCTCCAGCGCCCACGCGGAACTGGGTCGGTGAGGAGCCGGTTGGAAGCCGTCTAGTCCCCCGGGCGGACCCCCGGCGGCACCGCCTCCCGGAGTCGCTCTGCGTCCCCGATGATACCGAGCACGACGAGCGCCCCGCCCAGCGCCAGCACCGCGATGATCAGCGTGAACAGCCCCCGGCCCAGGAGCGGGACGAGCAGCCAGTCCGCGAAGAGCAACGCCCACCCGGCGGCCAGAAGCGAAAAGCCCGCGACCTGAAGCCCGTGCCCGAGCACGCGGTGGTAGAGCGCCCCGAATCCGAAGCCGGCCGCGAAGAGGAACTGGCCGATCCGGTTGAGCCCGAGACCCCCCACCGACGGCTGGCCGGCGCTCCCGGCGATCACGACCACGATCGCCCCGAGGACGATCCCGGTCCCCGCCGCGAGGAAGAACAGGTCCGCGCGTTCCGGTCGCTCCGCTGCCATACAGGTATGTCACCGTCTCGCATGTTAAATTCCGCAGTCGTGATTCGGACAACTTACGCCGCTGTCAGAAACCGGTCAGAGCAGGCGGTAGGTCCCGTCCCGTTCGGTCACCTCGCCCCGGCGGACGAGTTTCGCGAGCGCGTCCCGGACGTACTCGGCCGGCACGCCGCGGTCGGTCGCGTAGGCGAGGACCGCCTCCTCCGTCGGTTCGTCCCGGTCCCGGAGCGCCGCCAGGACCGTCTCCTTGCGACTTTGACCGCCGCCGCTCCCCTCGCCGGCGCGATCGCCGGCCGCCGCGACCGCGTCGGGGTCCAGCCCGGACGCTTCGAGATACTCGTCGTCGTCGACGCCGGCCTCGTCCAGGTAGCGGTCCATCTCCGCGAACGAGTCCAGGTCGTCGAAGGCGTCTTCCCGGCCCTGGCGTTTCGCCAGCAGGGCCGCCCGGACCTCGCGGGCGTGGTCCGGGTCCTCGGTGGTGACGAACTGCTTGAGGGTCTCGAACTTGCGGCTGGCGCCACAGCGGGGACACTCGGAGCGTTCGGGGCGGCCCTCGACGACGCGGAGCGCGTCGCAGTCGCTGCACCCGACGACCGCGTACATATCCGCACCTGCGTCGCCATCGGAGAAGAGTTTTCCGTCCCCCGTCGCCCCCGCTGGGTGGACCAGGTGGCGCGGCTGGACGGAGCGAGACGAAACAGAAAACGGCGGCCGGGGAGTCAGGCCAGGTCGTGGATGTTGTCGGCGACCCGCTGGGCGTACTCGCTGGTGGCGAGTTTCTCGCCGCCCTGGATCTGGCGCTCGATGTCGTAGGTGACGTGTTTGGACTTGATCGCCTCCTCGACGGCGTCGTAGATCAGGTTACTGGCGTCCTGCCAGCCGAGGTACTCGAGCATGATCCGGCCGGAGAGGATCATCGCGGTCGGGTTCACCTTGTCCTGGCCGGCGTACTTGGGGGCCGAGCCGTGGACGGGTTCGGCGAGACAGCGACCGTCGCCGAAGTTCGCGCCGGGGGCGATCCCCTGCCCGCCGATCTGGGCGCCGCAGGCGTCCGAGAGGTAGTCGCCGTTGAGGTTCGGCATCGCGAGCACGTCGTACTGCTCGGTGCGGGTGAGGATCTGCTGGAGCATGTTGTCGGCGATGCGGTCGTTGACGACGACGGCGTCCTCGGGGGCTTCGCCGTCGCGTTCCTCCCAGAGGGTGTCCTCGGTGATGACCTCGCTGCCGTACTCCTCTTCGGCGACCTCGTAGCCCCAGTCGCGGAACGCGCCCTCGGTGAACTTCATGATGTTCCCCTTGTGGACCAGCGTGACCGAATCGCGGTCGTTCTCCAGGGCGTACTCGATGGCCTTGCGGACGAGGCGTTTGGTGCCGAACTCGGTGATCGGCTTGACGCCGATGCCGACGGCGCCCTCGTGGATCGTCTCGTCGAAGCCCATCTCGTCTTCGACGAACTCGCGGACCTTCTCGACCTCGTCGGTGCCGGCCTCCCACTCGATGCCGGCGTAGACGTCCTCGGTGTTCTCCCGGAAGGTGACCATGTCCATCTGGTCCGGGCGCGTCACCGGCGAGGGGACGCCCTCGATGTGGTAGGTGGGTCGGACGTTCGTGTAGAGGTCGAGTCGCTTGCGGAGAGCGACGTTCAGCGAGCGAAAGCCCGCGCCGACCGGGGTCGTGAGCGGGCCCTTGATCCCGACGTTGAACTCCCGGAACGCCTGGAGGGTGTCCTCGGGGAGGTTCTCGTCGTACTGCTCGCGTGCGGTCTCGCCGGCGTAGACCCGCATCCAGCTGATCGACCGGCCGGTGGCTTCGGCCGCCGCCTCGAGCACCTTCTGTGCGGCCGGTCCGACGTCGACGCCGATTCCATCGCCGTAGATGATGGGGATGATGGGGTTCTCCGGAACCGAGAGTTCGTCGTTCTCCGGATCTACCACCTCGATTTTCTCCCCGTCCGCGGGCACGTCGACCTTCTCGTAGGGCATATCTCGGAAGTTCACACGTCGGGCTAAAAGGCCTACCGCTTCCTGGGAAACTATCGACAACGACCGTGGTGATTATTCAGTGTCAGGCTCGTCGCTGACCGTCCCCGAGAGCGGCCCGCGGCGATGGGGCCGTCCTACAGCCCGCCGTCAGTCGTCGTCACACCACCGGCACCAGGCGTCGCTTCGGTCGCCGTCTCTCCGCCTGGCGTCTCCTCTTCGGGCGTCTCGTCGGTCGGCGTCTCTCCGCCCGGCGTCTCCTCCTCGGGCGTCTCCGTCTCGCCCGGCGTCGTCGTCTCGTTCGGCGTGGCCATTGCGGTGGCGTTGTCCTCGCCGTTCTGCACGGTCAGCGGCAGGGTGACGGTCGTCCGCTGGCTCTCGATTTGCTGGGTGTAGGTTCCGGCCGTGAGGTCCTCGGTGGAGACGTTGATCGTGACCTCCTGGCGTTCACCCGGTTCGAGGACGACCAGCTGGCGCGTCATCGCGGTCGTCCCGACCTGGTAGCCGATGTACTCGACGCCGCGCTGGTCGTCGGCGTTGACCAGCGTGAGCGTCGCCGTGAAGTTCTCGCCGGCCTGGATCTCGTCGGGGACCGAGACGTTCGCCAGGTGGAACTGGCCGTACTCGGTCGTCAGTCGAGCCGTGGCGCGGTCCGCCGTGGCGTTGTCGACCTGGACGGCGGTCGGCTGTGCGGCGGTCGCGGGGCCGCCTGCCTGCGCGTTCCCCTGACCGCCGGGCGGTCCGGCCTGGGTCGTGTTCGGCTGTCCGGCGCCACCGGGCGTCGCCGCACCGGTCGCGTTGCCGGTCTCGTTCGCCCCCATGCTCGTCGTCACGACCATCTCGCCGACGCTGAGGTGGGTGACGTTCACCATCGGCACGACGACGGTCTGGCCTTCACCGGCCTGTCCGCCGCCCGCACCTGGCGTCATCTCGCCGTCGTCGGGAGTCATCTCACCGTCATCCGGCGTCATCTCGCCGTCGTCGGTGGTGGTCTCGCCTTCGTCGGGCGTCATCTCACCATCATCCGGCGTCATCTCGCCGTCACCCGGCGTCGTCTCGTTCGCCTGAGCCATCATCGGTGAAACGGCTTCGGTGGGCGTCCCCGGTGCGCCAGGCGTCTCCGCTCCGGGCGTCTCCGCTTCGGGCGTCGCCTCACCCGGCGTCGCTTCGCCCGGCGTCTCCGTCGTGGTCGCCTCGCCGGGCGTCGCCTCACCGGGCGTCCCGGCCTCGCCCGCTTGCTCGCCGGCGGCCGCCGACTCCTCGTAGCTCAGGGAGTCGACTTCGAGCTGCTGGACCGAGAGCATCGCGATCCTGACGCTCTCGACCTCCTCTGTCTCGTTCGTCTCGTTCTGGGCTCCGGCAGCCGGCGTGGTCTCGCCGCCGGGCGTCTCCGTTTCGTTCTCCTGGGCCAGCAGGGGTTCGGTCCCCTCATCCGCGACCGTCGGGGTCGCGGTCTCTTCGCCCATCGGCGTCTCCGTCGCGGTTTCTTCGCCCATCGGCGTCTCGGTCGCAGTCGCCTCGCCCATCGGCGTCTCCGTCATGTTTGCCTCGCCAGCGGGCATGGTCTCGTTCGCTGCGCCCGGCATCTCCTCCGGGGCCATCCCCTGGCTGGTGAGGTCGTCGGCCGTCACGCCTTCCAGTTGGAGCGACTGGATCTCGACGTCGACGAAGGTCCCGTTGGTGATGGTCCGGTTCTCGCTCGTCACTTCGGCCACCGTCAGCCGGTTGACGGTCGCGTTCGTGACGTTCGTGTCCTGAAGCCGGAGTCGTTCGACGGTGACTCCGTGAAGAGTCACACCCGTGGCGTCCGTCGTCTCGTCCGTCGTGTCCGCGGCCGTGGCCTGTGGCGCACCCTGTTGCCCACCTGCTGTCAGGGCAATTCCGGCCGCGGCCACGACCAGAAGTATCGCTGTCACTGCCGCCAGATGCTTGTCTCTCATCCGGTGTCCGGTTCCTCAAGGCCCGGGATAAGGGGCCCAGACCGTTTCGAGAACGTAGCGACCGACTGTGTGGGATAAGCGGTCTCTGACGGCCGATCGGTTGCAGATCGGCATCTTTCACTTGCGGGTCGGCTGACCCTCACCGACCAGTGGCGATCAATTTGGCTACCCGTAAGCGACCGGGTGCTCCGGCGTCGTCTCGGCTGTCGGACCGGTTCGGTCGAGACGGGCGGACGGCGCCGCGTGACCTGCCGGAGCGCAACTCCTTTGCCGGCGTTCGTCGAACGGGCGGGTATGACCGACGTGGACCTGGACGGCGAGCAGTACGAGAAACACCGGGAAGCGGGCGAGATCCTCGCGCAGGTGCGAAACGAGGCCGCAGACCGGGTGGAAGTCGGCGCGAGTCACCTGGAACTGGCCGAGTGGGCCGAGGAGCGGATCCGCGAACTCGGCGGCGAGCCGGCCTTCCCCGTGAACATCAGCATCGACGAGGAGGCCGCCCACGCCACGCCGAGCGTCGACGATTCGGCGACCTTCGGCGAGGAGATGGTCAACCTCGACATCGGGGTTCACGTCGACGGCTGGCTCGCCGACACCGCCGTCACCGTCGACCTCTCGGGTAACCCCGAGCTAGCGGAGGCCTCCGAGGCAGCCCTCGACGCCGCACTCGACGTGGTGGAAGCCGGCGTCGACACGGGCGAGATCGGTGCCGTCATCGAGGAGACGATCGACGGTTACGGGTTCAACCCGGTCGTGAACCTCACCGGCCACGGACTTGGCCACTGGAAGCAGCACACGCCGCCGAACATCCCGAACCGGGAGGTCGCACAGGGCGTCGAACTCGAGGCCGGCGACGTCGTCGCCATCGAACCGTTCGCGACCGACGGCGGCGGCAAGGTGCGGGAGGGCAGCGAGGAGGAGATCTTCGCGCTCGAATCGGAGGGGTCGGTCCGCAACCGCGCCGCCCGGGACGCGCTGAACCAGATCACCGAGGAGTTCAAGACGTTACCCTTCGCCACGCGCTGGCTCGACGTGCGCCGGCCGGAGATGGCGCTCCGGCGGCTCAAACAGCAGGACGTGCTCCACGGCTACCCCGTACTCAAGGAGGAGGACGGCCAGCTGGTCAGTCAGAAAGAACACACGCTCATCGTCACCGAGGACGGCTGCGAGGTCACGACGCGGCTGTGATGTCAGCTAGGCGTTGTTCATCCGCAGGACGGTGCGCGCACCACACACCCGACACTCGCTGACACGGTAGGGCTCGCGCGAGTACTCGGCGTTCTCCGGCGTGGCGCTCTCCGTGAGAATCTCCACGGACACCTCGTGGGGCGTCTCTCGCCGACATTCCTCGCACTCCTCTGTCATCCCGTCGGACGTATCATCGCGTACTGACATCGCGTCCGGTCCTACCCCGGTCGGGAGCATAAAAACTCCAATCCGTTCCGGTTCGTTCACGCGATTTCCGGTCGCCGTCCGGTGGTTTTCGCTATGACGGGCCGAGAGCGTCCCAGATCGTTTACGGAGCCCGTTCACAGTTCCGTTCGGGGCTACCCCGATAGAACGGCCGATGGATATAAATACGTGAAGATGGCTCGCCATCGAATCGCGGTGTGCCGTGGCGGTTAAGCCGGGCGCGGTCCCAGCACGGGCATGGAGCAGGTGTTCGCGCCCTGGCGGATCGACTGGGTCGAGCGGCCGGACAAGAACGAGGACGTCGACGGCTGCGTGTTCTGCGCGTTCGCCGACGCCGACGACGATCGGGCGAACAAGGTCGTCGCCCGGAGCGAGCACGCGTTCGTCCTGCTGAACAACTACCCGTACAACCCCGGGCACGCGATGGTGATCCCCCACCAGCACACCGGCGACTACCGCGACCTCGACGAACCGGTACTCGCCGATCACGCGCGCCTCAAACAGCGGACCATCGAGGCGATGGAGACGGCCCTGCATCCGGAGGGGTACAACGCCGGTCTCAACCTCGGTGGCGGCGCGGCCGGGGGGTCGATCGACGACCACCTCCACACCCACGTCGTCCCGCGGTGGGAGGGCGACACCAACTTCATGCCGGTGATCTCGGAGACGAAGGTGATCGTCGAGGCCGTCGAGGACACCTACGAGCGCCTCCACGAGGGCTTCGCCGAACAGGAGGGGGCGACGGTCCACGGGCCGGACCAAGCGGTCGACCTGTCGTAGGCCGTCGAAGGGGGACTTTTGACCCCCCGCGTCCAAGCGCCTGCGATGACACGCTCGACGGCGCTCAGGCGGGTCGGCCTCGTGGTGCTCGGGGTCAACCTGGTCCTGGTCCTGGCCAAGGGGGCGATCTGGTACGTCACCGGGAGCCTCGCCGTCGGCTCGGAGGCCGTCAACAGCCTCGCCGACACGGTCTACAGCGTGGTGATCGTCGCCGGCCTCTACCTCACCACCCGGCCCCCCGACTTCGAGCACCCCCACGGCCACGAGCGCATCGAGCCGTTCGTGAGCCTCTTCGTCGCGCTGGGCATCTTCGCCGCCGGCGCAGCCGTCATCTGGCAGGCGATCTCGAGCGTCCTCGCGGACTCCGTCGCGGTGACCCACAACCCCGCGGCCGTGGGCGTGCTCGCGTTCGCCGCCGTCGCAAAGTACCTGCTCTATCGCTACTGTCTGGCGGTGGGAACGGACCACCGCTCGCCCGCCGTCGTGGCGACGGCGCTGGACAATCGCAACGACATCCTCACCGCGCTGGCGGCGATGGGGGGCGTCATCGGCGCCGTCCTCGGGTTCCCGCTGCTCGACCCCATCGCGGCCGCCGTCGTCGGCGTCGGCATCCTCTACACCGGCGTCGAGGTCGTCCGGGACAACCTCGACTACCTCGTCGGGGCGGCCCCGCCCGAGGATCTCCGGGCCGAGATCGTCCGCCGGGCGCTCTCCCACCCCGACGTGGAGGGCGCCCACGACGTCATCGCCCACTACGTCGGCCCGGAGATCGACGTCTCGCTCCACGTCGAGGTGGAAGGCGACCGCACCCTGACGGAGGCCCACGACATCGAGAGCGCCGTGATCCAGTCGATCGAGCGCCTCCCGGAGGTCGACGACGCGTTCGTCCACGTCGACCCGAAGGAGGCCGGCGAGTGGAAACCCGACGAGGAGGTCGACCGCCTGGTCGGCGGCCCGAACCGGGACCCCGACCGCGACCCCTGAGACTCAGATCGGTTCGCCGAAGGCGTACACCGTGTTGTGGCTCGTGATCTCGACGTCGACGAACTCGCCGACCGCGAGCCCCCGCTCCTCCGCGTCGGCGATCACGACCTGGCGGTGAGCCTCGTCGTAGCCCACGAGCGACTCGCCGGTCCCGTCCTCGACGAGCAGGACCCTGCGATCGGTGCCGACCATCTCCTCGTGAGCCCCGCCCACGAGGTCCATCTTCAGTTCGGAGAGTTCCTTCGA